>NZ_JBHZOZ010000012.1:0-139501 GCF_042787865.1 Priestia sp. YIM B13486 | reverse complement strand
TTAAAAAATAAAAATTAACGTTGACGTTTGTCGCTTTGTTCAGTTTTCAAAGTTCAACCGCCGCTCTTAAGCGACTTCATCATCTTATCAAGTTATCAACATAATGTCAACAACTTTTTAAAATTCTTTTTTTTAGCTTCGTTGTTAACGGTATGTCTCAACGACGCTTTATAATAATAAAATATATTTTAACTAAAGTCAACGGTTTTTAAAGAAAAAATTAAAAACTATTATTTATAGATTTGAACAACGACTACTGCAACGTATTATAGACAAAAGCCAGCTGTAACTTCGCCTTCTTTGCTCCTGCGCTTTTACGTATTCTTTTTTATTATTCTTATAGAAGAAACTAAGAAAGAGCTGTCCATTAGACAGCCCTTTCCTATTTCCCTTTAAAACTAGGTCTTCTCTTCTCAGCAAATGCTTGAAGCGCCTCGAGACGATCTTCTGTCGGAATCGTTAACTCATATGCTTTTCGTTCAATTTGCAAACCAGTCTGCAAATCGGCCTTCATTCCTTCTTTAATAGCAAATTTTGCTTGCTGAAGTGCAATTGGCCCATTTTTCAATAAAAGAGAGATAAAAATATCTATTGTTTCTTCTATTTCATATCCGGGAGCCACCTTCGTTACTAGACCACATTCTTTCGCTTCTGATGCTGAGAGACGCTGAGCTGTTAAAATGAGTTCCATTGCTTTTGCTTCCCCAACTAACCGAGGGAGACGCTGTGTTCCTCCTGCGCCTGGTATAATCGCTAAGCTTGTTTCCGTTAAACCCATAAGCGCTTCGGTTGAAGCAATCCGGAAATCACATGCTAAAGCCAGCTCCATTCCTCCTCCAAATGCATATCCATTGATGATTGCTATCGTTGGCTGCGGAAGCTGCTCTATCTTCGAAAACACTTCTCCTATTTTGTAAATATTGCGCTTTACCTCTTGATCAGAGAGAGTTTTACGTTCTTTTAAATCGGCCCCTACACTAAAAGACTTTTCACCTGCTCCTTTAAACGTCACAACTCGAATATCTTTTTGAATACGAATTCCTTCAATTACTTCTTCCAATTCTTTAAGCATATCGTAATTAAAAGCATTCATCGCTTCCGGACGGTTCAGGATCACATGGGCGACGTGTCCCTTCATTTCATAAGAAATAGATGACATCCTTTTACCACCTCCAACTTGGAATCGCTTTCATTTTATCGTTCCTGAGATACTTGCTGCTTCAATGCACGACGTAAAATTTTTCCCGTTGTATTTTTAGGAAGTTCTTTTAAAAATTCAATTTCACTTGGCACTTTATATTTAGCAAGGTGCTCTTTGCAATAGGCAATAAGCTTCTCTTCCGTTATCTCTTGATTATTGCAAACCACGTAACACTTCACACATTCACCTAAAGAAGGATCAGGGACTCCGATAACAGCCACTTCTACAATATCCCGATGCGCATATAGCACTTCTTCTACTTCGCGAGGATAAACATTATATCCTCCTACAATAATTAAATCTTTTTTACGGTCAACGATATAAAAATAACCTTCCTTATCCATTCTTGCTAAGTCACCTGTATACAGCCAACCATCTCGGAGAGCATATTCCGTGTCTTCTGGAAGCTTGTAATACCCTTTCATCACGTTAGGGCCTTTGACGATAAGTTCGCCAACTTGTCCTACTTCTACTTCTTCTCCTAGTTCGTTCACCACTTTATTTTCAACATTCATAATAGATGTGCCTATAGAACCGGCTTTTCTCTCTCGGTCAATCGGATTGAAACACGTCACAGGAGAAGCCTCAGATAATCCATACCCTTCTGCTACCATTACCCCAAACTTACGTTCAAAATTGGTTAGAAGTGCCACCGGCATTGATGCCCCACCTGATATACAAAGCCTTACCGTATGAAAGTGCTCTTTTTTCCCTTTGTCATGCTGAAGTAAGAAATTATACATTGTGGGAACGCCGGCAAAAATAGTCGCTTGTCGATTTTGAATTAATTCAAATATAGAAGATGGACTGAATTTTGGTTCAATTAATATCGTTCCTCCATTCATTAAAGGCGCATTCAATGAAACAGTTAAACAAAATACGTGAAACATCGGCAAAGCAGCTACGACTCGGTCATTCCCATTTATACTTAAATAATCTGCTACGTCTTGAGCATTTGAATAAATATTCTTATGTGTAAGCATAGCTCCTTTTGGTTTTCCAGTCGTTCCTGACGTATACAGAATGATAGCCACATCTTCTTCTTTTAACTCCAGAAAATCATATGTAGCTTCTCCTCTGTTTATAACTTGCGAAAACGTGTGAAAATAAGAAGGTATATTTTCCACTGTATCTGTCGTTTCACATAAGATAACATGTTCCAAAAATGGAGTGTGTCCAATGATTTTCTTTAAAATAGGGAGAAGTAAATCAACCGCAATAACTGCTTTTACATCTCCATCCTGAAGCATGTAGCTAATTTCATCCGCTGTGTAAATAGGATTAATAGGTATAACAGTAGCTCCTACTCGAAGAGCACCGTACAATCCAATCACAAAATGAGGCGAGTTGCCGACAATCAAAGCGATATGATCTCCTTTTTTTATACCTAATTGCTTCAGACCATCAGCAAACTTAGATACCGATGCATCAAGATTTGCATAAGATGTTTCCTGGTCCATAAAAACATATGCCGATTTTTGTGGAAATTGCTCAGCTGTTTTATGAAGCTGTGCTGACAAATTCATCTCATAACTTCCTCCTTTTAATAATGAATGAATGAACAACCATTCATTATTAAGTCATAATAATGTAAAAATTCTTACTTCTTCTATTCTATTATAATGTTACTGCTGTTCCATTGACAAGACTCATCTGTTTAAAAAGAAAAAAAGCCTGATGTAGCAGACTTTTTTCTTAATAGATTAATTCAACAAACTCTTCTTTTGTAATATTACCAAAATAATGTGGAATATCGATGTCTTCTAAGGCTTGTTCAATAGAAGCTTTTTCATAACGAACACCTGTTAATTTTTCCTGTACTTCCTCGACATCTCCCACTCCAAAGAAATCTCCGTAAATGGTGCAAGCATCGATTTTTCCTTTATTCACTTCTAAACGAACGTCGATTTGTCCCACAGGAAAGCGGTGAGAGTGCTGTAAGTTAAATTTAGGTGATTTTCCATAGTTCCAATCCCATGACTGATAGCGCTCTTTAGAAATTTGATGAATCGTTTCCCAATCTTTTTCCGTTAGTTTATATTCTGTTATATTTTCTTCTCCGTCAAAGATATATCGAAGCAGCATTTCTCTAAACTCTTCCACCGTTACTTTCTGTTCTAAAAATTCGCTGATATTTGCTACTCTATTTCGAATAGACTTAATGCCTTTGGATTCAATTTTATCTTTTTTTACTTTTAACGCTGATACGACGTTTTCAATCTCTGAATCAAAAAGAAGAGTTCCATGGCTGAACATTCTCCCTTTCGTTGAAAACTGAGCATTTCCAGAAATTTTCCGTCCTTCAGCCATTAAATCATTTCGTCCGCTTAGCTCGGCATTAACTCCTAATTTCTTTAACGCTTCCACGACCGGCTCGGTAAACTTTTTAAAATTATGAAAGCTATTTCCATCGTCTTTCGTAATAAAGCTGAAGTTTAAATTTCCTTTATCATGATAAACGGCCCCGCCTCCAGACAGACGTCTCACTACATGAATTTGCTGATCTTCAACATATTTTGTATTAATCTCCTCAATGGTGTTCTGGTTTTTCCCAATAATAATAGAAGGTTCATTAATATAAAACAGCAGATATGTCTCATTAATGTCTAGATGCTTGAGCGCATACTCTTCAATTGCTAAGTTAATTCGGGGATCATAGTTTTTTTGATTATCAATAAATAACATTCATTTTCCTCCTTGTTATTCCCATACATATCCTGATTCAGCTAACGTAAGCGTACCTCTATAATGAGCAGCAGCTTCCTCTACTAGCTGTTGATGTTCTCCGTAGTGCGGAAGGTGAGTAAGCATGAGGTGTTTGACACTTGCTTTTGAAGCAAGTGTACCGGCTTCTGTACTTGTCATGTGTCCAGCGCCTCTTCCATCTTGGTTAGCATAAAAATTACATTCACAAATGAGAAGATCTGCTTCGTCTGAGAAGGAAATAAACTCTTCTAAATAGCTAGAGTCCGCTGTGTACACGACAGTTTGATTGCCGACGCTTATTCTCATGGCATAACAAACGACTGGATGCTTCGTTTTCATAAATTCGATGGTAAAAGGCCCAACTTCAAGTTTTTGACTCGGATCATACTCTACCCCTTTAGTAATTCCTTTATGAGTAAGTTTGTTGAAGCTTTCCTGATCATATGTATGTCCATAAATAGAAAGTTCCTTAACAGCGTTTCCTAGATGAGTCTGAATGAGGCGTGCATATTGAAATACTCCGACATCAGCCACGTGATCATGATGATAATGAGATAAAATTATAGCATCTATTTCTTCTGGCTTTGCATATTTTTGCAGCTGAGCCAATGCACCGCTTCCACAATCAACAAGCAGCTGAAATCCATCGTGCTCCACTAAATAGCTAGAAGTAGCTTCTGAAACAGCCGGATATCCTCCCCAAAAACCAATAACAGTTACTTTCATTTCAATCACCCTTTCGTACTATTTTTATTACGTTCAGTATACCCTACTTTTTTTTGAAAACTAACTGAAAGGCACGCGTTTCGGCGATTTTATCGAAATAACTCATTGTTATATAACAAATAACCACTTAGAATAGCAAAATAGGCTAAATTGTTATAAAACATAATTGACATTTTGTCATCTGTTATAATACAATGTTAGTAACAAAAACAACGGAGGGGATTTAAAATGTTAGAAAAAATGACTGAATTTTTCAAAAGATTACCCAATAAAAAGTGCGTAGAATGCGGAAACGACATTGAGGAACAGCATGAATGCTACGGAAACAAATGTGATCACTGTCTAGATATCATGAAATAAAAAAAGCTGAAACTGTTTTATAACAGTTTCAGCTTTTTTTATACGGTCAAACTGCGATACTCGTTTGGCGTAATGCCTTCTACTTTTTTAAACACTTTTCGAAAGTATTTATCATCATGATATCCAATCATATTCGCAATTTCATAGATTTTTAGTTCTTCATTTAGTAAAAGTGATTTGGCTTTATTCATTCTGACTTTCACCATATAATCTGAAATGTTTTCTTGAAATTCTTGCTTAAACTTCCTCGAAATGTATTCACGGCTTAGATAGAAACGTTCCGATATTTCTTGAAGCTTCACATCTCGATGAAAATTTTGCTGCAAATATTGTTCGATTTCATAAATAACGTCGCGATTGTTTTTCTTGCTATACCTTTTTACTACTTTTAAAAAGCGCTTTACTTCACGCTTCTTTCTCTCTACATACTTTGCTAGCTGAAACTGCCCATCTTGGTTATAGAAAAAAGAAAGAACATATTCAGGACCGTTATTTATCGTATAAGGAATGTGATATCTTTTTAACCAATGCTGGCTTAACAGCTGATATTCCTGCTCAAAATGCAGAATTTGCTTTAATGAGAGATAATTTTGTGCTTCAAAAGCTGTGATAATTTCGTTGAATACCGGCAAAAAGGCTTCAAACTTCCCGACTTGCAGCGCTTCTTCAATTTTACTATTATAATCCATCATATTTATTAATAAAGCACTTGCTAAAACGTCTTGCTCGCCGTAGACCTTCACTTTATTTTGATCAAGAACATTGCTTAATAAAAGCGAGTTTTTCGCATCTTCATAGGATTTCATTAGCTGATCAATAGAAGAAACTTTGCACCCTCTTGCAATCCGACAGCTCACGTCTAGCGTACGGCGAATGGCTGTATGTAAAGTCGTCAGTAAAGAGGTTATGCGTTCAAAATCATTCCAAAATATAATAATAATTTCCCACTTATTTGATAAATAACGGAAGGCTACCCCATTTTCTTCTGCCATCAGCATTTCATTGATTACATTTAAAATTGAAAAATAGGCTAAATCCCGGTCACCGCCAAAAGAACGAATGATGGATTCATCTACACGTACAATCCCCACTTCATACTCTCTAGTCAGATGGAAACCAAACTCTTCATAGATTGATTGATTTAGCAAATAATTGTTCATTAACTGCGTCAGTTTTCGATCTCGATAAATCGGCTTCATTTCATTGATTAAACGATAGCTGCTATTATGGACTTTTCTGGACTCTTCTTCTTTCTTCCATTGGGTTACAGCTCGTATAAGCGTATCGTTTAAAATCGAAGGATCCACTGGTTTTAGAATATAATCCGTACTTCCAAAATGAATAGCTTTACGCATATAGTGGTAGTCATCATACCCTGTTACCACAATCGTTTTGCTAGAAGGCGAATTCTCTTTAATCCACTCCAACAAAGCAATGCCATCGATATTAGGCATCTTCATATCAGTAAAAATGATTTCCGGTCCGTGATCCTCGATAAGCGCAATCGCTTGCTCACCGCTATCAGCTTCTATCACATCTGTAATTTCATGCTCTTCCCACTGTCCAAGCAGCTTTATTCCTTCTCTTACATGCTCTTCATCATCCACGATTAATACTTTCATCACTATCCCTCTTCTCTTCAATTGTTGTTAGCTTTATGACAACGGTAAAATCGTGATTTTCTTGACTGGTAATTTGCATTGAAGCATGATCTCCATAGTAGATGCGAAGTCGTTCATAAATGTTTTGCAACCCAATATGCTCATCTGTTTGATTATACGATTGCTGAAGTCCCGTTTTTAATTGATTCAACTCTTGTTGCCCTATCCCTTTTCCGTTATCAGAAACCGTTAGAATCAGTTCTTCACCGTTCAAATCCGCTGAAATCAGCAGCTTTCCGCTTCCTGTACGGGTTTCGAATCCATGCTTAAAAGAATTCTCAACAAGAGGCTGCAAAATCATTTTCGGTATTCGCATAAGCTCTGCTTCTTTTTCGATATTTAACTCATACTCAAACTTTGAACCAAACCGCTGCTTTTGCAGACTTAAGAAAGCTTTTACGTGATCGACTTCTTGCTTTAAGCTAACGATATCCTCTTTCATATTCATGCTGTAACGCATAATGTGCGAAAGTGAGGTTAATAAAGAATATACTTCAACTGCTTTATGCTTAAGAGCAAGAGTTCCAATCGATTGAAATGCGTTGTATAAAAAATGCGGATTAATTTGTGACTGCAGTACTTTTAGCTGCGTTGATTTATTTTCTAATTCCAATCGAAATTTACGTTCAATCAAGTCATTAATTGTTTCTACCATAGAGGTAAAATGCCTTCCTAACACACCAAATTCATCGTTTCCAAGCGACTTAAACCGCACCTCAAATGATCCTTTTTCCACTTCTTTCATATTGCGAATCAATACGTTAATCGGCTGTGTAAAACGTACTGATATAAAAAGCGTAGCGATAACGAGCATACACAAAAATGGCAGGCCAATTAATACATTCATAAGTGCTGTCTTTCTTGCATCCTCATATAAAACACTGTAAGGAATTCGTTTCACAATGTACAAGTCCTCAAAGGGCTGTTTAAGCTTTTCATACATTAATACGCCTGAGAAGCTTTTATCTTCCCATTCCATGCTATGGTCTTTTTGAGAAGTGAGCGCCTTCACCCACGCGTAGTTTTCATTTTTTCCAATAACCTTTGAATCAGAGGAATACAAAACCTTCCCTTTATTGTTCATTAAATAAAAATCTTCTGACTCTTCATTATATAGACGCTGCGATATAGATTGAATTTGTGTCATATTAATGTCTAAAGATAGATAAGCTAACAACTTGTCTGATGGAATCTCATCAATCCGCTGATGAAAGCTAATAACTTGATTCGGCAGTGAATCAATTAACGTTGATAAATTATTGTAGCTATAAATTTCATGGGTAGGCTCAATCACAAGAAATTTATGATTTTTATTTAAATAAGAATAGTAAGGCTGAGTGTAAATATCATCGTACTTTCCTCTGCTGCTCACTTTCGAATTATAAGCTGTATACGAGTCATGCCCGTTTTCAATGTAAAGATGGAGCTGTTCAATCTCTGGACGAGTATTATATAAATAAAGAAGAGTCCGTGATATTTCCAGTTGATTGGCTCCTAAGTCACTTGATACACCTTCATCTAACACCTTAATAAATGGGTGGTAGCCGTACAGCCTTTTTGTAATATTAGCAATTTCATTTAAGTAATCGCTCAAATCATTGCTTCCGTTTTTAATAACTTGATAGTTGGTAGAAATAAATCGGTTCTTAACCGTTTCTTTTGTGTATTGATACGTAAAAATCGTTGAAATTAAAAATGGAATAACCGTTGCGAATAAGAAAAACAAAATTAATTTCTTGCGTATGCTCCAGCCTTTCACAAATAACCTCCTTTGACTAATGTCATACATTATGACTATTATTATACATTAAAAGCGCTTTCAATTGACTATTATTTTTTCATAACTATGAATCTAACCAGCTATTTTTTCACATCAAAAAGTCCGCGTTTTCCACGCGGACTTTTTGTTTATTTTTTCATTTTTGCCCAAATTGTATCTAATTTCTTCATAAATTCTTCTTCTGTCATTTGCTTGCCTGCGTAAGACTGCATTGCTGCGCCGACTTCTTGAACCGTTCCTTCCGGATACTTAAACCAGTTCCAAGATAATGTTTTACCTTCTTCAGAGTATTTTAAGATATCATCAGATAAAGAATCGATTCCTTTTCCATCGATGTTTTTGAACGCTGGAATGAACTTGAACTTTTCAACTAAGAATTTTTGACCCTCTTTAGAAGAAACCATCCAATTTAAGAATTCCTTCGCTGCTTTTTTATCTGCATCTGGCGCATTTTTGTTCACTACCCAGTTATTTGGAACTCCGATTGCTAGTTTATCATTTTTCTTTACATCGTTGCTGATTGGCATTGGAATAAAGCCCATTTTCATGTCCGGATTAATTTTCGTAATCATATTTACCGTCCAGTTACCTTGTTGCATCATTGCTGTTTCACCAGAAGCAAATTGAGTAACTTGTGTATTGTAGTCTGTCGTTAGTGGATTTTTATTTCCATACTTTAACGTTAAGTCGAACAGATTCATAAATTGCTTAAACGTTTCATTGCCTTCAAATTTTGCTTTTCCTTCGTTTAGACCTTTAATAAACGCATCTGGATCGTCTTGCTGTGCCATTGGAATATTAAATAAGTGGTTACCTAGCACCCACCACTCGCCGTATCCATTAGAAAATGGCGTAATGCCTTTTGCTTTAAGCTTCTTAGAAGCTGCTTCTAATTCTGACAGCGTTTTAGGTAATTCTTTAACGCCTGCTTTTTCAAATAAATCTTTATTATAAATAAAACCATAACCTTCTAAGTTTAGCGGCTGACCATAAATTTTCCCGTCCATTGTCATCGGTTCTTTGGCGATATCATACAGATTATCTACCCACGGCTGATCAGATAAATCTTCCAATTTATCCTTCCACGTTTGCGCTTCTTGGAACCCTCCATTGTTAAAGATATCAGGTTCATTTCCAGAGGCAAACTGTGCTTTTAATGCTGCACCATAGTCCGCGCCTCCGCCGACTGTTTGGATGTTAAACTTTACGTTTGGATGTTCTTTTGTATATTCATCCGTTAATTCTTTCAGCTGATCTGCAATTTCCACTTTGAACTGGAACATATCAATAACAACTTGATCACCTGAGCCTGTTGATTTACTTGCTTTTGAATCCGTACCTGAGTTTGAACATGCTGTCGCAAATAAAAGTGATGTTGCTAACACGCCAGACATTATTGAAAGCCTTTTCATTTTCATTCGTTTTGCCCCCCTTGATATCTATCTCTCTTTATTTTACCGATTCTAGGACATTTGAACAGGTAACAATATTGAACAACCGAGTGGAAAATATTGAACAACCCCTTCAGCACCCTTCGACAGATCTCTCTTCTTTCGCAAAAATTTCTATAAATTTTTTGTCTGTTTTATTCCACCTAATAACATTTATAGACAAAATTATGTTAATATGTAGAGTGATAGATTCATAAGAAAATTTATGAATTTTTTTAACTTGTATAAACAAAGTGAAGGGGTTTACATGAAAACTAAAAAGCGCAAAAAAACACATGTCTCATTTCGAATTAACTGGCTGTTTATTGTGGTTTTCCTGCTTTTTTCTGCACTCATTTTACGATTAGGCTTCGTACAGATCGTGTACGGAGAGAACTATAAACGAGAAGTTGAAAAAACAGAAGATGAAACGGTAGATTCACCGGTTCCTCGCGGAAAGATGCTAGACCGCTATGACCGCGTTATCGTGGATAATAAACCGTTGAACGCTGTCACGTACACGCGTTTGAAAGGCGTCACTCAAGAAGACAAGCTAAAAGTAGCTAAAAAGCTTGCCACTCTTATTGATGTTCCTGTTACAACAGACGTGTTTGGCAAATCGGCTAAAAAGAAAGATAAAAATACGATTAAGCTAACAGAACGCGACTTAAAAGATTACTGGATTGCAACTCATCCAAAAGCAGCAGCGAAAAAAATTACCGCAGCGGATAAGCAAAAAGTAAAAGAAGGTCAACTTTCTGAAGATGATTTATATCCTCTTCAGCTAAAGCGCATCACAAAAAACGAACTTCTATCGGTGAAAGATGACCTTGAAGTGATTGCTATTAAAAGCAAGATGGAAGGCGGCTACGCGTTAACCGCGCAAATTATTAAAAGCGGATTAACCGATAAAGAGCTTGCCGTCATTAGTGAGCAGCTGGGTGACTTACCAGGCGTCGATACGACAACTTACTGGGACCGTATGTATACATACGACGGCTTACTTAGCACGCTGCTTGGTAAAATCACATCGGCAGATGAAGGATTGCCAAGCGAAAACTTACAGTACTATTTATCACACGGCTACAGCCGTAACGACCGAGTAGGAAAAAGTTATTTAGAAAAGCAGTACGAAGACGTTCTTCGCGGTCAAAAAGCCCGCGTGCAAAACGTAACAGACCGCTCTGGCAACCTAGTGAGCCAAGAGACCGTTACTGAAGGTCAGCGCGGCAGTGACTTGATTTTAACAATTGATATGGAGCTTCAAAAGCAAGTCGAAGATATTTTAACAAAAGCCGTGACATCTGGAGCTGCTGGTTCACGATTAATGGACCGAGCGTTTGCCATTATGATGGACCCTCATACAGGAGACATTTTAGCAATGGGCGGAAAACAGCTCGTTACAGATAAAAAGACCGGAACACGAAAAGTACAAGATTTTGCTCTTGGTAACATGACCACTTCTTATGAAGTAGGTTCGGCTGTAAAAGGAGCTACTGTTCTTGCAGGTCTTGACTCAGGCGCTATTCAGCCCGGAACGGTGTTTTATGATGCACCGATGACATTTGCTGGGGGCACTAAGAAAAAGTCTTCACATAATATGGGAGCTACCGGAATCCAAAAAGCGCTAGAACAATCATCAAACGTGTTCATGTACCGTACGGTTATGAGCATGGCTGGTGAAACGTACCGCCCTGGCGGCAGACTGAACATTCCACCGTCTATCTTTAATAAGCTGCGCTCATACTATAGCCAGTTTGGTCTTGGAATTTCAACGGGCATCGAATTAGAAAACGAATCAACGGGTATTCGTAACAGCGTCACAAATGAACCAGGTAAAGCGCTAGATTTTGGTATTGGACAGTATGATACGTACACACCGCTTCAGCTTGTTCAATACATTTCAACGATTGCAAACGGCGGCTATCGTATGAAACCCCATCTAGTAAAAGAAATTCGTGAGCCTGAGCTTGATAGCGAACTAAAAGGAAGCGTACAAAGCTCGTTTGAGCCGGAAGTATTAAACCGTATTACAATGAGTCAATCGGAAATTGACATTGTTAAGGAAGGCTTCCGCCGCGTAGTCACAAGCTCACATGGTACAGGGCGTTTACTTAATTTAGGGAAATATCGTCAGTATAACATTGCTGGTAAATCCGGGACAGCTGAAACCTTTAACAAAGGTGTAAGCGTACGTAACTCTACATTCGTTTCATACGCGCCTTATGATAATCCGGAAGTAGCAGTAGCGGTTGTTATTCCTTCTGCTTATGTAGCAGGTACATCTAACACGTTAAGTAAAACTATTACAGGTGATTCTATTAAAGCTTACTTCGACCTTAAAAAAGAAGGCGAAAAAGAAGTAGAGCAAAAAGAAGAAGATGCAAAAACAGGAAATACAGAATTAAACGGCGTAAAAAAAGATGATAATGAACAATAAAAAAGGTCTCGTCATGAGACCTTTTTTGTTTTTTCTATGAAAAAAGCCCATCTCACTGAGACAGACCGCGTAAAAAGTATAGTTCAATTAATTCAGCAATTTTTTCTTCTGAAAGCGGCTCATGCCGTTTTTCCCAATCATAGACGAGTGCAATGTACATTTTAAATAGTAAAAAAGCTGTGAGCTCCGGGTTGCACGGTTTGATTTCTTTTTTAGAAATCGCAATTTCGATTTTGTTTTTTATATAAGTCAAAATCTCTTCTTCTACTCGTACCAGCACTTCTTGCACTGCTGTAGTGCCTAACTGCTGTTCCTGTACCAGCTTCAGCATGAGCTGATGCTCAGTCCGGAATTCTAAGATTCGAAAAATGGCTGCTTGGGCATTTTCAAAAAAAGGACGGTTGCTATCAATGACAGTTTCAGCTGCATCTGTCATTTCTCGAATCATTCGTGTCACAATTTCATCGAATAACTCTTCTTTGTTTTTAAAAAAAGTATAAATCGTTCCTTTTCCGACATTTGCAAGCTTCGCCACTTGCTCCATAGTCGTTGCTTTATATCCAAACAGCGCAAATGATTTTGACGCTGCATCAACAACTGATTGCTTTCGGTCTATCGCCACGTTATCCCCTTCTTTCTGACCAAATGAATATTTCAGTCAACAAGTACGGTTTTACTATAGCATAAGTTTCTTTTGCTTTTCAACCACAATCTCTTCTCTTAGTATAACCTTTCTCTACAGGTAGTAGACAAAAAAGCGGAGCATTGATTCACCGCTCCACTTCTACAGTTGCTGCACATATTTAACCGCTTTTTTAGCCACATCTTCTCCTTGCTCTACACATTCTGGTATACCCAGACCTTCGTATGAGCTTCCCGCTACATAAAGACCGGCCAGCTCTTTTTCAAGCTGTTCGTTCATCGTATCTAGCATATCGTGATGTCCGACCGTATACTGAGGCATTGACTGCTTCCATCTCGTTACCGCGTAAAATTCAGGCTCAGCAGAAATTGTAATGAGCTTCTTCAAATCCTCCAGGACAATTTTGAAAATTTCATCGTCAGGCTGATCCACCACAGCTTCATCCCCGGTTCGTCCAACTAAACATCTCAGCAGCACTTTTCCTTCCGGAACCGCATGCGGCCACTTTTTATTTAGCCATGTGCACGCCGTAATCGTGTAATCGCTATTTCTTGAAACGGCGATGTTCATTGCATCTAGATTGTCTTGCAGCGCTTCTTGTGCAAAGGCTATCACAACAGTAGCTACTGAAGTGGAAGGCATATGCTTCAACGGTTCGAATATTTTATATTCTGAAAGCATAGACTGAGCAGCTGCATGAGGAGAAGTTACAATAACGCTGTCTGCTTTTATGACTTTCCCGCTATTTAACGACAATTCATATGCGGTATCTTCTTTATAAATTTTCTCTACTTTTATTCCTTTTGTAATAATATCAGGATCTATTGCTTTTTCTACCCCATCTACTAGCGATTGAAGACCTTCTTTTAATGTTAAAAAAACACTATTTTTTTTGAACTCCGAATCATCACCGTGCTGTGGGTGAATTTCTTTTAGCTTTTTCATTCCAACAATTAAGCTTCTGTACTTATGTTCAGCATGCAGAAACTGTGGAAATGTTGATCGTAAACTCAAGCGATCAACGTCTCCTGCGTAAATTCCTGATAATAGAGGCTCAATTAAATTTTCAACAACTTCATCACCAAACCGTCTTCTAAAAAATACGCCTAGCGAACGGTCATCCTGATTTTTTGTCTTCGGTATAAAAAAATCAGCTGCTGCGCGCAGCTTGCCAACAGGTGAAAATAACCCTGTTGTGATAAAAGGAGATAACTTGGTTGGTATCCCCATTACAGCACCATCAGGCAGCGCATGCGGTGTATCTTTTACTAGAATATAGGATTTTCCTTTTTCATTTCCGACTAACTCCCTGCCTAACCCTACTTCTTTTGCCAGTTTTGTAGCAGCTAGCTTACGCGCTAAAAATGAATCAGGACCTTTTTCAAATAAATACCCGTCTCGTTTGACCGTTTGAATTTTTCCACCAAGCCGATGCGTCGCTTCTATTAGTTGAAGATCAATTGGCAGCTGATGATCCTTTATTTTTTTTTGCAAATAATAGGCAGCTGAAAGACCTGTTATTCCTCCACCGATGATGACAACCTTTTTTCGTCTATCCGTCATGTTATCATCGCCTTTTCTGTAAAATTCAATATAAAGAGAAGCGATTATGGAAATCCATAGCTCGCTTCTTACTTTTCTCTATATTGATTATAAGTTACTTTTCATCCCTGTTCAACGTACAAAGAATCTATATTGACTTAACGGGCAATCTGTTTTAAAACAACTGTAGCTAACCCATCGATAAATTCAGGCTGTGCATTTGGCATTTCAGGGCGGTAATAATCAGCCCCAATTTCATCTGTCACAACTTTGCATTCATAGTCGTTATCATAAAGTACTTCTAAGTGGTCTGCGATAAATCCAACCGGAGTATACACGAACGATGTATAGCCTTTTTCTTCATGCAATTCTCTTGTTAAATCTTGAACATCCGGACCTATCCATGGTTCAGGCGTATTTCCAGCACTTTGCCAGCCAATTTCGTAATGTTCAATACCAGCTGCTTGTGCAATTAAATCCGCTGTTTCTTGAAGCTGATTTGGATATGGATCTCCTGCTGCAATAATTTTTTCCGGCAAGCTATGTGCAGATACAATCAACACGGTTTTTTGGCGTTTCTCTTCGTCCATTAAATCAAACGTTTGTTTAACACGTGTAGCCCAGTACTGAATGAACTTTGGCTCACTGTACCAGCTTTCTACTGAATGAATGATTGGTCCTCCTAATTTTTCAGCCGTTTCTTTGGCGCGCCCATTATAGGATTTTACGCTAAACGTTGAAAAGTGAGGTGCAAGCACAATGCTGACCGCTTCTTTAATTCCGTCTTTATGCATGGCTTCTACTGCATCTTCAACAAACGGTTCAATATGCTTTAAGCCAAGATACGCTTTAAATTCAATTTCATCCTGCACTTCATTCAAGCGCTTTTCCAGACTTTCCATTTGCTGTTGCGTAATTTTGGCAAGAGGTGAAATGCCCCCGATTGCTTCGTAGCGGTTTTGTAAATCTTCTAAGGCTTCTGATGAAGGTTTACGTCCGCGGCGGATATGTGTATAGTAACGTTCAATATCTTCTTCTTTATATGGCGTTCCATATGCCATTACAAGTAATCCCATTACTTTTTTACTCATGTGTTCGACACCTCTTTATTAGATTCAATACTTGTCTTCATTTTGCCATGAATAAAAAGAAAAATTCAAAGTTTAGCGCTCCAAATTATTTGACAATTTATTGTCTATTTGCAGAATATTCATGAATAAAGGTTGTTAAACGCTTTAACGTTTCCGGCTGAACCTGTGGAAAAACGCCGTGCCCCAAGTTAAAGATGTAACCAGGACTGGCCATCCCTTTATCTAATATTTCTGTTACACGTTCTTCAATAACTTCCCATGGAGCTAACAAAATAGCAGGATCTAAGTTTCCTTGCAATGTTTTTGTTAAGCCTAATGCACGTGCTTCATCCAGCTGTGTTCTCCAATCTAATCCCACTACATCCAGCGGCAGATCATGCCATTCTTTTGCCAAATGACTTGCCCCTACTCCAAACATAATGAGCGGTACATTTTTTTCACGTAAAGAGGTGAAAATTCGCTCCATAACAGGTTTTATAAAGTAACGATAATCCGCTACATTTAAAGCACCTACCCATGAATCAAAGATTTGAATGGCTTTTGCCCCAGCGTCAATTTGCGCTTTTACATATGTAATCGTCATATCTGCTAACTTATCCATTAGTGCAAACCATGCTTTAGGTTCGGTATACATAAATGCTTTTGTTTTATTGTAATTTTTTGAAGGTCCTCCTTCAATCATATAGCTTGCCACTGTAAAAGGAGCACCTGCAAAGCCAATTAGAGGTACGTTTAACTGTTCTGTTGTTAACAGCTTAATCGTATCTAATACATACGGAACATCTTCTTCCGGCGTAATTTCTCCTAGTTTTTCTACATCGCTTAAAGATTGAATTGGATTAGAAATTACAGGACCAATTCCTGACTTGATTTCAACATCCACTCCAATTGAAGGAAGCGGTGACATTATATCTTTATATAAAATAGCTGCATCCACTCCGTACTGTTCAACGGGCAGACGTGTTACGTATGCTCCAAGCTCTGGCTGATGAGTGATTTCAAATAAAGAGTACTTCTCTTTTAGCTTTCGGTATTCCGGCTGTGAACGCCCTGCTTGGCGCATATACCAAACCGGAACATGATCCGTTTTTTCCCCTCTACAGGCTTTTAAAAAAGTATCGTTAAACGTTCCTTGACTCATAATTTCCACCTTTCTCGATTGTCTTCCATCCGTATTTTCTTCGATTAGACAGACAATAATCAGCAAAGGAACATACCGGTTCCTCTACTGATTAAAGTTTCACGTTATATTCTCTACTTGTCACTATACCCATTTCTTTACGACTTGTATAGCCACCTGCTAAAAATGTCAAAAATTCGCCCTACTCTTCCTTTTTTTATTGAAAAAGAGCAGGTGTTACTTCGTTGGATTTTTTTCCTTTTTGTTTTGTTTGGGAATTGTAAGGAACTACATAATAAGTAGGACTGTCGAGCAGATTCACACGCTCTTTTTCAAATGCTCCTTTTCCCTTCACTTTGCCAATTACTTCGGCTTTATCTCCTTTTTTCTCATAAACATAATAAACAGCTCTTTTATCAGGTGAAGGTGTCCACGATAAATTTACCGTTAGCAAACCAAATGGATGGAATGTTAATTCTTGTTTTAAGTCTTTAACTTCCTCTAAGCGTATTGGTTTTGGCAAATCTTTAACGCCTGCTGGCTTTTGAAATGCAGCTTCGTCGTAACCAGCTCTTGTGAGAATGTCTTTAAATAATAGCGTCGGATAAGAACTTCCTTTTGTTAAATAATGCTGGTCATTTGTAGAATCATATCCCATCCACACGCTTCCTACAACATCCGGCGTATACCCAACGAACCAAGCATCCCTTGTAGCTCCTTTAACATTCGTATACGAAGTAGACCCTGTTTTTCCTGCTAACTCTCCTTTAAAATCTCCATTTTTTGCCGTTCCTTCTTTAACAACTCCTTGAAGCATTTTTGTCATATACCACGCTGTCTGTTTTGAAAATGCTTTGTGAGTGTCGGGAACAGCTTTTGCAATCACTTTTCCGTCTTGATCTTTTATTTCTTGAATAAAGTACGGTTGGATGTTTTCTCCGTTTTCAGCAAATGCACGGTACGCTCCTGCTAATTGAAGCGGTGTAATTCCTTCCTTTAATCCTCCAAGAGCAATCGCAAGCCCTTTATCTTCTAAAGGAATTCCTAGCTTTGTGAGATACTGCTTACTTGTTTCAACTCCTAGCTGATTCAATGTCCAGACGGCAGCTGCGTTTTTAGAATCTTTTAGGGCATCGTACATCGTTACCTTTTTAGCATATTGACCGTCTACATTTTTAGGTGTGTATCCCCCGTAGCTTCTAAGCTTGTCTTGCAGCAAGGAATAAGGCTTGAATTGACCTTCTTCTAACGCAGGGCCATATACCGCAATAGGTTTCATCGTAGAACCTGGCTGTCTTTTGACATTTACGCGATTGAGCGACTTTTGTACATAATCTCGTCCTCCCATAACAGATAAAACTCCTCCGCTTTTGTTATCGACTAATACAAAAGCACCTTGGGCACTTTTATCTGTACCTGGAAAATAACGATTTTCTTTCATCAGCTCGTAGGCGGCTTCTTGTACTTTTGTACTCATAGGTACTTTGACCGTATAACCGCCGCGCAGAAGCTCATTGCTCGAAATACTGTATTTCTTCTCTGCTTCTTGAATAACCATATCGATATAGGTTAGATACGCTGGGTTTTTAGCCTGTTCCTTTACGTTCAACCCCAGCGTTCTTCCTTGCAAACGGACATTTTTTTCAGCTGATAAATAACCTGCTTTTTGCATGGCATTTAACACAACATTTCTACGTTCTATACTTTTTTCCGGATGTAAAATAGGAGAATAAGAATTCGGTGCTTTTGGCAGTGCAGCGAGCAGTGCACCTTCTTCTACCGTTAATTCGGAGACATCTTTATTGAAGTAAAGCTTGGATGCAGCTTGGATTCCATAGGCTCCGTGTCCAAAGTATATTTGGTTCAAATACATTTCAAGCAGTTTTTGCTTACTGTAACGCTGCTCCAAGTTAATGGCCACCACTACTTCTTTTGTTTTTCTAAGCAGCGTTTTATCATTAGATAAAAACACATTTTTAGCCAACTGCTGTGTTAAAGTACTTCCTCCTTCAACACTTCCTCCAGCCAATATATCTCGGTATAATGCTCGACCAATAGATTTAAAATCGATTCCGTGGTGTTCATAAAAACGAACGTCTTCAATTGAAATAAATGCTTGTTGCACATGCTTTGGAATCTTATCAATTGAAACCAAGTCCCGATTTTTCACATAGAGCTTTGTTAATTCGTCTCCATTTTCGTCCACTAACCTCGTAGCCGAGTCCATGACGATCTTTTTCTCATCAATTACATAGTTTCCAAGAAACAAGATGATAATATATCCAATCAATCCTAATAGAAAAATTCCAACTAAGGCAGCAATTGCGTATAAGCCTTTTTTGTACATCGTGCCACCCCTTTTCTTTCGCTAAACTTTTGATAATATGGAAAACAACTTCATCAATGTTTTACTTTACCATCTTCATTAGAAGTTCACAATTTTTGAATTTTTGTGTGTAAAATTTTATAATTTTAGTATGATTTACAATTGTAAATTGTATGCAATTCCCAATTAGAAAGGAAGTATAATCCATGAAGATCTTTATTACTTACGGAACAGGCCCTTACCTTCAGAAGTTGATCGACGAACATCCGAGTGAACGTTTGCTACTGCTTCACAAAGATGACGATCAATTTGCACTAGTTCACGAAACAGATGGAGATACAATTTTTAAAGAAGGACATGCTTATGAGGTATTAGATGCTTCTGGAGATCTTGCAGATAGCGGATTTGCTGTACTAAATAATATTTCAGTTACAGATGAAGGCCGTCCTTTGTTTGAACAGCGATTTAGCCAACGAGCTCGTTTAATTGAAAATGAAGCAGGCTTCTCAGCTATTCGTGTGCTTCGTCCACTGCAAAATGACACATACATTATCTTTACAGGATGGAAAGATGAAAGTTCATTTAGCGATTGGCAGTCTTCAAAAGCCTATAATGAAGCACACAAAAAACGCGGTACGTCAGAAGGCGTGGATCAGCAGCCATCGATTTTCTCTCGCCCTTCTTATGTGACCTCATACCACGTAGTTAAATAAGTAAACATCCTCCTAGTAGGCGAGTATCACAATAGGCACAAACGTCATATTGTATACTATATCACCTATTGGGAGGAATTTTTATGGGCATAGAGCTTGGAGCTCTTCATTGGATGTATGTCCTTTTTATCGCCTTCATTATCGGCTTTATGATTATGCGGCGAGATACGAGTATCCTTTGTATACTCGGGATTTTTTTACTTTCCTTAACGGCTACCTCTTCGTTAAGCCACTCCGTCAGCGCTGTTTTTTCCAGCTTCATTTATGCCATTACAGAACTGCTTCCTACCATTTTAATTATTTCAATTATTGTATCCATGAGTAAAGTCTTAATGGCTACAGGAATAAATGAATCGATGATTTCACCTTTTGCTCGCCTCATTAAAACGCCTGCTCTTGCCTATTGGGTTATTGGATTAGTTATGATGACCATCTCCTATTTTTTCTGGCCTTCTCCAGCCGTTGCTTTACTTGGAGCCGTGCTTTTACCAGTGGCCATCCGCGTAGGGCTTCCAGCTATAGGCGTAGCCGTAGCGATGAATTTGTTCGGCCACGGCGTTGCGCTTTCAGGAGACTTTGTTATTCAAGCTGCTCCTAAGATAACTGCTGACGCAGCAGGTCTTCCAGTTCACGAGGTGGTTCAAGCAAGTGTCCCTCTGGTCATTGTGATGGGAGTTGTTACGACACTCTCTGCTTTTTACTTTTTAAAACAAGATATGAAGCACAATAGAATTCACGCTCAACCGACAATGTTAACAAGCAGTTCTTCTGTCCAATCCACACCTCTTTCTTCTTCAGTACGCCGGGCTTTAGCCATTATAGTTCCCCTTTTCTTTGCTATAGACGTATGGGCAATGTTCGCCCTTCATTTACAGGGAGGAGATGCAACTGCTCTCGTTGGTGGCACAGCCTTATTTATTTTAGTGGTGGTTTCACTTATTGCTCACAAAGGAAAAGGTCTCGAACAAACAACTTCCTACTTGATTGAAGGCTTGCAGTTTGGTTTTAAAGTATTCGGTCCCGTTATTCCCATTGCAGCTTTTTTCTATTTAGGAGATGCTGGATTCACAACAATCATCGGTGACTTTCTTCCGAAAGGATCACATGGACTTGTAAATGACCTAGGCGTTGCGCTTGCTTCCACTGTGCCGTTAACCGCACAGGTCGCCACTGTAACGATAACTGCTCTAGGAGCTATTACCGGATTAGACGGTTCAGGCTTTTCAGGCATTTCACTTGTAGGCTCTGTCTCTCATTTATTTGCATCTGCTTTAGGATCGGGCGCTGCCACCCTAACTGCTTTAGGGCAAATTGCTGCGATTTGGGTTGGGGGAGGCACATTGATTCCATGGGCATTGATTCCAGCTGCTGCGATTTGCGGAGTCAGTCCGTTTGAACTCGCCAGACGTAATTTAAAACCTGTAGCGATTGGATTAGTCGTTACAACAATTGTCGCGATGTTCTTAGTTTAAACAAAAGCCCCCTTCTTTTTATGAAGGGGGCCATATGTATATATTTTTTACATGCCTTTTGGAAACTCTTTTTCCGCTGAAGGCTTTACATACGCATAAACAAGCGTATAGAAGAAAATGCCTACAATAAGCCACATAAGCCCTAAGCTGTAGCCAGCTAAGACATCTGTTAAAAAATGTTCTCTTAATAGAATACGGCTCACACCTATTAATAAAACAATTAAAGTAATTGCAAGCTGATACCGCTTGGCTACCTTTTGACTGTTCATATGCTTTGTGAGAAAAAAGATAATCAGACCATAAATAAGAATTCCCATCATCGCATGGCCGCTTGGAAAACTGTAGCCTTCGATGCCTTCAAGAGGACGCCCTCGTTCTACCGCATCCTTAACTGCTTTATTAATAATATCACCGCTTAAAATAAATAAAAATGCCGATATCATACCGATATAGTCCTTTTTAAAAAATAAAAAAACGAGAAGTACAGCTAAAAGAACCATAATCATCACTTTTGAAGCTAAAAAAGACAAGCCATGAAAAACAGATGACGCTGACTGAAGAACAGTACTGTCATCTATAGCTGAAACAAGCCAGTGGTCTCCTTGAAAAGAATCTGTCGACACAACAAACAACACTCCTAAAAAAACGAGACCTGCCCCCCCAAACACCCACATCAATTTTTTGTACAGGGATACAGTTTGTGAATCTACCATATCGTTACCTCCTATTATCTCATGAGAAAATTGGCAAAAAACTCATTCTTTATCCCTATTCCTCATCTTATGTATCTATTATGTATATAAAATATTTCATGATTCAATTACTTTTTTCAATAACAACGCTTACATTCTTTTCTTTTTAATAGATAATGATATAATGATTAAAATGTCAAAAAATTCAAAACTTTATTCAACCTATACAGAAAGGATATGGTCACGTGAATTCCAAGCTACATACTTTACTTGAAGAAAAATTTGATGAAATGGTTCAAGTCCGCCGATATCTGCATCAGTATCCAGAACCGTCTTTTAAAGAATTTCAAACCGCTGCCTACATTCGATCTTTTTATGACAAAATCGGTATTTCTTACCGAGCAAATGTAGGAGGAAACGGCATTGTAGCAAGCATTCAAGGAGGAAACCCTGGTCCTACTGTAGCTTTGAGAGCCGACTTTGATGCCCTGCCTATTCAAGATGAAAAAGATGTACCATATCAATCAACTGTTCCCGGTGTAATGCATGCGTGTGGTCACGATGGTCATACAGCTACTCTTTTAGTCCTTGCTAAAGCGCTTTTTGAAATAAGGGATTCTCTCCCTGGTAAAATCATCTTCATTCATCAGCACGCCGAAGAGTACGCACCCGGAGGCGCCAAGTCCATGATTGAAGACGGATGCTTAGACGGTGTAGACGCGATATTCGGAACGCATTTATGGTCATTAACTCCAACTGGTGTCGTTCAATATCGAACGGGCCCTATTATGGCTGCTGCTGATCGCTTTGAAATTACGATCAAAGGAGCAGGCGGCCACGGTGCACAGCCTCACAAAACAAAAGATTCAATCGTCATCGCCTCTCAGCTTGTTGTTAATTTACAGCAAATTGTAAGCAGACGTGTAAACCCAATTGATTCAGCGGTTGTGAGCATAGGTTCTTTTGTAGCAGAAAATGCATTTAATATTATTGCTGATTCTGCTCGACTAATTGGAACGGTAAGAACATTTAATGAAGATGTACGAAATGACGTAGAAAAAGAAATCGAACGAATTGTCCAAGGTACATGCTTAACAGCTGACGCTTCTTATGAACTGAGTTATACGCGCGGCTATCCTTCCGTCGTCAACCACCCGGAAGAAACGGCCTTTCTTGCTTCTGCTGCTTCTCAAATCGATGAAGTTCATACAGTCGAAGAAACGGAGCCTCACATGACTGGGGAAGATTTCTCTTATTATTTGCAGCATATTAAAGGAACGTTCTTTTTTACAGGAGCTCAGCCAGAAGGTGTAGATGCTCCTTATCCTCATCATCATCCTAAATTTGATTTTAACGAAAAAGCAATGCTTATCGCAGCTAAAACGCTTGGTACGGCTGCTGTTGAGTATTTAAGAGAACAAGCTCCTTCTAAAAACGTAATAAAAGCGAATTAATCATTCAGCAAGCATTCGTACAGATAAGCAGACGAGTGCTTGTTGTTTTATTTCAGGAACCTTTTCCTCACTTAAAACGTAGTATTTATATCGACTGAAATGAGGTGATTTTTTTGAATACGTATGAAGAAAAAGTGTTACAAGAAGCTGAACATTGGAAATTCAGCATATTGAAACGACCTTCTAAATTTCAACGGACCGCAAAATCTTTACAGCTTAAAATAAATGAAAAAATCCCTGCTAAAGTCCATAAGATTATGACTGAAAGCATAAAAAAAATGGTTGAAACCACGCTTGTTGGATCCGATTTCATCACTAAAAAAAGAGATGTCAGCGGTCTTTCATTTGAAGAAAAAGAGAACAGAATTTTGGAACTCATACCTAAGTACAAAAAAACAGCTGCTGTAGAAGGAGCTGGTACTGGTGCAGGCGGTATCCTTTTAGGTGCAGCAGATTTCCCGCTTCTTCTTTCCATAAAAATGAAGTGCTTATTTGACATTGCCGCTACGTATGGTTTTGATGTAAAAGAAAAAGAAGAACGCATTTATATGCTGTATATTTTTCAACTTGCCTTTTGCAGCGACGACCATAGAACGAAGCTGCTCGAAGTAGTAGAAAACTGGGAAGAAAAGAAAGAGGAACTTCTTGAGCTTGATTGGAAAGCTTTTCAACAAGAATACCGTGATTACATTGATGTTGTGAAAATGTTTCAGCTTATGCCGGGAATTGGCGCTGTTATAGGTGCATATGCTAATTATCAGCTTCTTGACCATCTCACAAAAGTAGCAATGAACGTCTATCGCTTCCGTATATTATCTTCGTCTCCAAAGTAGTCTAAAAACGTAAAAAAGCTCCTTTCGGAGCTTTTTTTTTACGTTAATTTTTTATTTACATATGCATGTACAAATAAGTGAATAAATATAGCACCTGCTGCCACGGAAAGCAGTGCAGCAACTATATTAGAAAAAGCCACCGCTATGGCGAGCACAAGAATTTGTACATACAGCGCTTTTTTCCATACGTCCAAAAATGCCTTTTTCCGTTCTTTAGCTTCAACCGGATAAAGAGAAAGCCATAAAATCTGTTTGTGCTGCTTCCAAAGCGGGAGTAATTGAAAACCCGTCATGTATACAACAAATAAAACAACCACTATATTGCCGTATTGAAACGGCGCAGCTACAATTAAAAATCCGCCAATGACAGTTAAGCGAACGAGCAAACTTAAATAATCTCCTGATCGCAAAAATGTTCTGGTGTATAAGTAATGGTAAGTGGCACTTTGACGAAATGGAATACGTGCTACTAGCCAATCTAAATATCTACGGCGTTTGATTCGCTCTTTTACCTGAGGAACGTCCGTAAATAAATTAGCTAATCGATAAAAATAGCCCATGCGCTTTTCTTCTAAGTCAATTAGCTTTTCCCATTTGATCGGCTTTCTTTTTGTAAGCGAGCGATAATAAATGGCTAGCGCAATCATAATCACCGCTACGATTCCTGTAAAGAATGCGTATGCATGGGAAAATAAGAAGTACGTAAAAACTGCGTTCAAGAAAAACCTGACGATATAATCTGTCCACTTCGCCCACTTTTCTTCAAACCATACAGCCCACCAAGACATGCCTAAGTTTACAACTTTCAAGATGAGTAATAGCAGAAAAAACACAAAAACGTTTGAGTAAGAATCATGCATTACCTTTACTTGAAGAGGTGCTGCTGCACCAGTTGCAAATAATAAAATATAAAGCTGAATCGTAAAGGTAAACCAAAAAGATTTTTTAAAATAAGGCTGAAGCTTCGTCTCCAAAGGAAGTAAAAAGACTAAATCAGGTCGTTTTAAAAACGTTTGAATTTGACCCATGGTTAAAATCAATCCCATAAGTATCGCAATCAATACAGCCGAAGGAAACGCAGGTGTTAATGTACTTAACCACTGTTGATAATAGTAGGCCAAACCGCCAATTGCAAAAATTAACACTAATTTAATGTGGTCATTTAAGATATATTTTGTATATCTTCTTATATCCACTAAATACTGCTGAAACCGTTGCTTCCATAATGCATCAATCTTACTCATAGCCTTCTTCCTTTGTTAATTCAATATAAATTTCATCAAGAGTAGCATTGCGCATTTGAAATTCTTCTTGAAGGTCTTTAAGCGTTCCTTGCGCTCTTACTTCTCCGTTATGTAAAATAACAAATTTATCGCAGTAGCGTTCCGCGGTCGCCAAAATGTGTGTGGACATTAAGATGCCTGCACCTTGCTTTTTCATATCCGTCATCAAATCAAGTAAAGATTGAATACCCAGCGGATCTAAACCTAAAAAAGGTTCATCAATAATATAAAGAGACGGCTGAACCAAAAAAGCGCACATAATCATAACCTTCTGCTTCATTCCTTTTGAAAAATGCGCAGGGAACCATTTTAACTTCCGGTCTAAACGAAACTCTTTTAAAAGCGGCTGCAGACGGGCTTCATATGTTTGAGCCTCAAGTCCATAAGCCATAGCTGTAAGGTCTAAATGTTCTTTTAATGTTAATTCATCGTATAACACAGGAGTTTCTGGAATAAACGTAAACTGACTTCGATAACCTGTTGGATCTTGTTGAAAGGTTTTATTATTAATGGATACACTTCCTTTTTTTGCTTCCATTAATCCAATGATATGTTTAATCGTTGTACTTTTGCCGGCCCCGTTTAACCCGATTAACCCGACTAATTCACCTGCATTTACATCAAACGATACATCTTTTAAGACGGGAGTTTTTGTATATCCCCCTGTAATATTGTTAATTTGCAATAAAGAACCCATCACGATCTCCTTTTATTTGTTCTTTTTGTCTCCAAGCGCAAGCGCTATTTGCTCTATTGTACCAAATCTTTTTCTTCCTCACATTGTTTTCAATTTTTTTCGGTTAATTTTCCCAGAATATAATCGAAATATCGGGACATTCTATATAGGGAAGAAGGAAAACAAGTTATTGATTACAACTAATCATTACAAAGCTTCTTACATTTGGGATGAGGTGTCTACAGCAGGCATATTTCAGAAAACCTTATTGTAAATCGATGTATGTTTGATTCATAAGGGGATGGTAGTCATGAACGTAGTAAGAATATATATAATGGGTAGACAATAATGTTCATTTATTACTGTGTAGATGAGGTGTTTGTCAAAGACCAAGAACGATTTCGTTCACATTGTATATTTTTTTAGCTCAATGCTTAAATGAGGTGTTTGTTAAAGAGAATATACTTTTTCAAGTTACTGTTTCATTAGGCAATGCAATTACGTAAATGAGGTGTTCCTTAAAGATCATATGCTGCATTAAAAGCTATTTTTTCCTTCTTCACATGACGGGATGCATAATCGTTTGCATCCCGTTTTTGTGTATAAAATGCCAGCAGCTATTTCTTGTCTGCTGATTGCATTCCTACTTTGTGGTAAAATAAACGTACATGTATACCCATACATTTATATTGGTAACGGAAGGTGAATATAATGAGCACACATGATGAAAACTGTATTTTTTGCAAAATTATTCGCGGTGAAATCCCAGGTGCAAAAGTATTTGAAAATGAACATGTATTAGCTTTTTTAGACATTAGTCAAGTAACAAAAGGGCATACGCTGGTGATTCCAAAAGTACATAAAAAAGACATTCACGAACTAACGCCGGAAATTGCGCGCAATTTGTTTGAAGTGGTTCCTCAAATCGCAAATGCAATTAAAGAAACATACAGCCCAATCGGCTTAAACATCTTAAATAATAATGGTGAAAAAGCTGGTCAATCCGTGTTTCATTATCATATGCACATTATTCCTCGCTATGGGGAAGGCGATGGATTCGGTGCTGTATGGAAAGAGCATATAAGCGAATACACGCCTGAAAAACTTCAAGAAATCGCTGGCAATATTTCTTCTCGCCTTTCTTGAAACAAAAAAAGCTTACACATGTAAGCTTTTTTTGTTTTATCTATTCATTTAACACATGTTTAATCAGTTTGTGATACAAAACATCGTACAGCTTTTCACTTATTATGAACGACTTTCCGCCTTAACTTCTAAATTCATACGTTCTTCAATCAATTTTGTTAATGCTCTTGATCCTTCAGGTACCAAGTGGACACCATCTGATGTAAAGTATTCAGGGTGCTTAGAAGCCTCTGAGTACCAATCTACGAGCGTGACGTGATCAAACTTTTCAGAAGCAGCTTTCAAGTTCTTGTTCACGGTGCTTTCCCACGAACGAGGAACGCGCGTATTCACTAAGTAAACATCCGCGTGTGAAAAAGCTTTTAACAGTTGTTCAAGTTCTTCATTTGTAAAATAGCCGTTTGTTCCTAACTCAATAATCACTGCGCTGTTCGGATTATTAAATGCTTGATAGCTAGGAGTTAGCTGCAGTGCTTCATTGAGCTGCCTTCCTACTTTTCCGTCAATCGTAATACTAAGCGGCATCTCTTTAAGATTAGGAGCAATATCCAGCATGACCGAGTCTCCAATCGCAAGAACATCTCTGTAAGAATTCGGCTGCTGTTTTTCTTTGGCATCAGATTTTTCTTCCCCGGAACTCTTTTCCGCGTTCTCTGCTTTTTTATCATCCGCTTTGTTCTTGTCTTTGACAGAAGTTGAAGCATTTTCTTTATGATTCGTTTGAATTTTAACCTCTGTCTCTTTCGCTGTCGTTTCATCCTTTTGCTGCGTACTAATAGCAAAGCTTGTCATATCCGCTGTAAACAGCGCCAAAAAGAAAATGAGACTGCCCAAAACCGCTTGTCTCGAACGAGAGAGATTACGCCATTTAAAAAGCTCTCTCGGATGGTAGTGCCGGAAATAATAGCGAAAGCCGCGTGTGCGGATAGGCACTTCGATGTAACGGTAAGAAAGTTCAGCAATGATAAATGTAAGGCCTACTTGTAGCAGCGCATGCCAATAGACCGGGCGGCCAATCTCGGATACAGGTGTTGTAAGAACAATAACCGGATAATGCCACAAATAGATGCCGTATGATCTAGTACCAAGCCAGCGAAGCGGCTTAAACGACAGAGCTTTTCCTAAAAAACTACTAGGATGACTAATCGTTGCAACCAGTACAGCAGCGTTTAAACAAATCAGCAGCATTCCACCTTGATAAAGAAAAGATGCATGAGTATACTCATCAACGCTCCATACGCAGAGAATAAATACAAAGAAACTCACCATACTTACCGCGTTTAATACTTGCTTGCCTACGGCTGGAAGATTTTTTGATGATAAACGATACATCGGCCAGGCAAATGCAAGTAAACAGCCGATTAAAAGGGCAAACAGCCGAGTGTCGGTTCCATAATAAATGCGGCTAGGATCTCCTCCTGGCTCATATAAAAAAGACATTAGAATAGCTGAGGCCATTACTCCAGCTAAAATGAATAGAGAAAGAATTCCTCTCTTTTTGATAAATTTTAAACCCAACAATAAAACAAGTGGCCACACAATATAAAACTGCTCTTCAATAGCCAGTGACCATAAGTTCTTTAATGGTGACGGTGACCCAAAACTATCAAAATATGAAACTTTATGAAAAATAAACCACCAGTTACTCATATAAAAAATAGACGATAATGCATCGCCTCGTAGCGTTGTTAACAATGGCCGGTTAAATAAAATAACCCAAGCTGCAGTTAATACTACCATCACATACACAGCTGGAAGAAGTCTTCTCGTTCGGCTAATCCAAAAATGCTTCAAATTTTTCAAAGGATTTTCCCAAGATTGCACCAGTAAAATCGAGGTAATTAAATACCCTGATAATACGAAGAAAACGTCAACTCCTAGAAATCCTCCAGATGCCCATCCAAATCCTAAGTGATATGCAATGACAGACATAACAGCGAAAGCTCGAAGTCCATCCAAACTATATATATACCTATTTTTCTTTTCCTTTGCACTCATAAAAATGCCTCCAAGCAATATGTACAACAAATTTCTTTCTGAACCAACATTAAGAATATTACGTAATTGTTACATTTTTGTTACAAAAATCATTATATACAATATTATTACTTTCTTCAATATATCACTTACTTAAAATCAAAGAATAAGCAAAAAGAAACAAATTCATTATCTATCTTATTCATAAATTACTAATTTAGTAGTAGTCATATCGATTCTATCTGCACAATACTAAAGCCTAACATCTTTCTTTCACCTTACCCGTTTCAGAAATAGAAAAACTTCACACAATTGGTGAAGTTCCTAAGGTGTCTTTAACATATCTACGTGGGGAAGCCCTTCATCTGAATAAATATCGGAAACAGGTCTAAAACCAAACGATTCATAAAATGTTTGAAGTCTGCTTTGAGCTTGAATTTTAATTGTCTTCTCGTGCAATTCATTCTCTAAAAAATCAATTCCTCTTGCTACTAGTTCTCTTCCGAGACCCGTACCGCGCTGTGCTTGTTTTACAATAATGCGCCCAAGAGAAGCTTCCTGGTAGCTAATTCCTTTTGGTAAAACTCTAAGATATGCGATAATTTTCTCATTCTCTTTTTTGAACAAGTGATAAGCAAGTTTGTCTTTTCCATCTACTTCTAAGTAAGCACACTTCTGTTCGACAACAAAAATAGCGGTGCGAACCTGTAGAATTTCATAAAGCTCATCGTTTGTCAGCTCTTGAAATGATTTTATGCACCAAGTCATGATCCGCTCACCTTTTCTTATTGTTCTTTTTCAATTAAATTCAGCGTACGTTCAAGCCAATTGATATAGCTTGTCTCCCGGTCTTGAGCGCGAGATAGCACCAAATAATGACCAAATTGAGGAGACGAAACGGTAATGTGATGATTAACTTGTTCCAAAAGGTCATCCATTCGTTTCTTTAAAAAAGTTAGCTTCACTTTCCTGCTTGATAGCTGGTTATCTATTTGTTGCTTTAACTCTTCTATTGACATGGATGAAGCAAAATAAGCTTTTAACATAAATTCATCTTTAGTTGTTTCAGGAATAGGATCAATCGTAGTGAGCCACTTGCTTAACTCAGCTCTTCCTTCTTCCGTTATCGAATACATCTTTTTTTCTAATTTCTTGCCTTGAATCACGGTTTCATAGCGAATAAATCCCTCTTCTGTTAATCGCTTTAACTCGGGATAAATCTGGCTGTGCTTAGCACTCCAAAAATTACCGACCTCTTCTTTAAAAAGTCTGGTAATGTCATACCCGCTGAGCTCCTTCTGATCTAAGAGCCCTAATATGGCATATTTTAATACTCTCATTCTGTTCCTCCACATTATTTCTTCCATCAGTATAGCATATAAACATTTCATTTACATATTTGCCAAAACATGTTTGCGTATACTTTTTATTTATCTTTTTTCTATTATTTTCTCTTTACAGATTAATTTAAATTTTTGAAAAGTTACCTCCACAATCAATGGTTTTCATGATAGTATAATGATATTCTTTCTGACATCAGTCATTAGCCATTTTGTATGATGAGTGTTCGAACTAATTTGAGGAGGAATTAATGTGATTACGTTAAACAGAGCTTATAATTTTAATGCAGGTCCGTCTGCGCTTCCCCTACCTGTCTTACAACTTGCTCAAGAGGAGCTAGTTAATTTTAAAAATACAGGTATGTCTGTGATGGAATTATCACATCGCAGCAAAGAGTTTGAAGATGTATTAACACATGCTAAAGAAACACTCACGGAATTGCTTAACATTCCAGATACACATGAAATTTTATTCCTGCAGGGCGGAGCAAGCCTGCAATTCTCTATGATTCCAATGAACTTTTTAGCTCCCGATCAAGTCGGTGCATATGTACTAACCGGATCATGGTCGGAAAAAGCATTAAAAGAAGCAAAGAAACTTGGAAAAACAGCAGTTGTTGCTTCTACTAAAGAAGAGAACTACCGCTCTATTCCAGCTTTAGATGACGTAAAGCTTCCAAAAGAAGAGATTGGGTACTTGCATATCACGTCCAACAATACCATTTTTGGTACACAATGGGCTGACTACCCTTCTATCGAAGGAGTAGACTTAATTGCCGACATGTCAAGCGACATTCTTTGCCGTCAAATTGATGTATCTAAGTTCTCACTCATTTATGCTGGTGCTCAGAAAAACCTCGGACCATCTGGTGTCACGGTTGTCATTTTGAAGAAAGAATTGCTTAAACGTATTCCTGAAGGTTTACCAACAATGCTGAATTATGAGACACACGTAAAGAGCAACTCTCTTTACAACACTCCTCCAACGTTTGGCATTTACATGCTTTCACTTGTTTTAGATTGGATTAAAGAACAAGGTGGCGTTAAAGCAATTGAAGCCCAAAATCATAAGAAAGCTAAGTTACTCTATACAAGCATGGAACGTTCAAATGGTTTCTATACCCCTCACGCTACAGAGGAAAGCCGATCAATTATGAACGTAACGTTTACTTTACCAACCGATGATTTAACTGCTGCGTTTTTACAGCAAGCAAAAGAAAAAGGCTTCGTAGGATTAGCTGGACACCGTTCAATCGGCGGATGCCGCGCTTCTATTTACAATGCTGTACCGCTTGAAGCGTGTGAAGCTCTTGCCGTCTTTATGGATGAATTTGCACAGGCAAACGCATAATTGGCAGAATTAACTGATCTTTTTTTCACATAAATATGTTATAATCAGTATGTAAATATATGCAATGGGCATAGACGCACTATTGGTATATTTCGAGCTTAGCTTAGAAGAGGAGAGATGAGAAATGAATACAAAGGTTTTAGTTTCTTTAGCGTTATTAGTCGGAATTGGAGCGGTTCTCCACACGGTGGTACCTCCTATTTTATTTGGAATGAAGCCAGATATGATGTTAACAATGATGTTTTTAGCAATCCTGTTGTTTCCTAGCGTAAAAAATGTTGCATTGGTTAGCTTAACCACAGCGGTTATTTCTGCTTTAACAACAAGCTTTCCTGGCGGACAAATTGCAAACTTGATTGATAAACCAATTACAGCATTTGTTTTCTTTGCATTATTTATGCTTGTGAAAAAAGCAATAGGCATTAAAACACCCGTTGCCGCTGCTTTAACAGCTGTTGGCACACTCGTATCAGGAACCGTATTCTTGTCTGCTGCCGCGCTAATCGTCGGCTTACCGGGCGGAAACAGCGTCATGGCGCTTGTTGCTGCGGTTGTATTACCTGCAACAGTAGTGAACACAATCGTTATGGTCGTTATTTATCCAATTGTTCAATCCGTTCTAAAACGCACAAGCATCAAAGCAAAATTATCGTAACGTCAAGAGCCTGATTTAATTAAGAATCAGGCTCTTTTTTTACACCAAAAGCTCAGGCTCGCCAAAGCATGGCGGGCCTTTAGATAAAACGGTTCATTTATAGTATGTTGCTGATCTTTTAGAAACAATCTACAGTTCGACTCTTAACTTTTTGTTTAAAAAGAAATGGTACAGAATGCTTTTCACTTAAATTTCATTTGCAGCTCATACAATAGGTATGAAGACTTACTATGTAATAAAGGTTTAAGTTCTCCATCCTAGGTTACATAATAAAGTATAAGCGCCAATAAAAAACTCGCAAAAGCCACTGTCGCACATGTAAGAGACTTTTGTTTCAGCACATGTTTAGGTGGATATGATGCCGTTCTAGTCGTAAGGCTAAACCATTTAAAGGCAGCCAGAAAAAAACTCAGGCTAATTATCAAAAGAATGAATAAAGCTACCCCATGTTGATAACCTCCTTCTTTTGTATAAATCTATGCTATTTTTTTATGATTATGTCAGAAGGAAGTGTTAGCAATTACTTTACTACATAGGAGGAAATAAATAATGAGCAGAATGAAAAAACTAGCAGCTGGAGCAGCAATCGGAAGCACCGTAGCCGCTATTACAACGCTTCTTGTTACTCCATATTCAGGACGAGAACTTAAACAGCGTGTCAGCTCTCGAAAAGACCGAGTTAACGCTTCACAACAAGAGCTCTCAACAAAAATAAAAGCTGTTTCTCAACAAGTACAAATGACCGCCAGAGAAGGAAATACTATAGTGAAAAATATCGCAAGTGACCTTTCTACTACCCTTGGTCAGTTTAAAGAAGAAATTGTCCCTCATAAGGAATCCCTTCAGCATCATTTGAAAGAAATCCAAAATTCTTTGTCAAACCTTGAGGAACATGTACAGACAACTAAAAATCCCAATGAAAAAATTGACAAAAAAGAAGGTTGAAACGCCTTCTTTTTTAATTTTTTAAAATTTTGTAAATTTACATCTTTATAATTTTTTATTTTATTGGCATAATAGAAGATAAATAAAAAAAGAGACTAAGTAGGTGGGAGAAGATGAAAAAGACTAGTGATCAAGATTACAGTTTGAAAGAAGCACTTCTATTTAGCCAACGCATTGCCCAATTAAGTAAAGCCCTTTGGAAAACCGTAGAGAAGGATTGGCAGCAATGGATTAAGCCTTATGACCTTAATATTAACGAGCATCATATTTTATGGATTTCATATCATTTAAACGGGGCTTCCATTTCCGAAATTGCCAAGTTTGGAGTTATGCACGTTTCTACTGCATTTAACTTCTCCAAAAAACTAGAAGAACGAGGTTTACTTGAGTTTTCTAAAAAAGAAAGCGACAAGCGAAATACGTACATTCAGCTGACAGATAAAGGCGAGGCCATTTTATTAGATTTAATGGAACATTACGAACCTTCTAATAATTCAGTGTTCAGCGGCGCACTTCCGTTGCGCGACTTGTACGGCAAATTCCCTGAATTTATGGAACTGATGACCGTCATCCGCAAAATTTACGGTGAAGATTTTATGGATATCTTCGAGCGATCTTTCCATCATATCGAAGAAGAATTCACTGAAGAAGATGGCAAGCTCGTCAAGAAAGACAAAGAGAACCACCAGGAGACTATTTCAAACTCTTAATGGTTAGTCCCTTATCCATTGAATAATTTCAAAAAATTCATTCATCACATCTTGATAAGAAGGTTGATAACGAAGCGATTCGACCGTCTCTCTGGGAGTTAATTTATAATTCAGCATGCCAACAAATTGTGTAAGAAGCGGAACAAAGTCTGTTAGACCTTCCGCTTTTTGCTCAATATATTCGTTTTTTGTATCTTCACACAGAATTAAAATTTCCTCTACTTCCTTCTTTGTAAGCTGATTTCTTACCACTAAATCAATAAATGGTTTAGCTTCTTGTTCAGATGTCCCAGATAACAGTTTTATGTAATATTCTAAACGTGATACTCGAGATTCTAAAGTTTCCATCCGCTTCCCCTACTCCTTCAACGTTCATATACCTCTACTCCATATTGTACATGATTCATTCATGTTCTTCCAAATAATTCTTTCTGCGTCATTCACATTTCCTGTTTAAGTAGCACCGTATAAAGATTTTCATATACTGATTATGTACTCACTGCATATATTAATATAAATCCCTCTGTCCTTTTTAACAATCCTTTTGCACAATGGGTAATTGTTACTCATTTCTTATCCATTCACTTTGCTATTTCGTTTAAAACCTATTTCTCAACTTCTTAACTACCCTTTATAAAATAAAAACCGCATTTCTGTGTAAATACCTTTTGAAATTCTTTGCTCAACTGTATATATAACTATCTATTTTACCGCTTTTTTGGTAATGTTAATATAGATATTTGTAAATTCATACAAAGCTGTACTATATAAATGACTATAAGACTTTTTGTCTTCGTCACACTGATTTTGTTAGGGGGATTTTTATGTACATATTCTTTATTGTATTTGCACTATTCATTTTATTCTACATCAATGCACTAACAAATACATTGTGTATTCAAAAAGAAATTCCAGCTGAAAAACAGCCTAAAGTTTTTCGTACGATTAATGTATTAATTACCATTTTATTAGTTTCATCTTATATTGAAGTATCATTTACATAAAAAACGGTGAGATGTCTCACCGCTTTTTTATAGGCTTAGCAAAAACAGCTAGCTCCGATGATAACTAATAAGATGAATAATACGACTAATAGCGCAAATCCACTGCCGTATCCGCATCCGTAAGAACCCATATCTATCGCCCCTTTCCTTTTATATTCATCTGTTTCCTAGTGGTAACATGCACAACCAACAATGACTAATAAGATAAACAGTACAACTAATAGTGCAAAACCGCCTCCATATCCGCCTCCGCTCATTTGAGCACCCCCTTTGTTTACTAATACTGCATCTTATGCATCAGCTCAAAAAACGTCTAGGCTTTTAGCCCAAACTCCATAATTTATTTCTCTTGCTTCTCGTTTGGAAATTACTCTGTGAGTTTGTCCACCATTTTGAAAACGCTTTATAAAAAAGCCATCATAAGCGTATAATCACTTCATGCTTAGTGGAAAATAAATGTAAATTTACGTGGTTTTAACTTCATTTGCTAACATCAGGAAATGTGATATAGTAAATCTTGAGTCAAGCTACATAAGTAAAAATGATGAGTAGGAGTGTTTACGTATGAAAAAAAGCTTAGTTGCACTAACAACGGCAGCCAGCCTCGTTGCTTTATCAGCATGCAGTGGGGGAAATGATGCTTCAAATGCAAACGATTCTTCAAAAGTAATTGTAGAAACAAAAGCAGGCAATATCACTCAAGGTGATTTGTATAAGCAAATGAAAGATACAATCGGACAAGACCAATTTAATACACTCGTACGAAGCGTTACCGAAGAAAAAGTATTGAGTAAAAAATATAAAGTAACGGATAAAGAGCTTGATCAGCAGCTGAACATTCTAAGAGAACAATACGGTGATCAGGTGGATTCAGTTATTAAGCAAAAAGGCGAAAAAGAAGTCAAAGATATGCTAAAAGTGGATATTCTCCGTGAAAAAGCTGCTACGGCAGGCATTAAGGTATCGGACAAAGAGCTGAAAAAAGCTTATGATGAATATAAAGCTCAAAAACCTCAAATTCGCGCAAGTCATATTTTAGTAAAAGACGAAAAGACAGCAAACGAAGTAGAAGCGAAAATCAAAAAAGGCGAGGACTTTGCTAGTCTGGCAAAAGAATATTCAACGGATCAGCAGTCTGCAGCTAACGGCGGCGATTTAGGCTACTTCGGTGAAGGCCAAATGGTTAAAGAATTTGAAGAAGCGGCTTACAAGCTGAAAAAAGGTGAAGTAAGTAAACCAATCAAAACAGAGTACGGCTACCATATCATTAAACTAGTCGATAAAAAGAAAGTAGAATCGTTTGAGAAAAAGAAACCCGAACTTGAGCAGCAAATCAAACGTTCAAAAGTAGATCAAGCAGAAGCGAACAAGAAGATTCAAAAAGAGCTTGATAAAGCAAAAGTGAAACCAAAAGATAAGGATGTAAAACCAATTTTCGAAGAAGGTGCGACAGATAGTCAATCTGGCGTAGAAACTCCTCAGCAGTAATGCTAAGAGCCTGTCACTCATGTGACAGGCTCTTTTATATAATCAGATGGAATCGCTGTTGCGTCTTTCTTTTTCCACTTGCATTCTTTCGATGAAGACTTGTCCTTCTTTTTCAATAAACGAATCATCCACTTGCTTATCATGTTGTGCAGCACGAATCGCCATAAATCCACTAAAGAAAATGCCTGCTACAACTAAATAAATCCAAATTGGTAGTGTCACCATATATTGATCCCCCATCACAGTTATTTACAACCACTATATGCGAAGGAAGAAAGACTTATACCTTTTTAATCAATCGTTGGTTTATAAAATGAGCGATTATCAAGTGCAAAAATACGCTCTGTAAACTCACCGGGCTTCACTTTTGTTAATGCTCGGTCCAGCATATTCATTTTAGCGTCTACATTGTCAATCAAATGAAGCATCTCAGCCTCTTTAATTAACGGCTTTTTCGGACTTCCCCACTCTTCCTTACCGTGATGCGATAATACAAGATGCTGAAGAAGCATAACCTCTTCTCCTTCAATCGCTAATTCTTCTGCGGCTTTTCCAATTTCATTCACCATAATCGAAATATGGCCAAGCAGGTTCCCTTCGACTGTGTATATCGTCGAAACAGGACCTGAAAGTTCAAATACTTTGCCAAGGTCATGAAGAATAACTCCAGCGTACAGCAAGTCGCGGTTTAAGCTTGGATAAAGGGTTGAAAATGACTCAGCCAGCTTCAGCATAGACACCACATGATAGGCAAGTCCCGATACAAACTCATGGTGATTTTTAGTTGCTGCCGGATATTCTAGAAATTCCGTTTGATATTTTTTAAACAAATGGCGAGTAATGCGCTGGACATTCGAATTTTTCATTTCAAATATACTCTTTGTAATATGTTCGACCATTTCTTCTTGAGATAAAGGCGCCACTTCTAAAAAGTCAGATGTGCGCACTCCGTCTTGGGGCTGTGCAGGACGAATGTTGCGTATTTTCAGCTGGTTGCGTCCGCGGTAATTCATTACTTCTCCAGCAGCTCGCACAATCTTTTGAGCAGCATAATTTTCCTCGTCATCTGGGGAAGCATCCCACAGCTTGGCTTCAATATCACCTGTTTTATCTTGCAGGATTACCGTTAAAAATGGCTTTCCATTGCTTGCAATTCCTCTCGTTGAGGATTTAATTAAAAAATAAAGATCAACTTGCTCTCCTACTTCGTATTGAGCAATTCCTTTTGTCATGATCTTTTCCTCCTTACCACTTCATTCTATGTATTTGATAACGAAGCTCTTATCGCTTCGTCCGCTTATTTACAGCTCTTTACATTTCATTTTACCATCGCTTGCCACCGAATGCACGGGTAGACGCTTTTTCATAAAAGATGAGATTGCGACATAACAAAATCAATGCAATCTAAAGAAGAACAAATTGGATAAAAGAGCTGAACTGCTTGAGACACCGCTGTTGATTTCCGTGCAAGACTTCGCTTTCCGCGAGCGGGCGCTGAGCCTCATCGTCCCTTCCGCTCCTGCGGGGTCTCATCTATTCCGCTTTTCCCGCAGGGGTCTTCGTCTTGCTCTCCAATACACAGCTAGAAGCAGCCACATATATGAAAACTATGGTCACTATAGCAATAAAAAAATCCGAACGAGTTGGATTCTCCCTCAAGAATCTAGGTTGTTCGTTCGGATCTTCCTTCAACTAAACTACTTTTATCTCAGCCTCTCACTTCTTTATGTTTCTTTTTTCGTTAGCTGCAGCGCCTTTTTAATATCTTTAAAAGAGGTAGATTGCCCATACATAAGGACTCCTCCTTTATACACACGGGCACCAAATATAGCTAAAGCCGTAATCGTCACAACTAAAATCCCTATCGATACACTCACTTCCCACACAGGAACATTTAACATACCTACACGCAAAAACATAATCATCGGAGCAAAAAATGGGATAAAAGATGTGACCGTAATGATTGTGGTTTCAGGATCACCAAGTCCAAACATAGCAATTAAAAAAGCAGCCACAATCACAAGGGTCATAGGCGTAATCATTTGCTGTACATCTTCAATACGGCTCACAAGAGAACCTAAAAAAGCCGCGAGCGTAGCAAAAAGGAAGTACCCCAATATGAAGAAGACAAATGCATACACGAATGTAGTCAGCGGAACATCATTAAATCCGAGATAAGAAAAGATACCGTTATGATTTGTTTCCACACTGGCTTTTAACGATGTGTAGCCCACGCTCAGTATCACTGCAAGCTGTGTTAAGCTGAGCAGTGCAATTCCAATGATTTTAGCAAACATTTGTGTAATAGGTGATACGCTCGATACAAGGATCTCCATAACGCGGGATGATTTTTCAGTAGCTACTTCCATCGCAATCATGCTCCCATACATGATAACGGCAAAATAAATAACAAACAGCAGTACATATACAAGACCTCTTGCTTGATTTAGCTCTTGTTCTGTTTTGGCATTTTCAACTAACGCTTTCTTTTTAAATGAAACAGGGCTGTAAAGCTGATCAATTTGCTTTTCTTCTAAACCGATTTTTACTGTAGCCATAGCCACTTTTGTTTGCTGTACCGCCTGTTCTAAGGTAGAAGAAAGATTTGATTCGGCCAAAGAATTAGCTTTGTACACAGCTTGAGGCAGCTGCTTATCGTTTAAAGATAAGAGTAAATAGCTATCGAGCTCCCCGTTTTTTACCGCTTGTTTTGCCTTAGACTCAGACGTAAATTCTTTTAAACGAATGTCTTTATCCATGACATTTACATTTTGTTTGAACAATGTATATACGCTTTCCACTTCATAGATGACACCCACATTTGTTCCATTATCGTCTGAATTAAAAACGTCGATAATTTTCTCCATATTTGTAAGAGCAACTAGAATAAGAGCAGTAATAATCGTTGTAATAATAAAAGATTTTGTTTTTAATTTATTAAGATATGTATGAAAGACAATGACCCAAAATTTATTCATAGGAAGCACCTACCTTTTCAATGAAAATATCATTTAATGAAGGCTCTTCCACTGCGAATTTAGATACAAATGAAAAGTATTTAAGTTCTTGAAAAATGAGTTGTGATACGGATTCATGTTGAATTTGAACAATCATACCCTCAACCGTTTTTTTTACCTTTACAACGCCTTCAAGCTCTGTAATTCTCTCAAACGGACCTTTTCCGTGTACAATGACGTTTTTCTTTCCAAATGAACGTTTGATCTCGGGCAGCCTTCCATACACTACAGGCGTGCCATGATGCATAATACATAAATATTCACAAAGTTCTTCCACATGTTCCATTCGATGACTTGAAAAAACAATCGTCGTTCCGCGTTTTTTCAAATCAAGCACCGCTTCTTTTAATACCTCTACGTTTACAGGATCTAAGCCGCTAAAAGGTTCGTCTAAAATAAGCAGCTCGGGTCGATGAATAACAGAGGCAATAAATTGAATTTTTTGCTGATTTCCTTTGGATAGCTCTTCTACTTTTTTGGAAGCATATTGAGGAATATTGAATCGAGATAACCAGTGCTCCATTTCTTGCAGCACGTTCGCTTTTTTCATTCCGCGTAACCGTCCAAGGTATACAAGCTGATCTTTGACTTTTAATTTCGGATACAGTCCCCTTTCTTCTGGAAGGTAGCCAACTAGATGACTTCTACTGTAAGTTAAAGATTTATCATTCCATTGGATGTGACCTGAGGTTGGTTCAATGAGCCCTAAAATCATTCGAAACGTCGTCGTTTTGCCAGCACCGTTTGCACCTAAAAAACCGAACACTTCGCCTTTTGGAATTTGCAGGGATAGCTCGTTTACAGCTGTAAATTCACCGTACCTTTTTGAAACTTCACGGATAGAAAGAGACATTTAATTCCTCCTTTGTAAATAAACCTATGTTTATTGTATGGAAAAAAATGATATCTGTAAACCTTAGCAGGATTTAAGGGAATAGGACGAGAAATATGTTGAATACGCTTACAATTATACTATAAGAGGAGAGTAGATTTTATGAGTACTTACACATTAACCGCTTTTGAAAAGACTGGAGAAAAATTAATAGATGAAAGTTTTGAAGCAGCTTCTGAGACAGAAGCAAAGACTATCGGCACCAAGAAGTTAGAAGAGCTTTCCTATTTAGAAAAAACGCATCGATGCGTTAGCTCTAGCGGAAAACTTGTATTGTTTCATCGTTAATACAAAACGCCGGAAAGTTTTAGCTTTCCGGCGTTTTATATTACTTTACAGCTTCTTTTAGTTCTTTACCAGCTTTAAATGCCGGTACTTTTGATGCTGGAATTTGCATTTCTTCACCCGTTTGAGGGTTACGGCCTGTACGAGCAGCACGCTCGCGTACTTCAAATGTACCGAAGCCGATTAACTGAATTTTTTCACCTTCACCTAGCGTTGATGAAATTGTTTCTAGTAATGCATCAACTGCTTTAGATGCATCTGCTTTTGTTAACTCTGATTTTGTTGCCACTGCGTTTACTAAATCTGTTTTGTTCATTTCCAATCACCTCATTAGTTTCTACATTATCTTGTGTTACCACTGTTTTGCAACTTTTAAACATCCTCTATCAATATGATAGACAAAAATATTGGCTTTTAAACTAGTTCACTTAATTTTCGGAAATATCTTTTTCACTTTGATTAAAAACAGGCGCTCGCTTTTCCAGAAACGCACGTACACCTTCCTTATGATCCGAACCTTGGCTCATAGCAAACTGACTTCTTTTCTCAAGCGCAAGCACTTGCTTTAATTGTGAAACAGATGTCTCTACATAAATTCGCTTTGTTTCCTTCAAAGCACGTGAAGGTTTTTTTAGCCAATATGAGAGATAATCTTCTACATGCTTCGCCAAATCTCCTTCTTTTATTTCATCAATTATGCCAAATTGATGAGCTTCCTCTGCTTTTAATGTCTTTCCTTCCCAAATTAGCTGTTTTGCACGATGAGCACCGATGCGCTTTTCTAGTAAAAAGTGACCGCCTCCGTCTGGAATTAGAGCAATACCGATAAAGTTCATCGCAATTTTTGTGTGTCTTTCCGCAATAATATAATCAGAAGCAAGCGCGATGCTCAGCCCTAGCCCTGCTGCCGCACCGTGCAGTACACTTATCGTCATTTGAGGGAGGCTGTATAAAGTCAGCACGGCTTCATTAATCAAATCCATTACCTGCTCAAAACGTTCTGATTGTGAAGGTGACATCATCATATTAATATCTCCGCCTGCTGAAAATACTTTTCCGTTTCCTTTTACTATTAAAAAGTCCGCTTCACTTTCTTCGACAACTTTTAAACATTGAATAAACTGCTCTAGCACTTCTTCGTTTAATGCATTTAACGCATCCGGCCTGTTAAACGAAATTGTGGCGAGACGCTCTTGCAAAACTAGTTCTACTACTTTTAATTCGACGGTCATCTTACTCACCCTTTCTGATAATGATTGAGGACTTGTTCACGAAGCGTACGTTTTAAGAACTTTCCTACCGTTGTCTTCGGGACCTCATCCATAAATAAAATGTCATCTGGAAGCCACCATTTTGCGAACTGCGGCGCTAAAAATTCGAGCAGCTCTTCTGACGAAACGATGCCTTTGTATGCATCTTTTAACACGACACAAGCCACTGGACGCTCTTGCCACACCTTATGAGGGACTGCTATTACACAGGCTTCGAAAACAGCTTCATGGGCAATAAGCGCGTTTTCTAGATCAACCGATGAAATCCATTCTCCTCCGCTTTTAATTAAATCTTTTGTTCGGTCTACGATTTTGATCGTTCCCTCTTCGTCAACCGTCACAATATCTCCGGTGTACAGCCAGCCGTCTTTAAACGTATCTTCTGTTCTTTTATCCTTGTAATATTCAGAAGCTACCCATGGGCCCTTTAGTAATAGCTCACCCATTTCCACTCCATCCCAAGCAATTTCTCCATTTTGACCTATTACTTTCATTTCAACGCCAGGAACTAAGAAACCTTGCTTCGCTTTTACGTTGAGCTGATACTCAAAGTCTTCGCTGTACTGATAGCTTTTTAAGCGGGAGACGGTCACCACAGGGCTTGTTTCCGTCATTCCGTATGCATGCATAAATTCAATTTGATATTTTTCCTGAAATTCTCGAATAACGCTTTTTGGGGCCGCTGATCCGCCGCATAAAATAGCTCGCAAACTATCGACTGCGTAAGGCCTGTTTTCTATCTCTTGTAAAAAGTTTAACCAAACGGTAGGAACAGCTGCAGCCAGAGTTACTTTCTCTTCTTCAATCAGAGAAGCAATCGTCTCTGAAGTACAAAAAGCACCCGGCAGCACGAGCTTTGTTCCAAACCAAACGGCAGCAAAAGGAATTCCCCATGCGTTCACGTGAAACATTGGAACGATAGGCATAGCGGTATCAGCTTCTGATAATCCAGCACTATCAGCAAGCCCTAGCGCCATACAGTGCAGATAAATAGCGCGATGAGAATATACAACGCCCTTTGGCTCTCCTGTAGTAGCAGAGGTATAACAAAGACCTGCTGGTTCTTCTTCGTTTAAATCTTGAACAAAAGAATGCGATGCATCCCCTTGCTTAATCCAATTTTCGTAATGATAAACTGGCAAGTCTGTTTCTGGCAGCTTATTTTCATCTGACATAATGATATAGGCTTCAACATGTGGAAGCTTTTGATGAATGCTTTCAAATAAAGGTAAAAAACATTCATCAAATAAAATGACTTTATCGCGTGCATGGTTAATGATGTATACAATTTTCTCAGGATCTAACCGGATATTGATGGTGTGAAGAACAGCGCCTATTCCGGGCACGGCAAAATAAGCTTCTAGATGTCTATGATGATTCCATGCAAACGTCCCGACTCTTTCTCCTCGCTTCACTCCAATTCGTTCTAGCATACTAGAGAGCTGCCGAGTCCGTTTTATTAACTGATTATAAGTTAAACGCTGAATTCCTTTTGAAGATTTAGAAATCACTTCTTTTTTACTAAACAGCTTTTCAGCTCTTTCCATCATAGATGGTACGGTTAACTGTACATTCATCATTAAGCGGCACCTCGCATCGCCATAATAAGAAAACGCTTACAGATTTTTATATATTCAACAGATTCCGACATTTCCCTGCCGAAAATAAAAAAAGATCACTAAAAAGTGATCTTTTTATTTCCTAAACAATTCATCTAAAATCTTGAGTTTCTCTTGTGTGTAGTGCTCGAATCCATCGTTGTACGATTTTGGGTCTTTTGGATTCGCAAACCTTGTGATAATGCCTGTTTCTGGATGCACGAACTTACTAGATGCCCCGCATCCAAGACCAATAATCGTCTGCTTTTCTTCCATGATCATAATATTGTACAGGCTCTCTTGACCGGGGAATGAATATCCAACGTTCTCTAAATTACCTAAAATATTTTTTTGGCGATATAAATAATAAGGTTCATACCCTTGTTCTTGAGTCCACTCAGTCGCTAAATCCATCATTTTACCAATTTCATAGCGATCTGCCACTTTGTATTTCCGTTTATTTTGAGTCATTTCAGACGCGCGTTTAAATGATAGCGTATGAACCGTTAAAGATTCAGGAAGCAATTTTTTAGATTCGTCTAGCGTATGCTGAAATTCTTCTACACCTTCATTTGGAAGCCCAATAATTAAGTCCATGTTAATGTTATTCATCCCCATTTTTCGAGAAAGATGAAATTTATCAATAGTTTCTTCAACTGTATGATGACGTCCAATAGCTTTTAAGGTTTCTTGAATATAAGACTGCGGATTTACACTAATCCGGTCAATATTCCATTTGTTCAAAACAGCTAGCTTTTCTTCCGTAATCGTATCGGGTCTTCCTGCTTCTACCGTAATTTCACGGATATTTTGTACATCCGGGAACGATTCATACATCTCTTCATACAGCATGTCCATTTCTTCAGCGGTAATGCTCGTTGGTGTACCTCCACCATAATAGACGGTTGTAATCTTGACGTTATTGTCTTTTAGCCATTTTCCTACTTCACGCATCTCATAATGCAAGCCGCCTAAAAATGACGTAACGGATCCTTGACGTCCGTTAATTGCATAGGCTGGGAATGTACAGTATGCACACTTTGTCGGACAAAACGGAATGCCTATATAAATGCTTACCTCGTTCTTTAACTCATGTAAATCTGGAATAGCTGCTAGTTGACGATCCACAATATGCTGCATTAAATTAATTTTGTCATCGGTAATTAAATATTCTTCCTTTAGCTCACGATGGGCTTGTTCTTTACTTTTGCCTGACTGCAGTTTCATATGAAGCAGTTTCGTCGGACGAATACCGGTCAAAATACCCCATTTTTGAACAATGCTTGTATACTCCTGTAGCACAGATAAGTAGACGCGAAGCACCACATTTTTTATTTGCTTAAATTTTTCTTTTTCTGTTTCATACGGCGTAAACGATTTAGCAAGCTCTTCGGTAAACACCTTGTCCGTTTCAGCATCATGCAGCACTGCTTTCGCATAAATTTCTTCATGAACTTTTAGCTCTACTTCGACTTTCAGCTGAGCTTCGTTATCATCCTCAAAGGAGACATTGCTTTCTTCAAAAAACAAATCTGAAATTCGGTGAAGCGGACGTAAAAAACGCTCATCTTCTATACCTTTTATATAAATGTTCAATATAATCACCTTTCAAATCAATTCTATCTAAGTAATCAGTTTACAAAACCTACGTATGTCCGGTCAAGGTGCTCAGCTCAAGGGAATGCGCGGACAGGAAACAAACGGAAAAAGAGATTGAGCCATAGCTACATTAATTCAATCTAAAGACGAACAAATGAGATACATGAGCTGAACCGCTTGTTACACTTTGTTGATTTCGGTGCAAGGCTTTGCTTTCCGCGGGCGATGAGCCTTCTCGTCGCTTGCGCTTTTTGCTCAGAAGCCTTCGCCTTGCCCTCCAATCAACAGCTAGAAGCACGTACATATATGAAACCTACGTTCACTCTTCCAATAAAAAAATCCGAACGAATTGGATTCTCTATCAAGAATCTCGATTCATCGTTCGGATCTTCCTTCGGCTAAACTGCTTTTGTACTAGCCTCTTTTTTCCTTTATTTATTTTAAACGAAAGCTGTCAATTTGATGAAGATAACCAAGGCGCTGCTGCTTTCTAAATAGTTCTTTTACCATATAGGCTACACCATTTTCATTATTAGAACGAGTAACCCAATCCGCAAGCATTTTTAATTCTGTTGGTGAATTGCCCATGGCCACACCCATTCCCGCATGTTCAATCGTTTCTAAATCATCATAACAATTTCCAATTGCTACTACGTCTTCCATTGGTATCCCTAGACGATTTGCTACATAACGAACGCCGGCAGCTTTTGTGGCTCCTTTTGGCGTAATATAACATCTATTTTCATTTGGATACGAAAACCATTCAATATCTGGAACTGCACTAGCGATTGTTTGCTCGGCATATTCTTTTTCTCTACGATCTGCAAAATACACTTCTATTTTTGGCGTAGAAACAGGTTCATCACGAAGTGTATCTCCTAATGAATCTACGAACTGCACGGGATAAAAGAGCGGTTCTCCCGTTTTCAACACGCTTTTAGCTACGATATTATTAGGAAGCTTTACACGATTTCCAATTGAAAACCTTTCATGTAAAATGCGGACATGACAATTAAAATTTTCAAAAAGCTGAATGAGATTAAATGTTTTTTCCTCGCTAATTCTCTTATCTAGTATCGGTTTGTCTATCGATGTTCCGATAAAGGCACCGCTATGAGTAATGAGCATTGCTGGATGAACTTTAAGTGACCGAGCAATTTTTTTAGCAGACGGAAAATGCCTGTTTGTTACTAATGTAACGTAAACCCCTTTATTTTTAACGAATTGAATTGCGTCTTTCGTTTCTTTTGTAACGCGCCCTTGGCTATTTAAAATGGTTCCATCAATATTCAACGCTAGCAATCGATAAGCCATATGAGAACCCCTTCTTTCATAGATGTCTAATCCGTTAGGATACGGTTATAAATGACCTTTTCATGATAGTCGGCATGTGTAGCCTTGTTACTAAGCTTATGAGCAGAACTGCACAATTAGAAGGGATTTCTGCATAAAAAAAAGAGGAAAAGATTTCTCTTTTCCTCTTTCCTCTATCTCTTATTCAGCCGCACCGTAAAGTTCTTCAAGTGGCTTCATGATAATTTTGTTTAATTCACCAATTACCATGCTCATACGTTGCTCAGCTTCCATTAGCTTCGCGATATTTTGATCTTGCTGAACGATTGCAACTGTTTGTTGAGCTTGCTGAACTTCTTCTTCAGTGATTTCTTGGCCCATCATTTGCTTTTGTTGCAGCTCCATTTGCATTGTACGGAAACGCTCAAATAATTGTTTTGAACCTTGATCAGCGTTTACTGCTGCATATAAGTTTTTTAAGTTTGTGTAATCGTCGCTTTGACGAATTGCTTTTTCTAAATCATTTGCTACATCATGTAAGTTTACAGACACGTTAAGTTCCTCCTAATTAAGTTCTATAATTTCTTGACTTCCCTAACTATAACAAATTATTATATAAAATTCAGCTTAAGACCTTTATTTTCTTAGAAAACGATAAATTCTCTTCACAGATTGGGCTAATTCCTCATAGTATATATCAGCATTCGCCTACTAAAGGAAAGAAAAAGAGGATTCGTTTATGAATACTTTTACCATTTCTCTAAAACCACTAGAGAACCATATGAGCAGCGACATTTACATTAGTTCTGCTCTGTTCTCACGTGTGAAGTGCAAGCACGAGTTTACGTTAACAGTAGGTTCCATCACGAAAGAAGTCGAAGCCACCGTGTTTCAGCATCGAGAATGCTGTTTCATGATGTCAGAAGCTCTATTTACAGACTTTCGCTTTCCGTATGAAACACATCAGCTGAGAGGCATTTATGAAGAGAACACGTTTAGGTTGGGACCCGTAATTAGCATCGTAACAGAAGTTCGAGAAGATGAAGAACTCTTTGGCTCCATTTCTGTATTTTGTAAGGAATTTGTTCAAGCTTGCAAGGAGTTAGGGTGTTTTTGCTATGTGAGCAAATTAAGCGACGTGAAGTCATTATCCCCTAAAGGATATGTTTATCGCGCTGATCGATGGGTTTATTCAGACGTTCCCTTTCCTGGAATCGTACACAATCGGATTCATGCCAGGAAAACGGAGCAAACCGCTGATTTTCAAACCTTTAAAACATTTTTAAAAGAACATGACGTTCCTTTCTTTAACGCACGCTACTTAAATAAATGGACGGTTTTTCAACAGCTTAAAGATGTCGTACACTTGCTTCCATATTTGCCAAAAACGTATCAGCTTCGTTCACGTCAAGATCTTCTTGACGCTTTGGAACTTCATGACGATGTTTTTTTGAAGCCTGTTCATGGTAGCCAAGGAAAAAATATTTTTAAAATTTCAAAAAAAGAGAAGTATATTTTAGACTATACAACGTTTACGCAGACATATGAAAAAGAATATGAATCTCTTTATGACTTATTTGAAACGCTTTATAGTCAATTAAAAAGGCAAGGATTTCTCATCCAAGAAGGAATTTCACTGCAGACATACAAACAGTGCCCTTTTGATTTCCGCATTCTCTGTCATAAAAAAGACGACTTGACGTGGAAAATCACGTCCATTGTCACACGTGTATCAAAACCCGGCAATTTCGTCTCAAATCTTGCCCGTGGAGGAGATATTCATCCTCCTCAGCAAGTGTTAACTCAGCTCTATGATTCAAAAACTACGCGCCATATCCTTTCACTTTTAAAAGAGATTGCGATTGAAATTTGCACGCAGCTTTCTCATCCGTCTGAACTTTATGCCGAATTCGGTATTGATTTAGCGATTGATCAAGAAGGAAAGCCTTGGATTATTGAAGTAAATGTCAAACCTTCCAAACAATCCGATTCAAGCGCTTTCTCTGTCCGTCCATCAACAAAAGCACTGCTTGATTATTGTCTGCATGCAACGAATTTTCAATTTCCCAAGGAGGATTTATGATGATTTCATTAGGCTTTTTAACGATTCACCCACAGCAAGAAGTGGAGTACGTGACCGAAATTGCTAAACATGCTTCTGAGTTTTCGATTGAAATATACCGTTTTACTCCTTTTAACATTCATCCTAACACCGAAAATATTGAAGGCTTCCGCTACGATTTACAACAAAAGAAATGGATAGAAGATTCCTTCTTACTTCCTTCGTTTATTTACGATCGCTGCTTTTATCGAAAAGACTCTCTGTCTAAAAAGGCTCGCCCTATTGTAAACTGGCTTAAACAGCGGGAAGATGTTACATTTTTAGGCCATGGATTACCCAATAAGCTAGATGTCTATGAAGTAATTAAAAAAGATAGCTATTTATCTTCATATATTCCTCCTACCACTCCAATCGAAAGTGTAGAGCAACTTGTTCAGCTGCTTCGAACAAACGATAGCCTAATGATTAAACCTGCCAACGGCTCACAAGGTAAAGGAATTGTGAAATTAAGACAGCGCGGACGTGAAATTGAAGCTTCTTATCAACAAAATGACATTGTAAACACCATTCTATTTTCCTCTTTTCAAGAGTTTAAGAACTGGTTTACGAAAACCACCCGTGATGTACTGTATATTGCTCAGCCCCATATTTCATTTTTCCCTTATGAACGCACTCCTTTTGATATAAGACTGCTATTACAAAAAGGAAACGATGGTGCTTGGAAAGAAATTGGAAGAGGCATTAGACAAGGTGAACGGGACTCTATCGTAACAAATGTAAGTTCAGGAGCATCTATTGTACCTTTTGAGAACTTGCTGCCTCGCATCCCTCGCGTTCATCGTCAATATGTAATGGATGAAATCAACACCATTTGTAAAACGATTCCGTCCGTGCTGGAAAATCACTTTCCTTCTCTTTTTGAATTAGGTATTGATTTATGTATCTCGAGAGACTTCAGCATCTGGATTCTAGATTTAAATTCGAAACCGGGAAGAAAAATAGTAATGGAAACAGCACCTGAACAAAAAGAAGTCATGTATAAAAATGTCCTGTCTTACTGCGTCTATTTAGCTAACACACTATCGTATCGTAAGGAGTAATGCTATGAAAAAAACTCTTACTCGCCTTGTTGTAGTAGAGCAGCTAGGCTGTGATCTTTCTGTTCCTGCATCTCTTTACAAAGACTCCTTGAAACAAGCAGCTTTTGGAACAATGACAGCTCCATGCCTTATACAATCTTCAGAACGTGAAGAAATTCAGATTTCAGCTGAGCTAATGACAAAACTTCAAATTCCTTTCGCCCATATGATGCATCCTATTATTGTGAATGAGACCATTCACTTAGGACCTTTAATCGGTGTGTTATCCGCTGGTTTTACTGGTTCTCTGCTGCGGCCAATTGGAAAGCGTTCCCTTCACTTAGCTAAACTTCTTTCTACTGCAAGTATAACAGGGGGCCTGCCTTTTATTTTTGGAACTCATCATATCAACTGGGAAACCGGGACCATAAACGGCTATTTTTATGAAGAAAGCGGCTGGACACAGCATGAAATCCCGCTTCCTAACGTTGTATATAATCGTTTGCCAAATCGAAAAACAGAAGGGTTAGCTCCTTTTAAGTTCATTAAAGAAAAGATGATGACTGATTATGGCATTCCATTTTTTAATCCTGATTTTTTCAACAAGTGGGAAATTCATGAGCTTTTAAAACTGAACGAGCAGACAGCCTATTTGTTACCTTACACGGTTGAAAGTCCTTCGTGTGAGCAAATAAAAAAACTTCTGCTTCTTCATCAAACCGTTTATTTAAAACCGAAAAACGGAAGCTTAGGCCGGGGCATTTATACCCTATCTTTTAAGGATTCCATGTATACGCTGACTTACAAAGGAGAAAAAGGTCTTCATGTTCAAGAAAAAGAAACCTTAGAGGATCTATTATCAGAATTTGAATATTTACTTACTAATCCTTCCTACATTGCTCAGCAGGGTATTTCATTAATCAAAAAAGAAAAGCGCTGTGTAGACTTTCGCGTGCATACGAATAAAGACGGGAATAACCAATGGGTGCTTACTGCTCTGGCTGCTAAAGTAGCGGGTCCCAACAGCATCACTACGCATCTTGATTACGGCGGAGAAATTGAAGCTACAGCTAAAATATTCACCAACCCTTCTTACAAAAAAGAAATTGAAAATAAGCTAAAAGATGCCGCTATCTCAATTAGTCATGTGCTTGAACAGGAGTTGAACGGATTAATTGGAGAGCTTGGATTCGATTTTGGAGTGGATTATCAAGGCAACGTATGGCTGTTTGAAGCTAACTCCAAGCCCGGTCGCTCTATTTTTTCACACCCTGCCTTACGAAAAGCGGATCAACAAACTAGAAAACTTTCTCTAGAATATGCGATTTACTTATCTGGATACTATCTAAATACACCTGAAGGCATCAGCATATGATTACAATTTACTATCACAAAGAAAAGCAGCAGTGGTTTCATCATAACCCTTCAGCGTCTTACACATGGGGAGTTCAAGAAATTGAACTTCCCTTTACTCAAAACATTTCTTCTACTCAAGCTTTTCTTCGTTTAAAAGGAGAAAAAGTCGGTCCTATTGTGGGAGTTTTAACGAACAAAGCGGTTTTGGAAAAACTGAATGTAAAACAGCGCCCTTTATTGGAACTCTTACATCATACCCTGCAAGAAAAAGGCGGCCTTCTTGCTTTATTCGCTGAAGAAACAATGTCTCATCACTTCTTTGAAGGGTATTGCTTTGACGGTGCAACAAAGCAGTGGATCAAAACAACTTTGCCGCTGCCAAACGTTATATATAATCGTTATCCAGGAAGAAAATCAGAAACTAAGAAGCTGACATCTTTACATCAAAAAATTAAAGGCAAGCACATCCCACTTTTTAACTCCGCTTTTTTTTCAAAATGGAAAGTATATCAATTATTTTCAAAGAATTCACTACTATCTTCTCACCTTCCTAAAACCTATCGTTTAACACCAGAAATTGATATTGCTAAGCTTCTGCAAAAGCACTCTTCCCTTTACTTTAAGCCTATTAACAGCAGTAAAGGTGCTGGAATTTTTCGATTATCTTCCCATAAGCATACGATTATTTACCAAGATCATAAACGCAAAGAAGAATTTTCTTCTTTACAAGCAATTGACCTTCCCAGGTCTGCTTATCTCATTCAAGAAGCGATTGAGACACAACCATTCAAAGACAGGCGCTATGACTTGCGTATTTTAGCGCATCACAAAGATAGCGGATATGTTATTAGCGGCGTCGGTATTCGACATAGTCCCTATCAATCCATTACAACACACACGTTAAACGGCGGCAGCATTTCACCTTTTCAAGATTTTGAAGATGAAGTAGATACTTCCTTTCTTTCGTCCTTTGTAAATACGTGCGGGCAAGTCCTTCAAAAGTCCTTCCCTCTAGTTGAAGAATTTTCTCTTGATATGGCAAAGTCAGCCCAAGGGCAGTATTATCTGTTTGAAGTGAATGCAAAACCGATGATTTTTGATGAAACAGATATTCAAACGCAAGGTGCTAAACACATATGCAACATATTTTACAAATTAACAAAATTTTTAGATTAAATGATTTTTCATCTCCTTTTCTCATGGTAAGCTTATAATAACTAATTGAGAAAGGAGATTTTCTTTATGGTTGCACATTTTCAGGTTAAACCGCTGTATCAAAATAATCGAATGCCGGGCTGGCACATCTCGTTTTATATGAATCAGGTTTATTATGAGGCTGATTATTTAAAAGATGGACAAATTGTATGGAAAACTGCGCTTTCTAATCAAATAGATGAAACACAATTAATTGATTATATTCATGAGCTTATGCTTTTTCACGTTTATGAATAGTAAGCTTTCACCGAAGGGAACGAGCACAGATGAAACAGCTGCACACACTATTTGGGGATAAAATGATTAAGGCTAAAATCCCTTCTCAATTTGAACGTTACAAATGGTTTTCATGTGATGAAGGCTTCATTGGAATTGAACACACGGCTTTATCTCAAAAAGAGCAGGCGTTACTTTCTGCTTTTTTAACCCCTTATGATGAGAAAGTTTCTTTACTAACGCCAGAGCAATTGTATTGGTCAAACCTGTTATTTGAAGCACCTGAAAAAGTCATTCACTCTCATCATACGCACCATTCTTTTCGCTTCACCCAGTTTTTAATTAAACGTTTGTTTGAACAAAAAATAGAGTTTGAAAATGCGCTTCACGCCTTGTATTCTACCTCCATTACTGTGTTGTGGATTGATAAACAATCAGGTATCGTTATCGAAACCTTTAATGATCCTAATGACTTAACTGAAAATTTATCAGATTCTATCGAGGTGCTATGTCATGATTTTGAAACTTCGATTCAGTTCTTTGAAGGACAAATTCACTTTTTTCCGTCTTCACCGCAATTAATTTTTGAGCGTGAAAAGAAATGGTTTTATCAAATTAAGCATACAGTCGAACAAAACCATGTTATTCATTTTGCCGACGTTTTACCCCATTTGGTTCTGCAAGAGTCTTCAGAGGCAATCCAAAATCATATGATACATTTACTTGACTTAGTAAAAGATGATGGAGATCTTTTAGAAACGATTAAAGTTTATTTAGAATGTAATTTAAACGTATCTCTTGCTGCTAAGAAATTGTACATGCATCGCAACAGCTTGCAGTATAGAATTGAGAAATTTATTGATCGCACACACCTTGATATCAAACACTTCACAGGAGCTGTGTCTGCTTACTTAGCCATTCTTGCTTTAAAAAATTCGCAAGATGGAGAATGAAATGAAAGGGTTTTCGTAAATAGTGCACGAAAACTCTTTCTTTTTTTTGTGCATGTTTGCCATTTACCGTTTCATTAAAAAAAATTACACTAGAGTTAAGAAAACGGTTTCACAGAGTACATACAAGGGGGAAATGGAAATGGCTGAATTACGTTTAGAACATATTTATAAAATGTATGATAAAGATGTGACGGCGGTAAAAGATTTTAACCTTCACATTCAAGATAAAGAATTTATTGTATTTGTTGGGCCTTCAGGCTGCGGGAAATCGACAACGCTTCGTATGGTTGCAGGGCTAGAGGAAATTTCCAAAGGTGATTTTTATATTGACAGCAAGCGTGTAAATGATGTTGCTCCAAAAGATCGCGATATTGCAATGGTATTCCAAAACTACGCATTGTATCCGCATATGAGCGTATATGACAACATGGCTTTCGGCTTAAAACTTCGTAAATTACCAAAAGATGAAATCGAACGCCGCGTAAAAGATGCCGCTCGTATTTTAGGACTTGAGCAATACTTAGAGCGCAAGCCAAAAGCATTATCCGGCGGACAGCGTCAGCGTGTAGCCCTAGGTCGTGCAATCGTTCGTGATGCTAAGGTCTTCTTAATGGACGAACCTTTATCAAACTTAGACGCGAAATTACGTGTGCAAATGCGTTCTGAAATTGCGAAGCTTCACCAGCGTTTGGGTACAACGACAATTTACGTAACACATGACCAAACCGAAGCAATGACAATGGCTTCTCGTCTGGTTGTTATGAAAGATGGGATTATCCAGCAGGTTGGTACACCAAAAGAAGTATATGAAAAACCTGAAAATGTATTTGTAGGCGGATTTATTGGTTCTCCTGCTATGAACTTCTTAACCGGAACGTTAAAAGACGGAAAGGTTCAAGTAGGCGATTCTCTTCTTGCAGTTCCGGAAGGTAAAATGAAAATACTTCGCGAGCAAGGATATTTAAACAAACAAATTATTTTAGGCATCCGTCCTGAAGATTTCCATGATGAGCCTGTATTTATTGAATCTTCACCTGGCACAAAAGTTACAATCAAAGTCGATGTATCCGAGTTAATGGGAGCTGAAACCATGCTTTATTCTAAACTTGGCGGACAAGATTTTGTAGCACGCGTAGATTCAAGAACAGATATTAAACCGCTTCAGTCTCTAGACTTAGCATTAGATATGAACAAAGCGCATTTCTTTGATGCAGAATCTGAACAGCGCATCCGTGCTGAACACGAATAAAAAAGACCCCCAGGGGTCTTTTTTTATTCCTGTATTTGCTTCAATTCTTCACTGTGACAAGTAGAACAGTAAAAGAGATGAATACATTGGTGATTTGCTAAATCACTAGGATACCCATTTTCTACTTTTAACTGATCGATTTCCATGTAAGCACTGTAATCATCAAAATAATCGCTGACTTTTCCCATATCCCCCAGCACTCCTCCACATGTTTTGCACGTCATTTGTACATCACTAAACCCATTACATAAGGAACAAATCGACATCCGCACACCTCGCTTTACCTGATCAATATGTACCTATAATATGCACGGAATAAAACTCTCTTACTCTTTATCAAACTCTACACAAAAATTCTATAAATTACCAATAATTTTCTATGTATATGTTTTTTTCCCTTTCGCCATAATACTAGTAACAACCGAGCACAACAGCTCGCAAGCATTGAGTTACGCCGCGGTAGGCAAGCAGATCTAATCGATGCATCTGCTCGGCTGGTTCAACTCCAGCTAACTCAACCATTACAATCTATTTTATCTAACGAGGAGATGAATACACATGGCAAATTATCAAAACGCATCAAACAGAAATTCATCAAACAAGTTAGTAGCGCCTGGTGCTCAAGCTGCTATCGATCAAATGAAGTTCGAAATCGCTAGTGAGTTTGGTGTAAACTTAGGACCAGATGCAACAGCTCGTGCGAACGGATCTGTTGGTGGCGAAATCACAAAACGTTTAGTACAATTAGCTGAGCAAAACTTAGGCGGCAAGTACTAATATTAACTAATTTCATATTATGGCTTTAGCGCTCCAAGATTTCTTGGAGCGCTTTCTAGTTTCTTTTAATCAGCTTCCTCATTCTTATTCCCAAATGATTTTACGGAAACTTTGCGAATACGTCGATTTTCTACTTCCTTAATGGTAAACAATATCTCTTCATATGAGAAAAAGTCTCCTTTAGCAGGGATATGATCAAACTGCTCATATATCCATCCCCCTAAGGTATGGCACGTACTGTCAGGAGAACTAACCGCTATATAGGTTAAAAATTCATCAATAGGGATGTCGGCGTTAAATTCGTACTCCTTTTCCCCTATCTGGTGTACATACTTAACAGCTTCATCATGTTCATCCCAAATCTCTCCTACAATTTCTTCTAATATATCCTCTAAGGTCACAAGTCCGGCCGTTCCACCAAACTCATCAACTACAATTGCCATGTGCACCTTACTTTTTTGGAGCTCTGGCAATAGAATAGATATTTTCATGGATTCTACTACAAAAATAGGTTGTCTCAACAAATCACGAATAGAAATCTTTTTTCTTTGGATTAAACAGGTTAAAAATTCTCTTTCTGATAAAATGCCAATAATATTATCAATATGATCTTCATATACAGGCACTCTCGAATATCTCTCTTCAAGAAACATTTGACAAACCGAATCAATATCGGCATTTACGTCAACTGCTGTGACATCTATTCTAGGTTTTAAAATTTGCCCCACCACAATGTCATTAAAATTGAGTGAACGATGAACTAGCTCTTTTTCAATATTATTAATCGTTCCTTCTTCTTCGCTTAAATCTACCATCACTTTAATTTCATCTTCTGTAATCGTTGGTGTAGGAGCAGACGTTAACAAGTGAGAAGTTCCTTTTTTTACCTGTAAAAATAAGAAGGAAATCGGGGTTAACAATTTAATAATAATAAATAACAAGGAAGAAATCATCAGCGCAAAAGATTCGGCATGCTCTTTAGCTAACGATTTTGGCAAGACTTCACCAAAAATCAAAATGATGATGGTCATAACGATGATACTAATCACAAGTGCTAGGTTTCCTTTAAACATATCGAGGGCAATTTTAGCTGCCAAAGAGGACGCAGCAATGTTTACGACAACATTTCCTACTAAAATTGTCGATAGCGTCTGCTCAAAGTGTTCAGCAATATGCAGCGCTTTTTTACTTCCCCGATATTTTTTCTCAGCGTAATGTTTTAAACGAATTTTATTTACGCTTGAAAAGGCTGTCTCAGCAGATGAAAAGAAAGCTGATAACATAAGCAAAACGACTAGTATCATCATTTGATTCAGAGGCAAGTCTCCCAAAAGACATTCACTCTCCTATTTTTTTGATTTTTCTGTCTTTTTATCATATCAAATTTTTTTGTTGTTGAATATTTCATTCATCAACTTTGTATTACTTTATGCTACGCATGCTTTTTATTATGAATAAGTATACAGATTGTATATCCTAAAGAATAGATACTATCTTTTATAGAGGGGTGTAGCCAATGAAAATTTTACTATTAGGCTCTACAGGGCGAGTTGGACAGTCTTTATTAAAAATGATGCTAAAAGATGAAAACGACGTTACTGTACTTGTTAGAGACCGCAATAAGCTACAGGTTAGCCATCCAAACCTACATATCTTACAAGGCGATGTACTTCATCAAGAAAATATCAACTTTGCCCTCAAGCACCAAGATATCGTAGTCAGCGCGTTAAATACAGATGGTGCAGAGACAATTTCAAAAAGTATGCCGCTTATTATAAACAGCATGAAGTATTACGGCGTTCATCGTATTCTTACCATTGGAACTGCAGGCATCTTACAATCACGAACAGAACCAGAAAAGTATCGTTTTCAATCAAATGAATCAAAGCGTAAAACGACCAGAGCAGCAGAAGATCATTTAAAAGGATACTTACACTTGAAGGAAAGTGATCTAAACTGGACGGTTATATGCCCAACATACTTGCCTGAGGGTGAAATAACAGGCACGTATCGAGTGGAAAAAGATATTTTACCAGCTGATGCCGTTAAAATCTCAACGGGAGATACCGCTCACTTTACCTACCATGAGATATGGGCTCAAAAATTTTCCAAATGCCGCGTTGGGATTGCTTATTGAAAAATCAGGAGAACTTTTCGTTTTCAAAACGAGAAGTTCTACATCCAGAAAATACCGATTATAGCTAATCCACCTAGAACAAAACCTCCTATTTGACCAACGAGAGCCGGTGTCAAAACAGGCTTTCCTTTTTCTTTCTCTAATGTGCTAATATCAAGCTTCATCTGATACATTTCTTCTTTTAAATCTTCAATCTGGCCGTGCAGCGCTTGAATCTGACGTTCTTGGTCACTCATCCACTATCTTCCCTTCCCTTTTTTATTTTTATCATATGCGTAAAAAAGTTAAAGCTTTACTTTTCGGCATCACTTTTTCTAAATGATAAAAACTCCTTTCCCCGGCTTTAGGATAAAAAACTCTTTCCTTCTCATAATAAAAAAGAATAGAGTCCTTAGTCACTGTTGAAAGGAGAACACGATGATAAAACTTGTGTTGATTCGGCACGGACAAAGCGTGTGGAATCTTGAAAATAAATTTACAGGCTGGACGGATGTAGATCTTTCTAAAAATGGATTGCAAGAAGCGCGAGAAGCTGGAAAAGTACTAAAGAAAAACGAATATACTTTTGATATTGCCTATACTTCTGTTTTAAAACGATCCATTCGCACTCTATGGATTGTCTTACATCAAATGGACTTCATGTGGATTCCCGTATATAAATCTTGGAGGCTGAATGAACGGCACTACGGGGCTCTTCAAGGTTTGAACAAAGAAGAAACCGCAAAAAAATTTGGAGAAGAGCAAGTGCATTTGTGGAGAAGGTCGATGAACGAACGCCCTCCTGCTGTAGAGACAACAGATATTCGTTATGAAGCTTCTAACCCTAAGTATAAGGAATTAGCTAAGGGACAATTTCCTGTAACGGAAAACTTAGCCGATACAGAAAAGCGGGTTCTAGAATACTGGGACGAAACTATTGCTCCTTCTATTAAAGCTGGAAAAAAGGTTATTATTTCCGCTCACGGTAATACGATTAGGGCTCTAATGCAGTACTTGGATAACATTTCGCCTGATGGCATTGCGAACTTGAATATTCCTACAAGCGTGCCGCTTGTTTATGAGCTTGATGATAATTTAAAGCCCCTTAGACATTATTATTTAGGCATCGATGGAGAGATTCCTACCCATATTCCTTCTTCATAAAAAACGTGCCTAGATTGTAGGCACGTTTTTTTATATGTTTGAACGAAAGTATTTTCCATACGCCCAGTGATTAGTAGGACCGTGTCCGGAACCAATTTCAAGCGTGTGCTTAATCGCATAGTGAACAAAATCCGAGGCAGTTTGAACTGCTTCAACCACGCTTTTGCCTTTCGCTAGTTCAGCTGTGACGCAAGCAGCAAACGTGCATCCCGTTCCATGTGTATGCTTTGTATTCATCTTTTCATGCGTGATTTCAACGTACTTATGACCATCATACACTATATCAATCATATCTTGATGAGATTGATCATGTCCGCCTTTAATTACCACGTGCTTTACACCTAGCTCATGAATCTGTTTTGCCGCTTCTTTTCGGTCTTCGATCGTGTGAATTTCTTTACCCGTGATGACTTCCGCCTCCGGTATGTTCGGCGTAATGACTTCACAAAGAGGCAACAATTCTTTTAGAGCCTGTACGGCTTCACTTTGAAGAAGAGACTGACCGCCTTTTGCAATCATAACGGGATCAACTACAACATTTTGCAGTCCGTACTGTTTGATTTTACGAGCCACTGCGTAAATAATATCAGCACTGAACAACATACCTGTCTTCACTGCATTAGGAAATAAGTCAGTGGCAATTGAATCTAACTGAGTTTCAACTGCTTCTACTTCTAAAGGATAAACTCCTTGAACGCCAACTGTATTTTGTGCGGTCACAGCTGTAATAACAGACATGCCAAAAACGTCACGCTCTTGAAATGTTTTTAAATCTGCTTGAATGCCTGCTCCTCCACCGCTGTCTGATCCAGCAATGGTTAATGCTTTTGGTACTGTCATGCTTGAAACCTCCATCTCTTTCTTACCCAATATACCGATGATAAAGTGACTTTGCTTCTACTATATCGTTTGTTCCATGGACAAAGACGCGCCCATCTTGAAACATAACTAAACGGTAATCATCTACATAAAAAGAAAGCAGATACGGATTCTGTTCAATTTTATATCCTTTTTCTTTTAATCGTTCACCTAAAGACTGCAGCGGCTGCTTGGCTGATTTGCCCGGACGGATTTGTACCGTGTTTCTTCCGCATAGCACAGCTGTTTTCGTTTGATTTTCATATTGTAAAAAGGGATACGTTTGTTCACTGCCGCATGAGCGGCAAGCAGATTTGCGAAACACGTTCACATTGATGCTCGTATACTCATTTTTCCATACGTCAAACGAAACAAGTTCCCTCCTGAGCGCATTCCAGTCTCCGACTAATATTTTTAACACTTCTGTTACTTGATGAGCGACTACCATTTGGACAGCAGGACTAATAATCCCCACTGTATCACATGTTAACCCTCCAAGCGGTACAGATTCAAGCAAACAGGATAAACACGGTGTTTCACTTGGTATGATAGTATAACTAATTCCATAACTTCCTACACATGCTCCGTAAATCCAAGGAATATCATATTTTTGTGATAAATCATTCATTACAAGGCGTGTGTCAAAATTATCGGTTGCATCAATCATAACATCTACCCCCTCAACAAGCTGTTCTAAAACTTGAGGGGTACCGTCTGCTACGTGCGCTTCTACTTTTACATCGTGATTAATATCGTGAAGCCGTTTTTTAGCGGCAATTGCTTTTGGAATTCTTTTATCAGCATCTTTTTCACTATACAATTGCTGCCGCTGAAGGTTGCTCCATTCTACATAGTCCCGGTCAATGAGCGTTATTTTCTTTACCCCCGCTCGCGCAAGGGCCTCCGCGTTCCCTGTTCCAAGAGCACCTGCTCCTACAATCAGAACATGCTTTTCTTGAATTTGCTGCTGTCCGCCTTTTCCAATAGGTTGAAACAATTCTTGGCGGGAATAACGATTAATCAACCGATACTCATCCCTTCTGTTGGACTGCTTGCCGTTGCATATTGTTTCTTTTCAATACGTCCTGCTTCAAATGCTGCTCGTCCTGCTTCAATCGCTAACTTCATAGCACGAGCCATTTTCACAGGATCTTTTGCTCCTGAAACAGCTGTATTTAATAACACACCATCTGCTCCTAACTCCATAGCTTGAGCTGCGTCTGAAGCCGTTCCAATACCTGCATCTACAATTACTGGAACAGTTGATTGTTCAATGATAAAACGCATGTTCAACGGATTAATAATACCTTGACCTGAACCTATAGGCGAAGCTCCTGGCATAATGGCATGTACGCCTAACTCCTCTAAACGACGCGCAAGTAAAACATCATCTGATGTGTAAGGTAAAACGGTAAAGCCCTCTTTTAACAGTTCTTCACTGGCTTTTAATGTTTCAACTGGATCAGGAAGCAGCGTTTTATCACATCCAATTACTTCTACTTTCACCATGTCACAAAGTCCAGAAGCCTTTGCTAATTTAGCAATACGTACGGCCTCTTCTGCATTTTTTGCTCCAGCAGTGTTAGGCAAAAGAGTGAAACGCTTCACATCAAGCGCTTCTAATAAATTAGGCTGATTTTGATCAAAAATATCCATTCGTCTCACAGCAAATGTTAAAATTTCTGTTTCTGACTCTTCTACCGCTTGACGCTGAGTCGTAAAGTCCGGAAATTTCCCTGTCCCTAATAATAAACGTGAATTAAATGTATATTGTCCAATTTTTAACATACTCTTCATCCTCCTCCGACAAATGAAACAACTTCTAATATATCGCCATCTTTTAAGCATGCATCGCTATGTTCTTCTTTTTGCAAAATGTTCTTGTTTAGCTCAACAATTACCACTCGTTCATGCAGGTTCTGAGCCTGCAACAAGTGCTCGACCGTTTCAATTTCATCTCCAAAAGTAACGGTCTTACCATTAATGATTAGATTCAATGAACTCCCTCCATTACTCTTGTTAGCTGAAATGATGTAAAAAATGAATGATTCAGCTTTTTCCCTAACAAAGCATCAGCCATAATTTTTCCAGTTGCAGCACTTAATAAAATACCGTTTCGGTAGTGGCCAAACGCCATGTGTAGATTCGCTATTTCAGGATGCTCTCCTAAATAAGGCCAGCCATCATTTGTTTGTGGACGAAGACCAGCCCATGCTTTTTCAAATGTGGCTTCTTTAATAGCTGGCAGAAGCGCCGAAGCTTTATTCAGCAAAAATTGAATACCTTGTGCAGAAACCGTCTTGGTAAAGTCATGCTGTAGCTTAGTTGCCCCGATTACGATTCTTCCACCAGTCTTAGGCACTAAGTAAAAACCTTCATCTAAAAAAATCGTTTTAGAAAGCAGCGGCTTATGACTTCGAAGAGCAATACACTCCCCTTTTACGGGAAACACGCGACCTAAATGTTCAGAAGAAATAAAGCGTTTAGCCCATGAGCCTGCTGCAATAACTACTTTTTCTCCGTAAAAAGAGCCTCTGGACGTCTGTACACCTTTTACTGTTTCATTTTCCATAATAAGAGAATGAACATCACAGTATTCGAATATATCTGCTCCGTGATACAAGGCTCCATGAGCAAGAGCTTGCGTTAACTTAGCCGGAGCTAGCTGGCCGTCCCCCGGTATTGTAATGGCTCCGTATATGTCTGGAGAGAGACCGGGTTCTAACAAACGCGCTTCTTTTACATCGATCCATCTTACATGTTCATCCCATTGGTGGTGCTGAGCGGCTTTTTTCTTTAATACGTGTGCATCTTCTTCTGTTACAGCGACTTTTAATAAGCCTTTTTGAATGAGCTCTACGTCGATGGCCGTTTTTTCTTTTAGTTCCTTCACCAGCTCAGGAAACATGCTTCTGCTCTTAATAGCAAGGTCTAAAAGAGGACCTTCTTCATCAATTTCAGCTTGAGCACCTAAAATACCAGCTGCTGCACTTGAAGCTTCACAACCAATTTGATTTCGTTCAAGAATGGCCACTGATGCTCCTTGTTTTGACAAATGATAAGCGATAGAAGAGCTGATTATGCCTCCTCCGACTAACAGTACATCATAATGCTGCTTCATTTTCTCCACCTCCAGATGTCCATATATGAGAATATTGTTTAATCGCTTTAAGGGGATTTTGCGCAAGCATGACACCAGACATCACAGCTATACCGTGTGCTCCTGTTTGAAGCACCTCTTTGGCATTTACAGGTGTAATTCCTCCAATGGCAATAACCGGTATCTGTACAGCATCTACTACTTCTTTTAGTGCTGCTACCCCTCGACTTTTTAATCCTTTTTTTGAATGTGTTGAATAAATATGTCCGTATAGAATGTAGTGGGCACCATCTTTTTCAGCTTCTAAAGCCTCTTCCACAGAGTGAACTGATTTTCCGACAATAAGAGAAGGAAATACGTCTCTAACACACGAAACATCTAAACTATGATAGGCAAGCTGTACGCCTTTTGCTTTTAAAGCATGCGCTACATCAACTCGGTCATTTACAATAATTTTAGAGAGACAAAATGGCAGGCTTTCTAGCAAACATTGAATCTGCTTTGCCGTTTTCTTTTTTTCTCTAATATGAATGGCACCCGCAAAAGGCTCAATAGCCGTTAAAATGTCCCGAACCTCTTCAATTGGCTGCTTATCTGTTGTAACGACATGAAATTTAGGAATATCCATATGATCGAAACCTTTCCGTTCAGAATAAAGAGAAATTTCAATCACTTCATCTTGTGTAGAGGGCTTTATTACATACAAAAAAACCACTCTACAACGTAGAGTGGTTAGCATGCATCGTTATGTAAACATGATCGCCACTTCCCTACGCTGGTACAAACCAGATCAGGTTCAAAGGGTCCGAAATACATTCGTCTCAGCTTCAAAAAGCTCCCCTAGTGATTGCTATTTATTGATTTTGTTTTCGCACTTAAAATTATAACACAACTAGATGTAAATACAATATCTCTTTATGCTCTTACGGCTCTCTTCCTTTTATAGATGTATCTTTTAAGCTTCTTTACTAAGTAAGAGGTCCGGCGCACCTCATCATTCTGCTTTTTATATGATTAGTAATCGGTATAGTCGTCAAATTCTTCCTTGTCTTTTTCCTTTTTCCGATCCCATATAAACAGCAGGAGTAACATAATAAAAGTTAGAATATAAAAACCGTAAAAAATAAATGCCGCCACAACATTTATAAATAAAAATAAAAAACCGATGATCTGACCTGCAACAGCTACAATCAACAAAATGTATTTCCAAACTTCTGCTTTTCTATCCATTCTCTACTTCTCCGTCTTTTTGTTTTTCCCTACTAGAAACGTTCTCTTTACTTAAATAAAAACGTTCCTGCCAGTAAACCGACTGTAAATAAACCAACTGTTCCAAATGCTGAAATCCCCACATACGCCAGCATTTTCCGATAAGATTTTTCTCGAATTAACTGTACGGTTTCCACACTGAACGTTGAAAAAGTGGTAAAGGCACCAAAAAAACCAATGCCAATCATTAAAAATATTGAATCATCATAAGCATGACTCGGAACCTTTCCATAATAACTACCGTAAAAAAGACCAAGCCCAAACGCACCGAGCAAGTTTACAAACAGCATTGATACTGGAAAAGGAGGGTTTGAAACTGTTTTTGTAACTTTTAAACCCAAAAGATAACGGCATATTCCTCCAGCTGCCCCGCCAAGTGCCAAGCTCACTATGCTCATTTACTTCACCTCATGTACTTTCACTAAATTTTTCCCTGCCGCTTCACCGCATAGATAGCCTGCTAAAGCAAGAAGGATTCCACCTACTAAAGAGACCATTACATAAATGGCTCCCCAAAATAAATGGTGCTGAGTGAGAGAAATGACGTCTCCTGCAAACGTTGAATACGTTGTAAAACCGCCGCATACGCCAACTCCTAGTCCAAGCTTTATCCATTCTTTTGGCTTTTTCCACACAAAAAATCCTGTTAATAGGCCTAGTATGAAGCTTCCTAATAGGTTTTCAATTACCGTTCCTATTGGATAGCCCGTATATAATAAGGAAAGATTCAGCAAATAACGTGCATATGTACCAGCGATAGCACCAAAGGCAATTGAGATCAAGTTTATGGCTTTCATCATATCGCTCCGTTTCATAAATTCTTCTTTAAGTGTACCATAAGGAATTTATTTCTACCTTAACATTTAACTATATGTTTATTGCACCAAAAGTCATGAAAAAATGAAAGAGAAAATCGTCGCATGAAACTTCCTTTTTACTCCTCAAACCTCCCTTAAAAATCCACTTAATCCAAATTTTAAAAACTTTCTGTATCCTTATGATAAACCGTGTATAGAAGGTATATTTCCCTTATTTTAAGTCACATTAATCGTATAAGTTTTTTTTGTTGACTTTTGCTGTGTTCTTGTTTAGTATCACAGAGTATCATTTCCTATCAGAATACTAGGGGGTTTAGAAAATGAAGAAATTTGCTGCACTTTTGTCGCTACTATTAGCTTTCACAGTTGTGCTTGCCGCATGCGGTTCTAGCTCAAAAAATGAAGCAAACAATGGAGACAATAAATCTTCACAAGAGGATTTATATAATAAAGTGAAAAAAGATGGCGTATTAACAATTGGAACTGAAGGTACATACCCTCCGTTCACTTTTCATGATGACAAACAAAAGCTAACTGGGTTTGATGTAGAATTGGCTCAAGAAGTAGCTAAACGTCTTGGCGTAAAAGCTGAGTTCAAAGAAACACAGTGGGATGGCATGTTTGCCGGATTAGATGCTAAACGCTTTGACATGATTGCTAACGAAGTGGGTATTCGTGAAGATCGTCAAAAGAAATACGATTTCTCTGATCCATACATCCAGTCAGGCGCTGTATTAATTGTTCGTAAAGACGAAAAAGATATCAAATCATTTAAAGATTTAAAAGGAAAAAAATCAGCGCAGTCATTAACAAGTAACTATAAAGACATGGCTCAATCTTATGGTGCAAACATTACGAGTGCTGAAGGTTTTGCTCAAGCAGTAGAACTAATGAGCGCAAACCGTGTTGATGCTACAATCAACGATAAATTATCGTTCCTTGACTATAAGAAAAAGCACCCTAACGCACCTATCAAAATCGCGGATGAAAAATCCGATGGTGCTGCAAGCGGCTTTATGTTTAGAAAAGACAGCGGTAAGTTAGTGGATGAAGTAAACAAAGCATTGAAAGATATGAAAAAAGACGGAACATACGCAAAAATTTCTAAGAAATGGTTTGGCGAAGATGTTTCTCCTAAATAATATTTTTCCTGATGGAGAGCGATTGAATCAATTGATTTCAATCGCTCAATCATCTCTCTTACCAATGCTAAAGGGAGCTATTCAATATTCTATTCCACTAACATTAATAAGCTTTGCCATAGGCATTGTGTTAGCTGTTTTAACAGCACTTGCTCGCTTGTCGTCAAATAAGGTATTAAACATGATTGCACGTGTATATGTCTCAATTATTCGTGGAACGCCTTTGCTTGTGCAATTATTTATCATTTTCTACGGATTACCTAACTTAGATATAACAATTGATCCATTTATCTCTGCTGTTATTGGATTTTCATTAAGTGTAGGTGCTTATGCATCTGAAATTATCCGAGCAGCAATTCAATCTATTCCTAAAGGACAGTGGGAAGCTGGCTACTCACTTGGTATGACCTATTCCCAAGCGTTAAGACGGATTATCTTACCGCAAGCAGCACGTGTATCGATTCCGCCATTATCTAACTCTTTTATTAGTCTTATTAAAGACACGTCACTTGCATCGCTTATTCTTGTTTCTGAAATGTTCCGTCAAGCTCAAGAAATTGCTTCAACTAACTATGAGTTTTTACTTCTTTATAGTGAAGCAGCGCTCTTGTACTGGATTATGTGCACAATCTTATCCATTATCCAAGGACGCATTGAAATAAGACTAGATCGTTACGTATCTAAATAACTGTTTCAAGTAGCTAAAGGAGTTTTTTATATGATTAATATCAAAAATTTGCATAAATCATTCGGTGATTTGCAAGTATTAAAAGGGATTGATTTGGAAGTTGAACAGGGCAAGGTAATTGTATTAATCGGCCCTTCTGGATCCGGTAAAACAACTTTTTTACGTTGCTTAAATCTGTTAGAAATCCCAACAGACGGTACGATTGAACTTGATAAAAAAAGCATGAATTTTACCAACCCTGTTCGTAAAAAAGACATTACTTCATTTCGAAGCCTAACAGGTATGGTCTTTCAAAACTATAACTTATTTCCTCATAAAACTGCACTTGAAAATGTTATGGAAGGTCCTGTAATTGTAAAAGGTGTTTCCACTCAAGAAGCAGAAAAAAGAGGGAAAGAATTATTAACACGAGTTGGCTTAGGAGACAAGCTCGACTTTTATCCTTTCCAGCTGTCTGGCGGACAACAACAGCGCGTTGGCATCGCCAGAGCAATGGCGATGGATCCAAAAGTTATGCTGTTTGATGAGCCTACTTCAGCTCTTGATCCTGAGCTTGTAGGAGACGTTCTTCAAGCCATGAAAGACTTGGCAAAAGAAGGAATGACGATGGTGGTGGTAACTCACGAAATGCGCTTTGCCCGTGAAGTAGCGGATGAAGTTATTTTTATGGATCAAGGCGTCATTATGGAAAGAGGGACACCAGATAAAATATTTTCAAATCCTCAACAAGAGCGGACACGTCAATTCTTGAATATGATTCATTAAAAAGGTTGCACACTTTCATGTGCAACCTTTTTCTTTATTTGGCTACTGCTTTTTTCATCAAATCTGTAATGTACGTAAAGAATGCTTCAGCTGTGACATCATATACGACATCTACAGGTCGTCCCTCTTCGGAAATTTCTGTTCTTCCTTGGCTCGGTGTTTCTGTATGCACAATACTCGAAACGGTTTTTACCTTCACAAGTGTTGAATTCCCTGTAAATGCTGTTGTGAGTACATCCCACAAATAATATGTTGAATTGGTTTCAACGTGTACAAGCGGCGGGCAAGCCGCGTAGCACTGCCCTACAAAGTCTACTCCTTCATATCTTCGAAGTGAAGCCCACATTTGACGAATAGCGGGCGTTAAGGGAACTTGATTCGTGCTTTCTAAAGCAACCATCTCAATTTTAATTTTGCTTTTCCATACTTTCGCTACTGCTTCTGGATCCCAAAAAGCATTCCACTCCGCCGTTCCATCATGTTCGGGCTCTTGCACGTTTCCTACTTCTTGAAATGTACCGCCCATCCATACTAACTTGTCAATTTTCTTTTCTATTTCCGGCGCTTTTTCCAATGCTCTTGCTAAATCTGTTAACGGTCCTGTAAACAATAAAGTTGTTTTCCCGGCTGTGTGCTGCAATGTCTCGATTAAATGATCATGAGCAGGGAGCTGACTTATTTTTGTTTGTACTTCCCCTTTTTCATTTAAAATCGGCAGTGCATCTACATAAAACGTATGCATGCGCCACTCCTTTGGAAATGGATTCATACCGCGTGAAGTAGATTTAGCGACCTCAATATCATAACTTCCAAAACGATCAATAATCTTTTGGCTTGCGCTGATACCTGGCTCTAGATATCCGTCAGCGGGAATAACAGATACCCCTGTTACCTTTACATCATCCATTTTCAGCAGTAAAAAAAGCGATACTAAATCATCAATGCCTGCATCATGGTTAAAATATATGTTTGTGCTCATTTCTCTTCTCCTCTTTTCTATGTATTGCTAACTAATAGCTATACCGCTATTTTATAATGAAATAATCTCTTTCGTAATCAAAGTATTAGGAACTTCTTTTACTATTTTCTATAATGGGTATAGAAATAAGGTAGTCTATGTATAGATATATACATCTCATTATAGAAAGGAGAAATAAAATGGAGCAATCATTTTCAGCATTAATCGTAGATAAAAAACGTGAAGAGCAAGTGGAGGCGTCCGTCCAAGAACTGACGCTAAACGATTTGCCAGAAGGCGATGTACTTATTCGCGTTCATTATTCAGGGGTGAATTATAAAGATAGCTTAGCCAGCATCGCAAACGGAAATATTGTGACAAGCTACCCATTTGTTCCAGGAATCGACCTAGCAGGAGTTGTTGTATCTTCTGACAGCCCTGATTTTAAAGAAGGTGATCATGTCATTGCAACAAGCTATGACATTGGCGTATCACACTTTGGAGGCTATAGTGAGTATGCGCGCATACGCAGCGAATGGATTGTCCCTCTCCCTGAAAATTTAACGTTAAAAGAAGCAATGATTATCGGAACAGCTGGCTTTACAGCTGCTTTATCTGTGCATCGCTTAGAGGAAAACCATACTAGTCCATCTAATGGCTCTGTGCTTGTAACAGGCGCTACGGGAGGTGTAGGAAGCTTTGCGGTTGCCATTCTTTCAAAATTAGGCTACACAGTGGAAGCAAGTACGGGAAAAAGCTCGGAAGCAGCTTATTTGAAAGAGCTTGGCGCTTCCTCTATTGTAGCCCGTGAAGATGTTTATAACGGCAAATTAAAAGCATTAGGCAAGGAAAAATGGGCCGCTGCGGTGGATCCTGTGGGCGGAGAGCCTCTAGCTTCTGTTCTCAGTCAAATTCAGTACGGAGGCTCTGTAGCGGTCAGCGGGCTAACGGCTGGAGGCAAAGTGCCAACAACAGTCTTTCCCTTCATTTTAAGAGGGATTAATTTATTAGGTATCGATTCTGTTTACTGTCCAATGCCTACTCGAAAAGAGATTTGGAATAGACTTGCTAATGACTTTAAGCCTGAAAGCTTCGAACCTTTCATTCAGCAAGAAATTTCACTACAACAGCTCCCTGAGGTACTTCCGACTTTATTAAAAGGACAAGCTCGAGGACGAACAATTGTGAAGCTATAAAAAAATGGAGAAACCTAGGTTTCTCCGTTTTTTTACGAACAGAAGCATGTTATTATGCATCTATTTTTGCTATTAAATCCGTCACTAATTCTTTCATGGTCACATCCGCTAAGACTTGTTCCATGGCATCTTGAGAACGTTTTAAAATCAATTCAAGAACACTTTGAATATTGGCTCCTACAGGACACTCCACATTCGGATTTTCATGCATTTGAAACAATTCTCCTTCTTCCACTGCCGCCACCGCTCGATAAACGTCCAGCAACGTTATCTCTTCTAGATCTTTCAATAGATAAGCTCCGCCAGCTCCGGCTTTTACACCTACGAGTCCAGCTTTCTTTAACATCCCAATTACTCGTCTTATAACAACAGGATTTGTATTTACACTGCTAGCAATCCACTCTGAAGTACTAGGATGACTGCTATCTACTTTAATTAAAGATAGTATGTGAACGGCCACGGTGAATCGACTGCTAATTTTCATTGCTCTCACTCCTAATTTGTTGTAATCATTATAGTTACAACATTTATGAAAGTCAAGCATGCTTTTTTAGGAAAGAATGTCCTCTTCTACCGCCTCATAAAAACGCATCGTTTTCTTGATTTCCATAGCTTTAGAAAATGCTTTCGTTTTCTTTTTATTCGCTTCTTTATGTTCGTTCACATGTTCCTCTCTTGAGATCCACGCTTGAAAGAACTGCTTGTCTTCCCACTTCGATACAAAGACATATTCAACTTTATCTGCAGAATCTTTTTTCCAGCATTCGAACGATAAATTTCCTTTGGCTGCCTCAATTTCTGTTTTGTTTTTCTTAGCTTTTTGCGTGAGCTGTTCTTCAAATTTCTTTTCTGTTTCAAAACTTGCGTTTACAACAAACATCTTATCTTCCTTTCTAAATGAAAGTAATTCTCATTCGATTATTGCATAGTAATTTTATTTTTTCAATTTATATGGATAAGTTACAGAAGCCCAAAAAGACCGCTGTTTAAGCGGTCTTCTTTTTTACAAATGTTTTCTATGCACTGTTTTTCCATCATACGTAAAGGCGATTGGCTTGCCTTCCATTACCGTTTCTAAATGAACGGGGCGGCCCCAAAGCTGATGAACGTACGGTACCACTTTTTCTAAGTATTTGACATCTAATTCAATTCCTTCATACCAATGTTTTAAATAGAGCTCTCCATTTTTTAGATAGTCTCCATTGGTTACTGTGATATAAGGAAATCCGCCGTTTACGCGCATATTAACAAGCTGATCTCTAACTTCTGTCCACTCTTTGTCAACGATTTTATAGTCTTTTCCTTGTTTTTGGAATAAGTACATATCCTCTCGCATGACTAAATCTTTTGTTAAGTAATTGCGAATAAAGGAAATATCTGATTCAACCTCACGTACCTCAAACATCTTCTCTCTTCCTGACCCCGGCTCCACGCCCCGGCGAATCATATCTTCTGTTGGATTATTGTAGCGTTCTTCAATGTCTTCAAAGATTTTTAAACCTAAATAATATGGATTGATTCCCGTCTTAGAGGGCTGCACAACCCCTGCATTTAGCTTGGCGAATTCTATCGCTTCATCACTCGTTAAGTCCATTTCTCGAATAATGCGCTGATGCCAGAAAGAAGCCCAGCCTTCATTCATAATTTTTGTTTCAAGCTGCGGCCAGAAATAAAGCATTTCTTCTCGCATCATCGTTAAAATATCCCGCTGCCAGTCCTCTAAATAAGGACTGTATTCTTCGATAAATAATAAGATGTCTTTTTCAGGCTGAGGCGGAAATTTTTTGAAAGATTTTGGAGGTTTTGGTTTTTTCTTTTCTTTATAATCCAAATTCCATAAATCATCGTAAGGAGAAACGATTTCTTCTTCCGATGATTCTACATCATCTATGCTCCAAGAAAGCTTGGCACGCATAAGAGACGGATCAATATGTTCCTGAATCGATAGGACAGCATCCAAAAACTTTTCTACTTCACGCTTACCGTGCTTTACTTCGTATTCTTTAATTCGATCAGCGGTCGCTGCCATACTTTCTACCATATCCCGTTTAGTGTTGGTAAAACGGCTGTTATTTTTAAAGAAGTCACAGTGGGCTAACACGTGAGCTACAATTAATTTATTCTGAATAAGCGCATTGGAATCCAATAAAAATGCATAACAAGGATCTGAATTGATAACTAATTCATAAATTTTACTCAATCCAAGATCGTAGTGTAATTTCATTTTGTAAAATTGTTTTCCAAAGCTCCAATGTGAAAAACGAGTTGGCATCCCATATGCACCAAACGTATAAATAATATCTGCCGGGCAAATTTCATAGCGCATCGGATAAAAATCTAAGCCGAAACCGCTAGCTATTTCCGTAATTTCATCAATCGCACGGTATAATTGCTTATAATCTGCTTCTTTCACGACAGCTCCCCCTTTCACTCCTTACTTCAATCTATGTACAAACATGCCAATTCATGTGTTTTCATCAAAAAGAAGCTTTATTTTTTCAAGAAAAGGGGATTTTTATTTAGTTGTCTTAAATAATGGATGTAATATAACTGTTATGCTGCATCATTCTTTGCCTTTCTTATCATTTATAGGGTCCTGTACGTTTATTCTTCTTGCATAATGACTACAACCTCTTTTAATTATGCACTGGTCTTTTGCCCAACATTTACAGCGTAAGAATTCCCGCAAATATCATACACTAATTTCAACTCCTCAAAAGGAGGAACGTTATTAATGGATGTAATTGATTATGATCGAGCTTTATATTACACACACCGTTCACAATGGGATAACTTATTAATTTTAATGGTTCGAACAGACGACGATTTTCTTTCAAAAAAGATTGAACATTTTTTGCACGCCTACAATTTTGAACGAAACTACCGCATCATTCAAGAAGAGCTTTATTCTTTACTACGCTACATTGATCATGCAACGGAATATTCGGAGCACAACCCGGAGCTTCTGGAAGAATCATTGTACTAGTATTTTTGATACACACACTTGGACAAAGAAGGGATGAATTCCCTTCTTTATTTTTTTATGTTGCACTAAAAATATGCATACTTTATTTCAAAAAACATCAAATAATATATGTAAACACATTTATTTTTATCGTTGACATAAAAGCAGATTCGACGTACAATCTTCAGTACATACGCTAAGATATTTCAGTACATACTGGGAGGAACATATATGAGTACTAATAAAAGGTTTCGCACATTAGATTTAACGCTAGCTGGTATGTTTGCGGCTCTTATGGCTATTGGTGCAAACATTACTTCTTGGGCACCTTTTTTACAAGTAGGCGGCGTGCCTCTTTCACTTCAGCCTTTTTTTGTTATATTAGCAGGACTTTTACTTGGGAGCAGAATGGGTTCTATTTCAATGATTGTATACGTATTAATTGGCATTGCCGGCGCCCCAGTATTTGCTCAATTTAAAGCAGGAATTGGTATTTTATTTGGAAGCACTGGCGGCTTTTTGCTTTCTTATATCGTAGCAGCATTTATCACAGGAAAAATTATGGAGATGCGCGGCAAGCCAACTTTTTCTATCTTTTTAATTTCATCACTAGTTGGTATTGCCGTTATTTATTTAATAGGTACTACGTATATGTATGCAGCGGTTAATTACTGGCTTGAAGCTCCTGCAATGACATATGCAGCCGCTTGGAAGATTATGTCGTGGTTTGCGGTAAAGGATCTTATTTTTACTGTTCTTGGGGCTATGCTTGCTCCGAAAATTTATAAAGCCCTACGATCTTCTTCGTATTTGTCAAATACGCAATCAAATAAAGTATCATAAAAGAAGCCTGCTCAAGTTTGAGCAGGCTTTACTTTTATACCGTTTTCACTTTATCTAATACACGTTCTACTTCACCCATTACAGCTGTTTGTACAGCTTCTAAATGAGCAATGCTCGTTGCTTCATCTTCTGACACGACGCCAAAATAGAACTTCACCTTTGGCTCTGTACCAGATGGACGAAGGCAGAACCAAGAACCGTCTTCTAAGATATATTTTAATACATTTGATTTTGGCAATGTAATTTCTTCTACTTTCCCTGCTTTAATATGCTGACGCTCACTTAATGTATAATCTTCTACAACCGAAACATTTAATCCTGCAATATTCTTAGGAGGTTCATTTCTAAATGTAGCCAAAATATGCTGAATTTGCTCAGATCCTTCTTTTCCTTTAAGCGTTAAAGATTTCAGACCTTCACGATAGAAACCATATTTAGTAAACACTTGCTGAAGCGCTTCATATAGCGTCATGCCCTGCTTTTTATAATAAGCACAAGCTTCTACTGCTAGAATGGCTGCTTGTACAGCGTCTTTGTCACGAGCAAAGTCACCAATTAAATAGCCGTAGCTTTCTTCATAACCGAATTGGAATGTATACTCGCCCGTTTGCTCATATTGCTTAATTTTTTCACCGATAAATTTAAAACCTGTTAGAGTGTCAACAACTTGCAGTCCAAATGAACGAGCAATTTGTGCGCCGATTTCTGACGTTACAATCGTTTTTAACACAACGCCATTAGCAGGCAGCACGCCTTTTTCTTTCTTTTGAGAAAGCAAATAGTGAAGCAATAAAGCACCCGTTTGGTTTCCTGTTAATAACGCATATTCGCCGCTTGGATCTTTGACAGCAATTCCTAAACGGTCTGCATCTGGATCCGTTGCGATTAAGATATCTGCATCAATTTCTTTTCCTTTACGAACAGCATATTCAAACGCAGCTGGTTCTTCAGGATTCGGAGATTTAACCGTCGAGAAATTTGGATCAGGAAGTTCTTGTTCTTCAATAACCGTGACATTTTCGTAACCGATAGATTGAAGCGCGTTGCGAACTGGCTTATTAGCTGTACCATGTAGAGGTGTAAAAACCACTTTTAAATCTTTACCTGTTTCAGAAGCTAGCTCTGGATTAATTAAAATCGTTTTTAGTTTCTCATTGTATGCTTCGTCAATCGCTGAACCAATCATTTCAATAAGACCTTTTTCTTTTAGCTCCGCTTCAGATTGAACAGCTAATGTAAGTTCATTTTCCACAGCATTTACAAAGCCAACTAGTTCATCAGCTTCTTTTGGCGGCAGCTGACCACCGTCTGGACCATATACTTTGTATCCGTTATATTCAGGAGGATTGTGGCTCGCTGTAATAACAATACCTCCAAATGCGTTTAACTCACGCACTGCAAATGAAAGTTCAGGTGTTGGTCTTAGCTCTTCAAATACATACGTTTTAATTCCGTGACTTGCTAATGTTTTTGCTGCTTCCATTGCAAATTCAGGGGATTTGTGGCGAGAATCATACGCAATGACTACTCCTTGGTTAATAGCTTCTTCGCCAGCTTGTTTAATGTACTCAGCAAAGCCTTCGGAAGCTTTTCGGATTGTATACGTATTCATACGGTTTGTACCGGCTCCAATTTCCCCACGCATTCCGCCTGTTCCAAATTCCAATGTTTTGTAAAAACTATCTTCTAATTGTTTTTCATCACCTTTGATTGCGTCTAAATTTTGACGTAATTCAGGATCTAAATTTGGATAATTAATCCAAGATGTATACGTTTCTTTCCAACTCATAAAAAAAGCCCCCTTATATAGATGTAAATATGTATGAAAAGAGAAAAACGAGTAATCGTCTTTCTCTTTTTTTAACAGTCATATTATATTTCTTCGTCAAAATTTGACTTCCTGCTATTATATTATGGCTGTATTGACAAATTTTGAGGTACTTTTTTATTTTATCATGAAATACCTGTCATACGGTTAACTTTTTCATCTACTGGTACAACTGCGTCATGAAGGTGCTGTTCTAATTCATCCGTATAAGCTTTTGTTTGCTCAGGCGTCCACTTTAACTCTTCGGCCATATGAGCAATCACTTGTTTTTTCCAGCTTCTTACCCAGTTGATATCAAAGAATAAAGCGCCCGTACGTCTAATGAAGAAGTCCACTGGTTTTGAAACCATTTCTTCTTCTATGCCATATTGAATTTGCAGAAATACACTAGCTGGAAGGTCGCTGTTTTTTAGCTGATCAGGACGTTCAATCATGTAGCGGTATACTTTATCTACGTTTGAGCCATAGCGTTTTACAAGCTTTTCAGCAGCGTCACGTGATAACCCTAGTTTGATGCCTTCTTTGACTTTTTGCTCTACAAACGTTGGGAACCCACCTGAACCGCCTACATTACCTCCAGAAATCGGTAAATGTTTAGTTTGACAGCTTTCAAATTCGCGTCCTTCTGCTTTAAAATCTTCAGCTACGCGATTTACGACAATTTCAGCCATTTTACGGTACCCAGTTAATTTCCCTCCAGCGATTGTAATTAAACCTGATTCTGATGTCCAGATTTCATCTTTACGCGAGATTTCAGAAGGATCTTTTCCTTGTTCGTGAATAAGTGGACGGACACCCGCCCAGCTTGATTCTACGTCGTCTACCGTAAGATCAACCGTTGGGAACATATAGTTAATCGCATCAATAACATATTGACGGTCTTTTACAGTCATACGCGGATGTCTAGCGTCTTCTTTATAGACCGTGTCTGTTGTGCCTACGTATGTTTTTCCATCACGCGGAATCGCAAATACCATACGTCCATCAGGTGTATCAAAATAAATGGCTTGTTTTAACGGAAAGCGTTCTTGGTCAATAACTAAGTGAATTCCTTTTGTTAATTGAAGCTGCTTGCCTTTTTTTGAATTATCTTTTTCACGCAGCGTGTCCACCCATGGACCTGCAGCGTTGACGATTTTTTTCGCATAGATATTATATTCTTTATTCGTAAGCTGATCACGAACAACCGCCCCTACTACTTTTCCTTTATCGTAGATGAAGTTTTCCACTTTTGTGTAATTGACTAAGTCTGCCCCTCTTGCTGCAGCTTCTTTAGCTACTTCAATCGTTAAACGTGCATCATCTGTTTTATATTCAACGTAGTAACCGCCGCCTTTTAAATCTTTAGATTTCACCAATGGCTCGCGGCTAAGTGTTTCTTCTGCGCTAAACATTTTGCGGCGCTCTGAGCGTTTTACACCAGCTAAAAAATCATATACGCGCAGTCCAATTGAAGTTGAGAATTTACCGAATGTTCCACCTGTATGGAAAGGTAACAGCATCCACTCCGGAGTCGTTACATGAGGGCCATTTTCATATACGATGGCACGTTCTTTACCAACTTCGGCTACCATTTTAACTTCAAACTGTTTTAAATAGCGTAGACCGCCGTGAACAAGCTTTGTTGAACGACTAGATGTTCCTGCTGCGAAATCCTGCATTTCAACTAATGCCGTTTTCATGCCTCGATGAGTCGCATCAAGTGCAATACCTGACCCAGTAATTCCCCCACCAATTACTAGTAAATCGTATTGATTTTGTGTCATGTCTACCAATTTATTCGAACGTGTTTGACTTGAAAACATACGTCATTCCCCTTTCATTTTTCAAAGATATAAAATTTTTCCAATATACAAAAAAGAGAGACCACAAATCACATATATAGTATGCCTACATATGGATCTGTGGTCTCTCCGATTCTCCAACCAATTTATTAACTTGAGTAAATTATATCATACATGCGCTTTTAATTAAAGGATTTTCATCAAATAATTACTTAAAAGCCATTGTTGCATGTACGGCTTTTTTCCAGCCGCTATATAATTCTTCACGCTTTTCTTCTTCCATACTTGGTTCGAAAGATTTTTCCATATTCCACTGCTGCGCAATTTCATCGCAATCTTTCCAGTAGCCGACCGCTAGACCCGCTAAATATGCTGCCCCAAGAGCCGTTGTTTCATTCACTTGAGGACGTTCAACCGGAACGTCTAACACATCACTTTGGAACTGCATTAAGAAATTATTCTTAACTGCTCCTCCGTCTACACGCAATGTTTTTAATGTAATTCCAGAGTCCGCTTCCATTGCACTTAATACATCTCTTGTTTGATAAGCTAGTGATTCAAGCGTTGCACGGATAAAGTGTTCTTTTTTTGTACCCCGAGTCAATCCAAACATCGCCCCCCGTACATCACTATCCCAATAAGGTGTTCCAAGTCCTACGAAAGCTGGCACAATATATACGCCGTCTGTAGACTCTACTCGCGTTGCATAGTTTTCAGTTTCAGCCGCATTTTTAAACATTCTTAAACCGTCGCGAAGCCACTGAATAGCAGATCCTGCTACAAAAATACTGCCTTCAAGCGCATATTCTACTTTGCCGTTAATCCCCCATGCTAATGTAGTTAACAAACCGTGATCGGACTTAACTGCTTTTTCACCCGTATTCATGAGCATAAAGCAGCCTGTTCCATAGGTGTTTTTCGCCATTCCTTTTTCATAGCACGCTTGTCCAAATAAAGCGGCTTGCTGATCCCCGGCTGCTCCAGCAATTGGAATGTTTTTACCAAAGAAATGATAGTCTACTGTATGAGCGTATACTTCAGAAGAAGGCTTCACTTCTGGAAGCATTGATTTCGGTACCCCTAAGATGTCTAGCAGTTCATCATCCCATTTTAAATCGTAGATATTGAACATAAGCGTGCGGGATGCGTTTGAGTAATCCGTTACATGCGCCTTTCCGCCTGATAGCTTCCAAATTAACCATGTATCAATTGTTCCGAATAACAATTCACCGTTTTCTGCTTTTTCACGTGCACCTTCTACGTTATCTAAAATCCACTTCACCTTTGTTCCAGAGAAGTATGCATCAATTAATAATCCCGTTTTGTCGCGGAACGTATCGTTTAATCCTTTTGCTTTTAATTCTTCACAAATACCAGACGTTTGTCGAGATTGCCATACAATTGCATTGTACACCGGTTTCCCTGTTGCTTTTTCCCATACTACTGCTGTTTCACGCTGATTGGTAATCCCAATTCCTTCGATTTGATCCGCATGAACACCTGACTCAGATAAACAAGATGCGATAACTGCTAGGATAGATCCCCAAATTTCACTTGCATTATGCTCTACCCAACCTGGTTTTGGAAAGTACTGTGTAAACTCTTTTTGAGCTACATGTACAACTTCACCTTTTTTATTAAATAACATTGCTCGTGAGCTTGTTGTTCCTTGGTCTAAAGATAAAATAAATTTTTCCATATCAATATCCCCTATTCTCTGTATAGTGTCGTTTCTTTATTGTACATAGTTAGATGGTAAAGCGCATTCATTTTTTCGGTACTACTGCTGATTGAATCTGTGCTACCTTTTGTTTAGAAACAGCGTAGATAACTGCTAAAACAATCAGCGCTAGACTTAAAACAACCCATAAACTGCTTGACATTTTATTTAAAAATGCCGCTTGGTAAAATACTGCCCCGATTGATCCGCCTACTAAAGGACCCACTACTGGCACCCAAGCATATTTCCAGTTCGAGCTGCCTTTGCCAGGTATCGGCAAGATAGCATGAGCAATACGAGGTCCTAAATCACGAGCAGGGTTGATGGCATAGCCTGTTGTTCCTCCTAATGATAAACCAATACTTACGATTAAAAATCCTACTACTAACGGATTTAATCCATCTGTAAATTTATTTGCTCCAATTGCTAAGATTCCTACTACTAATACAAACGTTCCAATTGCCTCACTTAAAACGTTTGCAAATGGGTTAGCAATTGCTGGCCCCGTTGCGAATACGCCTAATTTTGTACCAGCATCTTTTGTTTCTTTCCAGTGTGGAAGATAGTGTAAATAAACAACTGTTGCGCCAAGAATGGCTCCAATAAACTGAGCTAAAATGTACACCGGTACTTGTGACCACGGAAAATCACCTGTAATAGCAAGCGCTACGGTTAACGCTGGATTTAAGTGTGCCCCACTCATATTACCAACCGCATATGCTGCCATCGCTACTGCCATTCCCCATCCCATTGTGATAACGATCCATCCTGAATTAGCAGCAAACGATTTTTTTAAATTGACGCCCGCACATACACCAGCGCCAAGGATAATTAAAATCATTGTTCCAATTATTTCTCCTAAGAATGCTTGCATATAAATAACCTCCCCTTTGTATGAAAACGATTAAAATAACAAGAAAATAAGAAAATCCACAATACATCCCCCTAATAAAATCATTAAAAGGCTATACCGTGGATCTCCTATTCTCCCTCACATCTATTAACTTATCTAGAAGTTTACTAGATGGTGAAAGCGTTGTCAAACAGTTTTTTTAAGTTGAAATACTCCACAGTTCTCTATTTGATGTTGTAACAGCAGAAGCCCCGGCTCCTAAAGCATTCAGCACTTCTTTTTCGGTTCGTATTAAACCTCCAGCTAACACTGGAATGCCTGTTTCAGCTTTGACTTCTTGGATTAAAGTGGGCACAATTCCAGGAAGAAGCTCAATATAATCGGGTTTTACTTTCTTCATTAACTCGTAGCTTTTCTTCAAAGCCGTGCTGTCTAATAAAAAGACCCGTTGAATGGCATAAATCCCTCTTTGTTTAGCTTTTAAAATGACGTTTGTTCTTGTCGAAATAATCCCCGCAGGCTTAAACTCCTGACACAAAAAATCAACCGCATATTCATCGTGCTTTAAGCCATGAATTAAATCTAAATGAATGATTAGTTTCTTTTCATGCTTATGGACCTCTTTCATAATTCCTTTTAGCATGCCCACTTGATTGTCTAAAAGAACTCCGTACTCATAATTACTTACTAAAAATTTTTCCAATTGCTTCATATCTCGAACAGCGGGTAATACCGATTGTCCATGAAAACTCATGTTTTCCCCTCTTTTCCATGGTTAGTCCACAAAATTCATTGTAATAGTTTTTATTATGGCAAAAGTTGAAATAAAAAACACCATGCATTTGCATGATGTTTTTAGAAACTTCGTTATTTTTTATATTTAATATTGTAAACGTCGTGGCGTCGGTCTTTTAATTGACGAACCGTTCCCGATTGACGCTGGCGGCGAAGAATTTCTAAATCTACGTCTCCAATAACTACCATTTCAATATTAGGATTACATTCTCCTACAATGCCGTCTCGTGCAAATTCAAAGTCAGACGGTGCAAAAATAGCGGACTGAGCATACTGAATATCCATGTTTTCTGTTTCAGGCAGGTTTCCAACTGTACCTGCGATAACCGTATAAATTTGGTTTTCGATCGCGCGCGCCTGAGAGCAGTATCTTACGCGCAAATAGCCTTGACGGTCTTCCGTACAGAATGGTGTAAAAATAATATTTGCACCTTTATCGGTAGCAATACGAGCAAGCTCCGGAAATTCGATGTCATAGCAAATTTGGATCGCAATTTTACCGCAATCTGTATCAAACACTTCAACTTTGTCTCCTGGGCTAATTCCCCACCATTTTCTTTCATTAGGTGTAATATGCACTTTGTACTGCTTTTCAATTGTTCCATCTCGGCGGAATAGATAGGCAATATTAAAAATATCTCCATTATCTTCTTCAACGAAGTGGGATCCTCCAATAATATTTACGTTATATTTAACCGCTAAATTAGTGAATAGTTCAATGTACTCTTCCGTATATTCTGCTACGCGCTGAACCGCTTTGCTTGGAATCTTTTCATTCAAGAAAGACATTAGCTGAGTTGTGAAAATTTCCGGGAATACGCAGAAGTCGGCTTTTGCGTCATAAGCAACATCTGTATAATATTCTACCTGTGTTGCAAACTCTTCAAATGAATTGATCTGTTTCATCATATACTGAACAACACAAATACGCACTGGGAATGACGTTTTAAAATGGCGTTTTGAACGGCGAACATAATCTACGTTGTTCCATTCCATCAGCGTTGCATACTTATTAGAAGCTAAATCATCAGGAAGATAACCAGGATTTATACGCATAAGCGTAAATCCGTTCATTAGCTGAAAAGATAGGACTGGATCATAAATTTTATGATGAATAACTTGCTCTACATATTCTCTAGGCGACATTTCAGCTGAATGCTTATGGTAATTAGGAATTCTTCCTCCGATAATGATACTTTTCAGGTTCAATTCACGTGCTAAATCTTTACGCGCTTCATATAAGCGGCGTCCTATTTTCATGCCGCGATACTTTGGATGAACCATTACTTCAATTCCATACAGATTGTAGCCTTCCGGGTTATGATTTGTAATGTATCCTTCGTCTGTAATATCGTCCCACGTATGCTGATCATCGTACTCATCAAAGTTCACAATCAAGCTTGAACAAGATCCGATAATTTCCCCGTCGTACTCTGCACATATTTGTCCTTCTGGAAAAATGGCCAGGTGACTTTCAAGCTGTTCTTTTTTCCACGGATCCATTCCCGGGAATGATAGCTTTTGAAGTGCTAAAATTTCATCTATATCGTCCGGTTTGATGTTACGAATAATCATTTTTTTCTCGAATTTTGATAAATCTATTGTAGACATACGCTCAAACAACCCTTTCTCTCTCTTCATTAGGCAATTAGTTTCCCTGTTTTTTATTATAATAAACATTATTAAAAATTCAAAAAATACCGTTCATATAGTCAGCTATATGAACGGTATTTTCTATTTGCAAATATCTAATTTTATGGATGTTTTTTTATTAGGATAATTTTCAATAAATCCTGGCCCTAAAGAGACTTTAATGCCATCTATTTTATATACATTATAGCGTTCGCCGCGATTTAACGTACGAATCTTTACCCATTTTCCTTTTTCTTCCTTCAATAAAACCATCGGTGATTGAATCGTTACAAAACCAATTTGGCCTTTTGAGAGCTTTTTCGTTTTACAAAGATTCTGGGCGACTGGAGCACTGCTTACTTTGTATTTGTTTTTAACAGCGATTGAATCAAAACTTTGAGAATGGAATTGACCAATAACCACTTTTGTACCGGTTTGAACACGGTCAAACAGCCAGCGTACCTCTTCATCATACATACGAATGCACCCAGAACTTGCGTAAGTCCCGATAGAACTTGGATTATTATTTCCATGAATAGCATACGTCGTTCCATATGTTCCGCGCGCATTTAATCCTAGCCAACGATCACCTAGCGGATTCCTAGGATCTCCTCCCCGAATGTTGTCTTTATAATAAGGCCGGTTTTTAATTTTATTCACAATGCTAAAGGTACCCTCTGGTGTATAACTCATCTGCCTCCCCGTCGCAACTTTGAACGTCCTTACTAATTTTCCTCTATCATAAAAAGCAAGGGTGTTAGTAGATTTGTTAATAATAATAAGTTGATTTGACGCCGCAGACGCATTGCCTGTCAGACCCATCCCCACGAGTAAAAAAACAAGCCCAACAAAAAAAACAGCCACCTTTTTCATTTATCGACTCCCCCAATTTCTCTTATATCTATATAAGAAAAGTATAGGATGAAAGGCAAACCATCAGAACACTTTTTACCTTATAAGTCAAAATACAATAAAATCTTTCACGCACCCCTTTTTACTGACAAGAAACAATAAATGTACATAACAAAAAAACGGCCCTTTAAAGAGCCGTTTCATTTGTATTTAAAGCTTCACTTCAACTTTTGCATTTTTCTTAAGTTCTTCAACTTTTTTCTCCAATGCTTCTTGTTTCTTTTGTTGTTCAAGCTGCTGCTTAATTTGTGGCTTTACGTCTTCAAGCTTTGGCATTTGAGATTGTTCTTTACCGCCGCTTGCTTGACTTTGGCTTTGTTTTGCAAATTGATCGTAATAATCTTGAATTTCTTTATCTGTTACTTCTGGTGTTTGGATGTCTTTATCTACGTACTGCTGGTATTTAATGCTATCAGCCAGCTCAGACTTTAATTGTGATTGAGTTAGTCCTGCATCTTTTAAAGCCGCTTTAAACTGTTTATCTGTTTTGAACTGCTTTTTCGTTTCTTTTAACTTTTTATTTACTTCTTCATCAGTTGCTTTATAGCCTTTGTTTTCAGCTTCTTGCAATAGCAGCGTTTGACCCACTAAATTGTCAATTGTTTGCTGCTTTACTTGTTTAGCTGCTTCTTTGGATGTTGGGTCTTGTCCCATTTGTTGATATTGGGCTTGTGATGAAGATAATGCAGCATTATATTCTTCACCAGAAACTTTTTTACCGTTTACAACCGCTACGGTTTTCTTCTCATCTACTTTTTGTTTATCTAATTTCTTCTGCATTTCTTTTGCTTGCTTTTCCTGCTTTTCCTGAGCCTCTTTTTGCTTCTCAGTTTGTGCAGTTTTCTGATCATCACTTTTTGATTGCTTTGCATCATCGTTTGAACCGCATGCTGTTAAAGCTGCAGCAATTAACCCAATGAGCAATGTATACATCAGTTTTTTCATGATTAATCTCCTTTCATAATCCTAAACGATTATTAGCTATTCGAAAAAATCATCTAGGGGGCATTGTATATGATATAGGCGTAAAAAGAAACCATTTAGGCTAATTTTAAACATATGTAATAAGATTGAAACGTTTTGTAATCTTATGAAAGATAAATGCTCTTCTTTATACGGCCTGTCTAATCATAACATTATTTAGTATGATTTACATAATTTACAGTTCGTTATACATCTGTATTATTTCAATTTATTTGTTATATGAAAAACGATAGTATTTGATTTCATATTTCTATAAGAACTTTATACGAGCTTAACGATATCACAAGTTCTTTTTTTATCCAATTGAAAGCCGAAATTCATAAAAAAAAAAAGAAAAAAGCATGGGATAATCATGCTTTTTTCTTTTCAATTTATGTATGAATTATAAAACGATTCATACGAATACGTAATCAAATTGTTTTCTTTTGCAAAACACTCAATGGAAATAGGAAATAAGAACCCGTATTTTTTTAAAATTGAAATATTTTTTTCGAATTGCTTGCAGTCGCTTTCTTCAATCGGCCGATGTTGAATCGCTTCAATCACGGCAATTATTGTCTGAAGGCTACTAATGACTTGCAATGCTTCATCGAGTAAGCCATTATATAAATGGTCTGTACAATAATCTGGGTTTAATAATTCATCAGGATTAAGCTTATCTACAGATACATACCGAGGTAACAAGTCATAGCGAAGCTGTTCAGTCAACTCTTCTATGTAATTCTCCATTTCTGGCGGAGCTGCTTGGGCAATTTTCATGGTTACCCCCCTTTTTTCTCTTAACTTATGTCTCTTTATTTAGCATAACATAAACATAAAACGAGAACTTCAGGTAGTTATTTCCTCCTAATTATTTACAAGTTCTTTTAAAAGATTAAAGGATATTTACTAGTATGTAAGGAAGGGATTAAATATGAGTATACACGGCCAATGGCTAGAAGATAAAATCGCAAAAAATGATGCAGGGCAAACAATTGAAGATTATTTAAAAACGAAATGGCGTATTCCTAAAAAAACGTTGCATCAGTTTCGGATGAATAAAAATGTCCTTATAAACGGTGAGCCTTTACCATGGAGAAACACGCTTAAGGAACATGATAAAATGTCCCTCCCTTTTTTTGAAGCAGAGCCTAATGAAATAACACCTTACAATGTTGATATAGAGATTTTGTTTGAAGATGAGCACGTACTAATCGTAAACAAACCAATAAACCTAGATACTCATCCTTCATCAGAGCAAGACCAAAAAACTCTTTTAAATGCTGTAGCTGCTTATTTTCAAAAAATAGGCCTCAAAACAAAGCCTAGACACGTTCACCGTTTGGACAGCGATACATCAGGTGCTATCTTATTCACGAAGCATTTTGTAGCAAGCTCTGTGTTTGATCAGCTGCTGGCTGAACGTAAAATTAATCGGACTTATATTGCCCTCGTCCAAGGAATCATAAAAAAAGAGGACGGCATCATCAATGAACCCATTGGACGCGATCGTCATCACGCTACAAGAAGAAGAGTATCTAGAACGGGACAAGCTGCCAAAACACGTTATCGGGTGTTAAAACGCAATACGGCAAAAAACGAAACGCTTATTGAACTTTCGCTCGAGACCGGACGCACTCACCAAATTCGTGTTCATATGAGTCACATCGGCTATCCATTACTTGGCGATACGCTTTATGGAGGAAAGAGATTAAAAGAGCAGCAGCAAGCTTTACATGCCATTAAGCTTTCTTTTATACACCCGTTTACACATCAGCGTGTGTCAGCTGTTGCACATCCAACTCAGCAAGTCTTTTTGCCTTACAGCAAGTTGTTTTCCTATTAAACATAAAAGAGAGATTAAGACACAACCAGCTAAAGGCAAACAAATAGGAGAAATATGCTCATATGGATCGCTTGAGACACCGCTGCTGATTTCCGTGCAAGACTTCGCTTTCCGCGGGCGGCCGGAGTCTTCGTCTTGCCCTCCAATCACCAGCTAGAAGCAGCAACATACATGAAACCTGCGTTCACCATATCAATAAAAAAATCCGAACGAGTTGAATTCTTTATCAAGAATCTCAATTCATCGTTCGGATTTTCCTTTAACTAAAATACTTTTGTCCTAGCCTCTTTTTTTCTATTGAATTTTAAACTGACGAATCAAGTTCGCCAATTCTTCACTAATCTCTTGCAGATGTTCAGCTGATTGAGAAACAGTAGAAATAGCTCTAATTTGTTCTTCTGTAGAAGCGGTAATTTCTTCAGTTCCCGCTGCTGATTGCTGTGCAATAGCTGCTATGCTTTGAATTGCCGCTACCACGTCTTCCTTATGCTCATCGATACTGTCCATGCTGCTTGTCACATGTTCGACAGCCGCTGCCACTTGTTCAATCGTAGTTGCAATTTCATGAAAAGCTCGTTCTGTATCTCCTACCACAAAGTCTTGAGACTTTGAAAGCTCTTCTGTACGGTTGCATTCTTCACGCGCAGCAGCGACTTCCCCTTGAATCGCTCTAATCGTATGGCGAACTTGTTCAGTGGCCTGAGAGGACTGTTCAGCAAGTTTTCGCACTTCTTCAGCTACTACCGCAAATCCTTTGCCATGTTCTCCTGCACGAGCTGCTTCAATACTAGCATTTAATGCAAGTAAATTTGTCTGATCTGAAATACTATTAATCGTGAAAATAATAGATTCAATTTTTTTCATCTTATTTGTTAATTCTTCCATTACAGCTTGAACAGCGTGAATCGTTTGAGACGATTCAGTGGTTTGGTTGCGAAGGAGCTGCATCTGTTTTAAACCTTTTTCATTGATGCTTACAGCTTCAATCGTCATTTTATTAATCTGTGCATTTCGTTCAGTGACTTCTTCAATTTGCGAAGATAAACTCATCGTTTTATGATTAGTAGAGTCAGCGTCAGAAGCTTGCTGTGTGGCACCGCTGGCAATCTCATGGATAGCCCGGCCGATTTCCTCACTGGATGCAGTTGCTTCTTCAGATACGGCACTCAAGTCTTCAACAGACGTTTTTACTGTCTCAACAGACGTCTGAACCGTGCCAATCAATGTTTTCATTTTGGCTACCATATCATTAAATAAATGAGTAAGCTCACCAATTTCATCTTTTGACTTCGTCTTCACCTGAACCGTTAAATCGCCAGCTGTTACTTTGGCTACTTCATTTTTCAGGCGGCGAATTGGATTAGTAATAATTCTTGAGAAAAAGATGGTTAACACCACTGATAATAAGATTCCAATTAACGCAATCCAGACAATAACAGTCAGTAAATGATGAGCGCTTGAGAGCATTTCATTATAAATAAAGGCATTTCCTATCTTCCAATTCGTCCCTTCGAGAGTATCATATGCCATGACTCTCTCTTCACCTTGAAAGGTATACTTCATGAAATCTCTATTCCGGTCTGCTTCGTACATTTTTTTCATAAATGGCTGATTCATCAAATTTTTCCCAGCTTCTGTTGGATGAACGAGCGCTGTGCCATTTTGATCAAATAAAAATGCATACCCACCGTGATTTACTTCTGCTTTACCTACAATGTTTTTTAATGCATCTAAGTCTAAATCAGTAGCTATAACGCCCAGTACATTTTTAGTATCTGGATCTAAAATAGCCTTTGCAATTGTCACGACCGTCTTTTTTGTTGCTGCATCTTCATATGGATCCGTATAAACCACATCATTAGGTGATTCTACTGCTTGTTTGTACCATACCCTTGAAGTCGGATCATAGTTTGAACCAAACTCTTGTTTGGGAACAGAATACATTCCTTTATTTTGAGTGCCTATGTATTCAAGTGCTAGGTTTGGATACTTTTCTTTAAACTGCGTAAACTCTTTTTGAACTGTGTTCCATGTAAAATACGGATTTTTCGCTTGGTTTGTTTGATCTCCTTCCTGCTTAACAAAATTAACAATTACATCGTTTTCACTATACGTCAGCAAAGAACGACTATACATGTCTAAGTATGTATGAATGGTTTCTTTTAACTCTTTCACTTGACTTTGAGACTGAACTTCTACATCTTTTTCTATTTGCGTTTTGGTAAATTGATAAACAGCCCCTGAAACAACTAATAATAAAATAGCTATAAAAATACTAAAAAATACTACGAGCTTTGCACTTAACCTCTTCATTCCCTCACCCTTCTACAAAAATCTTTATATTACTAATAACGGCTTTTCATTTTCATTTTTGAAGAAGTTTTTGTGATTTATTTCAAATTCCCGCAGAATAAAACCAGCGCATCCTTTCATAACGAAAGAACGTGCTGGTCTTATTTTTGCTTTTCGTATGCATCAGGTTCAATATGAACAAGCGTATCTTTAATTTGATGCTCATCGTTCATCATATGTTCAATTTGATCGGCAATTTCATGGCTTTTGATAACATTTAAATGGGGATCTACTTTAACAGTTACATCAATCACGACTTGATTACCAAGCTTGCGCGCTTTCACATCTTCTACTTCTTTTACACCTTCTACAAGCTCGATGCTTTCTTTGTAGTGCCCTAACTTTTCTTCATCAAATCCGTCCGTTAAGGAATGAGCCGCTTCTTTAAAAATCTCAATGGCTGTTTTACAAATAATAATTCCCACAGCAAAAGCAGCTACCACATCCAGCCATGGCAAGCCGAATTGGGAGCCGAAAATTCCCACAACAGCCCCTATACTCACAAGTGCATCAGACAAATTATCTTTAGCAACCGCATATAAAGACTGGCTATCAAGTTTTTTAGCAAGCTTAATATTATATCGGTAAACACCACCCATAATAGCAGCCGCTCCAAGACCTACCCAAGCAGCCAGTAAATTAGGAGCTTCAGATTTGTCCATAAATAATGACTGACCCGCATCAACCAATACTTCTAGTCCGATGACCATCATAATAAAAGAAGCAATAAGTGAAGAAATATGTTCCGCTCTGGAATGTCCATAGGGATGATCATTATCACGAGGTTTTTTAGAGATTTTTAAGCCGACCAAGACGGCAATCGATGCAATAATATCTGTAACATTATTAAGACCGTCGGCTTTTAATGCAGAGGAAGCGGTGACACCCGCAATGATAAGTTTACATGTTGATAAAAAGATATATGATAAGATACTAACCCAAGCGCCTTTTTGGGCTTGCTCATAGTAGTTCTCCATCCCTTCCACTCCTTTATTCAAAATAAGCAAACTTAGTGTAACAAATGGATTTCGTGTGGGTCTATAGAAACATTATTGGCTGCTAACATACAAATAGAGAATGTTAAACTCTTTAGCTTTCTGCAAAACAAGTTGCCTTTACTCAACACTTTAAACGTTTAAGATCTTTCTAAATGTGGCACTTCATGTAGAAGGACATTTTTTAAAATCGCCCTGTAAAATTGTTTACTATTTTTTAAAGGGTGTGATTTTTATCACAGCTGAAGCAATTTATTCTTGTTACACTAACATTGTGAAAAACATCACAAAATAAAATTCAAAGGATGGTACAAATGAAAACACAATTCACACCAAAAACACGAAAAGTTGCTGTTATCGGAACTGGTTTTGTTGGCTCAAGCTACGCTTTTTCAATGGTGAATCAAGGTATTGCCAATGAATTAGTGTTAATCGATATGAACAAAGAAAAAGCAGAAGGTGAAGCACGTGATATCAATCATGGAATGCCATTTGCCACACCGATGAAAATCTGGGCTGGAGATTATAAAGACTGTGCTGACGCTGATTTAGTAGTTATTACAGCGGGCGCTAATCAAGCTCCAGGGGAAACACGCTTAGATCTAGTTGAAAAAAACGTTAAAATTTTTGAATGCATTGTAAAAGATATTATGAACAGCGGATTTGACGGCATCATTTTAGTGGCAACAAATCCAGTTGATATTCTCGCACACGTTACACAAAAAGTATCAGGATTACCAAACGAACGGGTAATTGGTTCAGGAACGATTCTTGACACAGCTCGCTTCCGCTACTTGTTAAGCGACTATTTCGAAGTAGATTCTCGCAACGTCCACGCTTATATTATGGGGGAACATGGAGATACGGAATTTCCTGTTTGGAGCCACGCGCAAATTGGCGGTGTGAAGCTCGAACATTTTATCAATACTGCCGCTATTGAAAAAGAACCGGATATGCAGCATCTATTCGAACAAACCCGCGATGCGGCTTACCATATTATTAATCGAAAAGGAGCGACTTATTACGGAATTGCAATGGGGCTTGTACGCATTACCAAGGCTATTTTAGATGATGAAAATTCTATTTTAACAGTATCTGCTTTATTAGAAGGACAATATGGTATTTCTGATGTGTATATCGGCGTACCAGCTATCATTAATAAAAACGGCGTGCGTCAAATTATTGAATTGAATTTAACCCCTCACGAACAGCAGCAGCTCGAGCACTCTGCTAGCATACTTAAGCAAACTCGCGACAGAGCTTTTGTGTAACATCTAAAGATTTTTGCGGGGGACTCCCCCGCTCCCTTGTTTTAAATATGTAGTAGAGGTGTATGAATATGACGTGGACTCAGGTATATAATCCGTTAGATAATATTTGGCTTTCTGCACTAATTGCACTCATCCCCATTATCTTTTTCTTTATTGCTTTAACTCTTTTGAAATTAAAAGGACATATTGCTGCTGGTATTACGGTGCTTCTTTCTATGATTATTGCTATTTATTTTTATGATATGCCTGCCTCAATGATCTTAGGAGCCACAGGCTATGGGTTTCTGTATGCACTTTGGCCCATCAGCTATATTATTATCGGAGCGGTGTTCTTATACAAGCTAACTGTCAAAAGCGGACAGTTTACTACCATCAGACAATCTATTATTTCAATAACGGATGACCCCCGCTTGCAAATGCTGCTTGTTGCTTTTTCCTTTAATGCTTTTTTAGAAGGGGCAGCGGGATTTGGAGCTCCAATTGCCATTACAGCAGCGCTTCTAGTTGGACTTGGGTTCAAACCATTAAAAGCAGCGGCGCTATGTTTAATTGCTAATACAGCTTCAGGAGCGTTTGGCGCCATGGGGATTCCTGTTATTGTCGCAGGACAAGTATCTGGCATAGATCCAAAAGAAATTGCTCATTTTCTTGGCACGCAGCTTCCGATTATTTCTTTTCTTATCCCTTTTTTACTTGTCTTTATTATGGATGGGATAAAAGGATTAAAAGACGTATGGAAAGCAACGAGCATCACAGCCGTTTCCTATGCACTGACACAGTATTTAACTGTTACATACATCGGCCCTGAACTTCCAAATATCACATCTTCTATTGTGAGTTTACTTGCTCTTGCTTTTTATATTAAACGAACAAGCCCGGCAGCAGCTAAAAGCTTCAGCCTGTCACCAAAACAGATTTTAAAGGCTTGGTCTCCTTTTATTCTATTAACGATACTCGTTACGGCTTGGAGCATTTCTTTTGTCAAAAAAATGCTTGAACATATGAACCTGCTTATTAACGTCCCATTTTTACACAATCACGTAATTAAAGCAGCGCCTTTAGTAAAAGATCCTACGCCTTACGCTGCTACCTTAAAAATAGACGTATTTGCAGCAACAGGTACAGCAATTCTTATTGCTTGTATCCTTTCAGTTTTCTTGCTTAACGTATCGCCAAAAGTGGCATGGACCACTCTTTTAGAAACCGTAAAAGAATTATCAAGACCTATTATTACTATTATGATGGTCATTGCTTTTGCTTTTATTTCAAATTATTCAGGACAGTCTTCTACACTTGGATTGGCGCTCGCTACATCAGCCGCTTATTTTCCATTTTTATCTCCATTTCTTGGCTGGATCGGCGTATTTCTAACGGGGTCTGTCGTATCAAATAATGCGCTGTTCGGCAACTTGCAGCTAACTACAGCTCAGCAAATTAATGTCTTGCCAGTTATTCTCGTAGCGGCCAATACTGCCGGCGGCGTGATGGCTAAAATGCTTTCTCCTCAATCAATTGCCGTCGCTGCCGGAGCAGTGGGACTGGCTGGAAAAGAAGGTGAACTGTTTAAATACACGCTCAAATACAGCATGGGATTTTTGATACTAGGAGGGTTGGTTACTTTTTTATTGGCTTGGTGGTTATGATAAAAAGCGCTAAAAAGCTGTTATTACCGTGTTTCTTTCATTTAAACAAACGTTTGATTATATAAAAAAGTCCCCAGTTAGCGCTGGGGGTTTTTTTATTCCGAAATAAGTAAACCTATGTTGCCAAATTGTTTCCCTTTATCTAATCGTTCGCAGGCTGCAACTGCCTCTGACAGCGGATAGAATCGATCGACGATTGGTTTAATTTGATGTTTCTCTATAAAATCCATCATTTCCACGAATTCTTCCTGGCTTCCCATAGACGTACCGAGTATGTTGAATTGAGGATAAAAAATGGTTCTTAGGGGTAATTCAACTTCATTTCCAGAACTTGCACCAAAATTAACAATTCTTCCATTTGGCTTTAACATTTCAAAATAAGCAGGAAATAAAGCTGCCCCCACACTATCAAGTATGATATCTACTTTTCTATTGTTGGTTTCTTCTTTTAGGTTGCTTCCGCTACCTAATGCATAATTCGCTCCATGCTTTAGAGCTTGCTTTCTTTTTTCACCACTTCTAGAAGTGACTGTTACGTTAGCTCCGATAGCTTTTGCGAATAACAATCCATAGGTCGCGACTCCGCTTCCTATACCGGGAATAAGGAGGTGCTCTCCTTTTTTTAATTGACCTTTTGTAAATAGAGCTCTATAAGCAGTTAAAGCGGATAATGAAAGAACTCCCGCCTGTTTCCAAGATAGATAAGATGGCTTTTGTACAACGTTATTCGCTTGTATGATTACATACTCTGCAAATGTTCCATGTGATGGACCGCCTAAAATTTTAGGTGTAAGTGGAACGTGTTCTACACAATCCCACTCTAGACTTGGATTAATAATTACTTCCATTCCTTTTTTTAAACCTTTTACGCCTTCTCCCAATTCTTCTATAATGCCTGCACCGTCTGAACCGGGGATAAACGGCTTATCTCCTTTGCCTCGATTATTCATAACGAATAAATCTCTCCGGTTTAAACCTGCTGTTTTTAGTCTTACTTTTACTTCTCCTCTTTCAGGGAGCATCTCCTGAAGATTTCTGTACTTCATACCTGCTATTCCACTTTTTTCACTATGTATAATACCTTTCATCATTTCGCCTCCTTTTAATCTACTCTACTAAAAACCTCAAAACCCAAAAAGAAATATGCCTAAAAAAGGAAAACAAACTTTTAGAATCGATCTTTCACTGTTTTATCTTTATTTTTCTGTATCGTAAAGGTATTAAGCTTCTTTTATTACATTTTTGTTACAGACAATCTTTTTTTGAAAAAAAGATTAAAAAGTAGAAAGAAACGCCTGAAAACGTTGATAAATCAACCTTTAACTGGTAATTCCCTTACTATAACTAGTTTAGAAACTAGTAAAAAACTAAAAAAATTTAAGAAAAAAAGACAAAACACTTTCTTTTATTACAAATTTATTGTAATATAAATGTAACAAAAGAAATATAAAACACATAATTGTTACATAAATAAGGTTAATTAATTAGGAGTGAGTTAGAAATGAAAAAAATTGGACTAGTTTTATCATCAATCGCTATTTTCTTTACACTAAGCACTGGAGTTACAGCACAAATAACATCTACAACACTAACGGATGCAAATGCTGTCAAAATTGCAGCTAGTGCCAGCAATCATTTCTGGAGTGCTCTGCACGGTTATAAAAACAAACCATGTACAGAACGTACATTTGAATATAAAGGAACTGAGTACGTGTATCTTTGCCCAGAATTTGATACAAAAGCTGAGCTATCAAGCTACTTATCTGAGACATTTACAAACAGTGCAGTAGAAAAAGGATTAACAAATTACGGCTATATCACATATAACGGCAAACTTGCACATCCAATCGGCGACGGATTCAGCATGTTAGAGTGGTCAAAAGCAAAAACTAAGCTTGTGTATCAAACAGCAACAGTTCGCTCTTATGAATTCACAGTTCCAACTGTAGATGGCGGCAGCGTAAAACGAACTGTCACATTCTATAAATCTAATTCTCAGTGGAAAGTAAATAAATTTGACGCTGTTCAATAATAAAAAAAGCAGGCCTGCTTGAGCAGACCTGCTTTTTTCTTTTTGATCGATAACATAAATAAAACTTCTACTTACAGCGCTCTAATAGCTGTAAATAGAAGTTGAGATCACAAGTTTAAGTAAATCAAATTTTGTCGAATCCTGTAGAAACAGTGATAAGTTACGTTTTATATTACAGGCTAAATTGCTTATTGTCAACATAATTCAGCAAAAAGATAGGGCAATATATTCAGAGCATAATAAAGACATTAACTTGGATTTTGTTCATGTTCCTCTGGGTTATCATGTACAGGATGAGCGCCTGGAAATAATCTCTGCGCTTTTTCATGAAGATTTTTGTTTTCATAATTAAATGCGCTATACGTTCGCTGCCCTTCTTCCCATGAAGTAGATTTCCCCAGTTTTTGATTAACAGGAGAGCCGAAAGGACCGTCTGGAAATTCTTCAGCGGTTATATACTCATGGCTTTTTTCTACTGTAGAGAAATCATCATACGATGGTTGTTTGTCTTCTTTCAATGATTTTACCCCTTCTTTCTAGAAGATTTTCTACTAGTATGCACACTTCTTTTTGAAAAATCCTCTTAAATTAGTCTAAATCAGGGTATGATAACTATACATTTATTTTTAAAAGGAGTTGAACAGGTTGGAACCTAGACCTCAGAAAGGAACTTTTTTCCGAGAAAAAATCTTAAATAATAAATTTGTTGTATATACAATTATTATTTTTATTCTCAGCATGACTATTTTTTCGTTATCAAAAATCGGATTTATTTTAATTCCTATCTCTATTTTTATTAAAACAATCGCACTGCCGATTATCTTAGCAGGAATTTGCTTTTATTTATTTAATCCGCTTGTTGACTTTTTAGAACGAAAAGGTGTAAAACGAATTATTTCCATTCTTGTTTTATACATAGTGATTATCGGCGCATTAGCCATTATTATTTCATCGGTTATTCCGCCTCTAAAAAATCAAGTTGACCGTCTTATTGATAATATCCCAGAGCTGACGCATGACGTTCAGCATGCGGTGACGAACCTTTCGAATAACCGATATGTCGAACAAGGTCTTCAGTCGGCTAACACGGACCTAGATAAGATTTCAAAAGATGCATCCAAACACTTGAGTAAATATGTTTCTGGATTTTCAAGCGGTATTGTGAACTTTGTCGGCACCATTACAGAAATTATATTATCGGTTGCCGTTTTACCCTTTATTCTTTTTTACTTATTAAAAGATGGGAAAAATTTACCTAATTACATTGTAAAACTGCTTCCAAACCGCTCTCGTTCTGAAGCTAAATTCATTTTAGCCGACATGAACCACGCATTAAGCGCATATATTCGCGGGCAAATTTTTGTTGCGATTTGTATAGGTGTACTGCTTTTCATTGGCTATCTGATTATTGGGTTAGATTATGCATTACTTCTAGCGATTATCGCCATGGTAACCAACGTTGTGCCTTACCTTGGTCCTATTATCGCCATTATTCCAGCCATTATTATTGCGTTTATTACCTCTCCTTTCATGCTTGTAAAACTAGCCATTGTCTGGGCAGTTGTTCAATTGCTTGAAGGTAAAGTAATATCTCCGCAAATTATGGGAAGAAGCCTAGACATTCACCCGATTACCGTCATTTTTGTCATTCTAACCGCCGGAAACTTATTCGGAATCATCGGTATCATTTTAGCCGTCCCTGGATATGCCGTTTTAAAAGTTATTATTACGCATATTTACCAATTCATCCGTTTGAATTCTACTATGTATCCAGATAAAAAAGCATAATAAAAAGCCCATCGATTTTCGATGGGCTTAACTTTTTACTTTTGTTCTTCTTCATCTTCACGATCAAACCAAAGGAGCTCTTGATCATCTTCATCTCCATTATAGTTGATGAGAATTTCTTCTCCTGCTTGGATATCCGTATATGCATAAAAATCAAAGGTATGATTGTCAAAATTAATTTCATACGTAGCATTGGGTGTATACGAGTGATTAAACAGCATACCGTATCCCAAAAGAATAGCCGTATGATTCACTCCATATTCAAAAGCATAATCCGCTAGTGTTGTTTTCTCAATAAAATCATGCTCTTTATTAGGATAAGCGATAACAGGAGCTTCGTGAATAAGCGTTCCTTTTTTAATATCTTGCTTAGCAAATACACCTCTGTTAAATTCTCCGTCGCTTATCGCAGACGCTTTTATTTCGATCATATTCGTCACCTATATATTCTTTCCTCTAAGATTTTTTTCTTCCTTAAGCTTGACAGTTTCTAATGGGGAAATCAACTGTTTTTCATAACCACTTGAATATAAGCTGAAAGAGCGCTTATCATGCACACTTGTGTAAGCACTTACCTTGTTAGAAACACGCAATTTGATTTTATTTTAGACACGGAAAAGCAATGACCTTGCGCATAGCGCTTTTTTGAGCCATTCAACATGTGAAGAATCGTTTTTCTCTGTGATATAATCGTTTATGCTGCTTTTTTATGTTAATCTATCACTCTTATTACCAAATTTATCTCATGTTAGAAAGAAGGTTTTAAATGAACTTAAATCATGACAAAGAGGGTGTAACGTATGCAGTCCTTTCTTATCTTATGTGGGGGCTCACGCCAATTTATTGGAAGCTGGTTCACCACGTAGCACCGGGGGAGATTTTAGCTCAGCGCGTTTTTTGGTCTTTTATTTTTATGCTTATTCTTTTATTGATAACAAAGAAATGGCGTACATACATTACGTTTGTAAAAGAAATAATGAAAAAACCATCCTTATTCTGGTCCCTTTTTACTGCGTCTGTACTTATTAGTGCAAATTGGGGCATTTTTATGTGGGCTGTCATTGATGGAAAAATAGTAGAAGCGAGCCTTGGACAATATATTAATCCCCTAACAAGTGTTTTATTAGGTGTTATTGTCTTAAAAGAGAGATTAAGCGGGGCTCAAATTTTTTCATTTATACTAGCAGCGATCGGGGTATTAACACTCAGTCTTCATTATGGTGTGGTTCCTTGGATTTCGCTTAGTTTAGCCCTTACTTTCGGATTATATGGTTTGGCAAAGAAAAAGATTAAAGCTGATTCAACAATCGGATTAACTCTTGAAACGATGGTCATCTCCCCTATTGCATTAGCATACATAGGCTACCTCACGTTTCAATCACACTTGCAGTTTTTTGATTCTTTTTCAACAAGTCTCTTGTTAACCGGAAGTGGAATGGTCACAGCTCTACCACTCTTATTATTCACAAAAAGTGCTAAAAAAGTATCATTATCAATGCTTGGTATTCTTCAATATATTTCACCAACCTTATCTCTGCTAGCAGGAGTAATTCTGTACCATGAATCGCTAACAAAAGCTCATGTTATTGCTTTTAGTTTGATTTGGTTAGCTCTTATTGTTTATACGTTTTCATCTATTGCTAAATGGGGGAACAAAAAATACATAAAAAATAAAATGGAAGCCTAACAGAAGCATACATTTTCTTACGTATTATTTCTAAACAAATTGGGCTGAAAGGAGCGAGCGATATTTATGAAACAAATCATTGACGCTCATATTCATCTCGATCAATATGAACCGAAAAGCTGGAAAGACATACTAGAGAAGGATCCTTCGTTACAAGCGCTTATTTCTGTATCTTCCACATTACAGTCTTGCCAACTTAATCAAAAAATCAGCCAATTGTATTCCTGTGTGAAACCCGCCTACGGATTTCATCCTGAACAAATGCTGCCTTCTTCAAATGAATTAGCGGAGCTGTTTGCCTGGATTGATCAAAACAATGAAGAAATGATAGCTGTTGGGGAGGTAGGTCTACCTTATTACTTAAGTCAGACCTATACTCTTTCTCTAGAGCCCTATTTGGAGCTGCTTGAAGCTTTTATTATTCATTCAAAAAAATGGGGAAAACCATTAATTCTTCACGCTGTATATGAAGACGCTGAAATTGTGTGTGACTTACTGGAAAAACATTCCGTGTCTAAAGCTCACTTCCACTGGTTCAAAGGAGCTAAAAAAACCGTTGAACGAATGAAAAACAACGGTTACTATATTTCAGTTACACCTGATATTGTATATAAGCCTAAAATCCAAGCGCTTGCCATGGAATACCCTCTTGACTACTTGATGGTCGAAACAGATGGTCCGTGGCCATTTGAAGGACCTTTTCAAAACCAGATAACGGTTCCATCAATGATACATCAGTCCGTTGAGGAAATAGCACGTCTCAAAGGAGTTTCTGAAACGGAAGCATATGATTTTTTATATCAAAATACGTCTTGTTTTTATAATCTCTCCACATAAAAGGCCTTTCCCTAAGGAAAGGCCTTTTATATCTAAATTCGTTTCACAAGTTTTACGATTAGCACAATCACTGCAATGACAAGAAGAATGTGAATGATGCCGCCGCCAATATGAAAAACTAATCCTAATAACCAAAAAATAAATAAAAGTCCAATAATCGTCCACAACATAATTTTTTCTCCTTTTTTTATATGTAGTATTTGTTATAATTTTATATTTCCCTAAATGTGCATAAATAAACGTATTTCATATACATCTTTTCACTGAGGAAGGTTCACATAATGTACAAAAAGCAATCATGTTCTCTGTGGTAAAATAAGTATGTAATCTTATTTCATTTAAACTATAGCGGAGATGATTAACTATGACGTGGATTGTATTACTTTCCATCATTCTTGTAAGTGCACTCAAAATATTAATAACGTGTCTTCCAACTCCAGTGGTCAAATGGCTTATGACTAAATTTCAATTACACCCAACACTTGATGACCAAAGCGTTACTGTCACAGTTGATGGGAAACATTTAGAAGGCAAAGACAAAATGCAAGTGATTGATTATTTTAATAAAGCAACATTTTTAAAACAATATTATGTCCATGACGGAAATAAGGACTATTATAAACACCTAGAAGACAGTGAAACTCCACTGGTTATCGATACGAAAAAAGGAAAAAAAGATGTTCGATTATGCGTATACAGTTATGATGATCATGTCGATGTCGTAAAACAGTATAAAAAGAAAATTATTGCTTACAGCCTGCTGTCTGATCACCTTCAAAAGCAGTCCATAACAGCTGACCTAGCTTAAACCAGTCGCCTATAAGGCGGCTTTTTTAGTTTTTAGTTTTAGTTTGAAGCTATCTTATTTAAAAATACCAAACTTTAACAGTAATTCTAATGCTATAATGTAAATTAATATAATTTTCTAACTTTTATAAGAGGTGATGGATAATGCTTTCTTTGTTAGGGTTTGGAATGATTGCGACTTTTCTATTTCTTGTCATCAGTAAACGCTTGTCCGTGGTTGTTGCTTTTATTTTTGTCGCTATCCTCTTTGGTATAATTGGAGGTTTTAGTGCCCATATGGGCGATATGATGATGAATGGTATTTTAAAAGTAGCTCCTACGGCCATTATGATCGTTTTTGCTATTTTATATTTTGGACTAATGATTGACGTTGGTTTATTTGATCCTATGATTTCTCGTGTCCTAAACATTGTGAAAGGCGATCCTTTAAAAGTCGTAATGGCAACTGCCGTTATTACAATGCTTGTTGGCTTGGACGGAGACGGCTCTTCTACATTTTTAATTACAGTTTCCGCCTTGCTTCCTTTGTACACAAAACTGGGAATGAACCGACTAATACTGGCTTGTGTCATTAGTTTAAGCGCAGGTGTTATGAATATGATTCCTTGGGGAGGTCCTCTCGTAAGAGCCGCAGCAAGTTTGCAATTAGAAGTATCAGATCTATTTAACCCTCTTATTCCAGCTATGGCAGCGGGATTGATGTGGACTTTATTTTCAGCATATCTACTCGGAAAGAGAGAGAAAGCGCGCTTAGGAACCATTCATTTAAAAGGTTCATCAATGGCTTTTGCTGAACAGCTTTCAGTTCATGAGACCCCTGGGAAGCCACCTAGACTCTTTTGGTTTAATGCCTTATTGACACTGTGCTTAATGACTCTCTTGGTCGTAGACATACTCCCTATTCCTATTTTATTTGCTATTGCTTTTGCCATTGCTTTATTTGTTAATTTTCCTCATCCAAAAGAACAGCAGGAAAGAATCTTAAGTCATGCAAACAGCTTTGTAATGGTTAGTACGTTGGTTTTTGCAGCCGGAATCTTTACAGGCGTTTTTACAGAAACAAAAATGATGGATGCCATGGCTAATACCATTGTCAGCCTCACTCCTGAATGGCTGGGCTCTCACCTTCCCTTAGTTGTAGCAATAACGAGCCTTCCTCTTAGCTTTGTATTTTCACCTGATGCTTATTATTTTGGCATTTTACCTGTTATTAGCCATACAGCAGCTAATTTTGGTGTAGACCCTGTAGAAATAGGACGAGCAGCTTTATTGGGACATTCCACAACTGGGTTTCCCCTATCTCCTTTAGTACCCGCTACTTTCATTCTGATTGGGCTGGTTGAAGTAGATTTCGGGGAGCATCAAAAGTTTCTTTTCAAGTGGGCCTTTGGGACAACTATTGTGATGATAATTACAGCCATTTTAACGAATGCTATTTCCTTTTAGACTCTACCATAAAAAAGGAAGCCGACTACCATAAGGCAATCGGCTCACACATGTAGGATATTGATTTAACACTAACAAAGTACAACACAACACTAGTAATTATATAATATATTTCATTATTTTGAAAGCGATTTCATAGATATTTTTAAAAATATTTTGTTATTTGTTTTTCGTAGAAAAAAACCACGTTTCAGCCAATTCGAAACGCGGTTCTTTTCTGTAAGGACTTGCCCTACAGGCTATAAATGTAAGTACGCTCATTATAGCATGAGCTCTTATCTAGATTCTATGGTAATTACTGTATAATATCGTTACATTACGACCGGTTGTATTTTTCTGTCCATGTGCAGCGTATTCCATGGCTCATCCTGTTCAGCAAGTCTTTCGATAAAATCTTGTGAAGTCCAGAATGGAATAGCCCCCGGTAAAAAAGGATGAGTATGCAGATACAACGTGTCATAAAAATGACTTTGAGCAAATTGTTCCACTGCCTTTAACAGCTGCTGTCCAATGCCTAGACGCCGGTATGCTGGATCGACATAGCATTTTACAATCTCGGCTGCGATTTTATGTTCATATCGCTTTTTTAATGCATGAAACCTTCCATCGTAAGCGTATAAACCAATTGTTCCAATTACTTGTTGATTTTCCGTGACAGCTGCAAAAAAAGCAGCGCCTTTCGCTTGAACATAATATTCATTAAAATGAAGCAAATCCACAGGAAGCTGATTTTTTTCCATCATAGGAAATAGCTCATTCCGCATATTCATGACAAACTGAATCACTTCAGCATCCTTTTCTTTTACTTCTTTAATTTGATACATTTGTACTTCTTGCACGTTTACTGTCACATCCTTTTATCTATCATTGTATACTTTCTCTTTTTCCTATAGGAACAACACAATATTGACTATGGCGTTACGTCTAAATGCTGAGTCAGCATATAATACTCGCTTGGATTTGTGGTCCAGTTTTTCACCTTTTGATTATAAGCAACAACAATGTTTGGATGTACAATCGATGACGTCAGCATTTCCGCATTAATCAAAGCGGTTGCTTGCTTAGCTAACTGATCTCGCTTTGCGTCATCTACGGTTAAATTTAACTGCTGAATCATTTTTGTTAGCTTATCATCATCAATCCGGCTGGCATTTAAACCACCGCCCGGCAAATAGTTCGTACTTAAATAATAGCTTGCATCTCCTCTAGGTGCTGTGATAAGGCTGTACAATGCTAAATCCCAATCATCTTTTGCCATTACATATTCATCGCTGTCTTCAACTAGGTGAATCTTAATATTAATTCCTAACTCTTTCGCATTAGACTGTATAAGCTGAGCAATCAAAGGAAGTTCTGGCAATGAGCTGTATGTGACAAGAGAGAGGGATAATGGCTTTCCATTTTTGATTACTTTGCCATTTTTGAGTTGATAGCCTGCTTTCTCTAAATATTTTTTAGCATATGCTATTCCTTTTGTCTCACTAGCAGTATTATCAGCAAAAGGAAATTGGGGTAAAAATGGACCTCGAGCCGCTGCCGCTTGATTGTTCATTATGCTGCTGACAATTTCTTTCCGGTTCAGTAAGGTATCGATAGCTTTTCTTACAGTTTCGTCTTTTAATGCGTCATTGGTTTGATTATAAAGCAATAAATGAGTACGCACACTAGGTACTCCACTTACTTTGAAAGACGAATTCGCTTGTAAAGTGCTCAAGCTTTCTAAAGGCGGGCGATAAATAATATCGGCTGTCCCGGACTGAAGAGCCGCAACTCGCGCATTAGCATCTTCGTTAAATGCATAGATCGCATTTTTCAATTTTACTTTCCCATTCCAATAATGTTCATATCTTTCTAACTTCACTTGATTTCCTTGATCGAAAGTCAAAACGTGAAATGGCCCTGTGCCAATGGGCTTCTTAGCTATACTAGAAACATCAACATCTATAATAGCTGTGTTTGGATGCACTAACTCAGAAGGAAATTTAGGCATTGGTTCTTTTAATGTAATTGTCAGCGCATGACCGTTCGCTTTCATTTCTTTAATATTTAAAGCGTTTTTCATCGCATAACTTTGATCTATCGTTCTTTGAAGAGAAGACTTAACGGCATTTGCATCTAGCGCTTTGCCATTTTGAAACGTAATGTTCTTTCTTATCGTAAATGTCCACGTAAGACCGTTATCTTTCGTTTCCCACTTTTCAGCAAGCCAGGGCTTTATTTTTAAATCATTGCTGATTTTAACAAGCGTCTCCCCTACTCCCGCACGAACTGCTGTATAATTATCATCCGTATGAGGATCAAGCGTTGCAGATGTAAAATTAAATAAAAACGTCACACTTTTATCCGTTTTCTTTCTTTCTTTTATACTTATGCTCTCTTCATTAGGAGCGCAAGCAGTGAGGCAAAGTAACACAAGAAATATCATAGATACGAGTTTTTTATTATTTATCATTGATTTTTCCACCTTCTATTTTAATACACAAAAAAGCACTTCTAAAAAGAAGTGCTTGTCTTCACAACAAATTCAGATAAACGTATCCCTTGTTTATCCTATTTTTGGTTCTGCCAAAACACCTCCCTATCCTCGTAGGTTATTGTGTGCTGCGATTTATGGCAGGTCTCCTGGCTTCAAGTCACTGCCTTATACCGCCTTCCCGTCTCTAAATAGACAGTGGCTTTTTTGACATAAGGCTCCTTGTTACAGTGGCGGGACCGCTCCGGATTTGCACCGGATTCCCTTTTAAGGCAATTGAAAAACAATTGCCACCATAAAAGCTGGTTATTTAATTTAGTAGCGTGCTCTTGAAACTCTAGAAGTAGAAGCTGATGGTGAAACATCTTCATCATCAAATCCAGTGGCAATAACGGTTACCATCATTTCGTCCTTTAAATCTTCATTGATCACGGACCCAAAAATCATATTTAAGTCCTGATCAGAAGCAGACGTGACAATATCTGCTGCTTCCTGTACTTCGTAAAGACTCAAGCTGCTGCCGCTCGTAATGTTCAACAGCACGCCTCTTGCTCCATCAATCGATGCATCTAGCAGCGGACTAGAAATCGCTTTTTTCGCTGCTTCAATTGCCCGGTCTGATCCGGAAGCTCGTCCGATACCCATAAGCGCAAATCCTTGATTAGACATGATGGTTTTTACATCAGCAAAGTCAAGGTTAATCAGCCCCGGAACAGCGATTAAATCTGAAATACCTTGAATACCTTGGCGAAGAACATTATCTGCTTCACGGAATGCTTCAAGCATAGGCGTCTTTTTATCGACAATTTCAAGCAAGCGGTCGTTTGGAATCACAATAAGGGTATCTACCGATTCATTCATCGCAGTAATACCGCCTACTGCTTGCTTCGTACGTTTATTTCCTTCAAACTTGAACGGGCGAGTGACTACTCCAATTGTTAAAGCATTTAGTTCACGGGCAATTTGGGCAATAACCGGAGCTGCTCCAGTACCGGTTCCTCCGCCCATGCCAGCTGTTACGAATACCATATCTGCGCCTTGCAGTACTTCTTGAATTTGTTCTCTGCTTTCTTCGGCTGCTTCTCTTCCCACTTCTGGATTAGCTCCTGCACCTAATCCTCGCGTTAAGGCCGCACCAATCTGCATTTTCACATCTGCTTTAGATAAGTTAAGCGCCTGAGCATCCGTATTAACGGCGATAAATTCTACTCCTTGTACACCGTGTTCAATCATACGGTTAACGGTGTTATTTCCTCCACCGCCGACCCCAATTACTTTAATTCGCACTAGTGGCGATACATCTGCATCAAATCCAAACATTCTAAGTTCCTCCTCAATGATCAAAATTACTTTCTCTTATTATCCGAAAAAACACGTGAAGAACCTTTTACTCCTATGTTTAACGCGTAACTGTTCTTTTGTTTTACAGATTTTATACACTTCTCTTTTAACCTTTAAATCTTTACATCTTTATGTAAATTTATTGTTGTTCTAAAATTAGTACGCCAAACTCTTTTATGGTTTTTCCACTCAAAATGGCATATAAGCTTATTGTATCATTCATTTGACAGATGTCTGTATTTAATTTTGAGTAAGATGTGACTAAGAGAATAATATTTTTATAGACAAAATGAGAAAAAGCCCTTAGAAATAAGGGCTTCTCTAGATAATAAACCGTTTTATAATTTCCCAGTTAAGAATTGAGCTTCTCCCATGCCAAAGCTCCAGTCAGCATTACCGTTTTCAACAATCGAAATCATAATGTCGTTTGGCTGAATGCCGCAGCTCTCTCCAAGCTCTTTTACAATTAATCTGTAAAGAGCTTGCTTTTGCTCTTCTGTCCGCTGTTTACTCGTTACACTTATAATAACCAAATCCTTGCTTCTCTCAAAGCCAAGACCTGTATCTTCAATAATCATTTCATGAGCCGGATGCTGATGTACAATTTGATAACGGTCGCGCTCCGGGACGCCAAAGGCTTCTAGCATCGCTCGGTGAGCAGCGTCTAGTAATGTTTTTAACTCTTTTTCATCTCTTCCTTCTATTACATCAAATCTAAGTAATGGCATACTAAGTAACCTCCAGCTTTTTGTCTAATGTATTATTGCTTCATCATATCACAACTATCATTTGTTAAAAAAAGATACGCTATTCACAATGTGCTCTCTAGTGAAAGAGACCTCAAACGCTTCAATAAAAGCTGAACCTAATAAAAAGAAATGAGCAGCATAACGGCTCATTTCATTAGTACAAAAACATTTATAATAAGAGCTAAAATACATACAGATACAATGGCAATGAGTACGTTCATCACAAGGTTTTGCGAGGATGTTTTGGCTTGTTTTTTCATATCAGCCCGACTCATCTGTTGCTTTTCATGATCACTTTTAGACATCACGTAGCCTCTCCTATTCATCAAAATGTCAGCAGTGTGTAAATGATTTTTGAGAAACCTTGATCCAGTTCTTTTGTATAGACAGCAGCACATGCAGGTTATCACCAGTTATTTTAGCATGTTTTGTCAAATAAGTGGACTATGTAGCGCTTCAATTTAGTATTCACGGGCAAATATATTTAAATTCGTTGCTTTTCTCTTCTTTTCTCGCTATTGTTTGAGAAGAAGGATAATTAGATACGATAAAGGATGATACGATATTGAATAACCATACGCAGCTGCCTCAGTATATTTACACATACGCATGCAGCGAAGAGGAACTCTCACTATGTCAATTAGAGAGACGCTCTCTTTTTGAAATTGAAACTGAGAAACCTATCATAAAAAGTGCCGTTAAAATTGATCCAAGCAGAAGCCCTTTTATCAAAGAACGATTAGATATTATGTATGAATCAGATGACCTTGCAGATATTTGTAAACAAGTAGAAGATATTGACCTTGGAGACAAAACATTTAAACTCATTTTTATGAAAATTAATGACTTGGAAAAAGATCAAAAAATAAGTTATAAAGGTCAGCGTGCTATTGAACGTGATGTGGGTTGGCATTTTGTAGCAGAAGCAGACTTGCATAACCCTGACCATTTGTTTGGCATTGTTCCATTTGAAGGACGCTGGTATTTTGGGAAATATCAAAAAAGCGAAGCGGTATGGCTGCATCATTTGAAGAAACCGCGTGAATACTCTACAGCACTCAGTACCCGCCTTGCAAGAGCTGTAGCTAACATTGCCGTTCCAAACCCTGAAGGAATCAAAGCGATTGATCCATGCTGCGGTATCGGTACAGTCCTTGTAGAAGCCCTTTCAATGGGCATTGATATTGTAGGACGCGATATCAATCCACTTGTGACCGACGGATCTCGTGAAAATATTGCGCATTTCGGCTTAAGCGGTGATGTCAAAACTGGACCGATTTCAGATGTTACAACTCACTATGATGTAGCTATCATCGACATGCCTTACAATCTCTACACCCACGCGACGCCTGAAGATCAGCTTTCTATTTTAAAACACGCTCGCCGCTTTGCGGATAAAGTAGTCGTGATTACAGTAGATACGATTGACCATATGATTCATGAAGCTGGCTTTTCTATTTCAGATCGCTGCGTAGCGCGCAAAAGCGTATTTTCTAGACAAGTAGTTGTATGCGAATAAAAAAGACACCAGTCTAACAGGCTGGTGTCTTTTTATTTACCACTCTTTAGGTTCATAGTCTAATTCTTTGAATAGCTGCGTACGCTCTTTTTTCGTTAAATCTCTCCATTGCCCAACAGGTAAGTTGTTTAAATGGATATTCATAATACGCGTGCGCTGAAGGCGGTATACTTCATATCCGAGCACTTCACACATACGGCGAATTTGACGATTTAAACCCTGTGTTAAAATAATTTGAAACTCATACTTAGACAGCTGTGTCACTTCACAAGGAAGCGTTTTTGTGCCTAAAATTTTTACTCCCTCAGACATGTTTTTGATAAACTCTGGTGTAATTGGCTTATCTACTGCAACAATATATTCTTTTTCATGCTTGTTTTCTGCACGTAAAATTTCATTAATAATATCGCCGTCATTTGTAAGTAAAATTAAGCCGTCTGAATCCTTATCAAGTCGTCCAACGTGGTGAATACGCAAAGGGTGATTGACTAAATCAATGATGTTTCCCTTTACTTTTTTTTCACTCGTACTTGTAATGCCGACTGGTTTATTAAGCGCAATATATACATTATTTCGAGCAATCCGAAGCTGTTGGCCGCTTACTCGAATATCATCGCCAGGCTTAACTTGATCTCCGACTTTTGCAACCTTTCCATTAACAGTTACTCTTCCTTCACTAATTAACTTATCTGCCCCGCGTCTTGACGCCTTTCCAGATTCGCTAATAAATTTATTCAGTCTCAGGTGAATCACAACCTTACATTTAAAAATTTTAAAATTTGTCTCTTCTATTAGAAACAGACATATGCCAATTTCTATACCGTCCCTATCGTAACATGCTATACGCTTCTCGTCTGCTTTTAATTTCATTACTTAATCATATTTTTTTAACAGTAATAGAAGTATAGCTCCAAAATACTTTGTAACCTTATTCTTAACATTTCAATCAATGCTTACACCTGTGAAGCTTGCATCAATCTTCACTTATATACAAGACCTAGACGTCTGGATTGACTGATCAGTATAGAGTTGCTACCATTATACTGACCGATCAACTAGTAATTATATCAGGGAGCTGTTTTCATGGAACCAACCAATTCAAAAGAAAAAATTTTAAGCGCAGCTGCTAAACTTTTTCGCAAAAAAGGCTATCACGCCACCAGTCTAAGTCAAATTACAAAAGAAAGCAGCGCTCCGAGAGGATCTATTTATTATTATTTTCCGGATGGAAAACAACAGTTAGCAAAAGAAGCTATTCAAAAAACGGGAGAAAGAGTCAAAGCTTATATCGAAAAATCCCTCGCTTCTCATGAAGATGCCGCGGCAGCTATTCAATATCATATAAAAATGATGGCTGATCGAATGTTTGAACAAGTGGAAAATGAAGCGGATATCTCTCTCGCTGCTATGTCGAGTGAAGTATGGTCATCAAACGAAACGCTTCGTATGGCCTGTGAAGACGTGTATAACGAGTGGGAGCAAGTTTATGCAGATAAGTTAGTTTGTTCAGGTTATGAACAAGAGGAAGCAAGACAGCTAGGTTCAGCTATACAGTCTTGGATTGAAGGTGCTTATACTCTTTCATTAACTAAAAATAGTACAGTCCCTATGCAAATTGCAGCTGACCAAATTGGTAAGCTGTTTGCAAACAAAAATTAATTTAGTAAAAGGAGGTCACTTATGACACAAACAGAAGAAAAAATGAGTACACAAAGTAAGCTTATCCTTTTCATTTTGATTCTAGGAAATTTTTTATGCTTAATTAGTGAAACGGTAATGAACGTGGCCTTGCCAAGTATCATTTCAGATTTTCACATTAGAACGAGCTCAGCTCAGTGGTTAACTACCGGATATATGCTTGTAATCGGCATCTCTGTTCCGGTGTCTGCTTTCTTAATTCAACGATTCACATTAAGACAGCTGTTTGTGACGGCTATGAGCTTTTACTTAATTGGGTCCTTCATTGGATTTATCACACCATGGTTTTCTCTGCTTTTTGTGGGCCGTATGATTCAAGCATTAGGGACAGGCATTATTTTACCTCTTGTGATGAGCACAATGTTAACACTCGTGCCTGTTAGCAAACGCGGCACCGTAATGGGGATTTTTAGCGTAGCTATTTTATTTGCACCGGCAATAGGACCGGTTCTTTCAGGATTAATTATTCAATATCATTCGTGGCGAATTATATTTCTAGGTCTTTTAATTGCAGCGGCGCTTATTTTCCTATTTGCTCTTTTCAAGCTCAGTAACGTTTCTGAAACATCTAAACCAACAATTCATATCCCATCTGTGATTCTTTCTACAATTGGGTTTGGAGGAGTTGTTTATGGATTTAGCGCAGCTGGTGAAGAGACGGGATGGAGTAATCCTATCGTATGGCTTACGCTCATAATTGGCGTCATAGCTCTTGCTTTATTTGTCAGACAGCAAAGCAAGCTGAATTCTCCTATGATTAATATGAAGCCTTTTAGATCGTCTGTGTTTTCAAGATCGATTTTCTTAATGTTTCTTATTATGATGATTCAGTTTTCAATGATGTTAATTTTGCCGCTATATTTCCAAACGGCTGCGGGACTGTCTCCTTTGCAAACAGGGTTTCTTATGCTTCCAGGCGGCGTAACGCTGGCTCTAACAGCTATGGTGGGAGGAAGTTTGTTTGACAAAATTGGATTTAAACCGCTGCTTTTAACGGGCTTAGTCCTTTTAACAATTATCTTAAGTTTGTTCACTACTATTTCAAGCGGAACAAACACGACGACTGCAGCCATCTTATACGCAGCCTTTACAATTGGCGTAGGTTTAAGCATCGGGCCCGTGATGACGCTTGCTTTAAATCAAGTACCAAAACCGCTTCATGCTCACGGTTCAGCTATTTCAAATACGATTAACCAAGTTTCAGGCGCGATTGGACCCGCTTTGTATACAAGTATTATGACCATGGCTTCTCAGCACTTTATTCAACAATCAAATGAAACGAATAAAACGCTGTTACAAATAAAAAGTATGACAAGCGGGGTTCATACCGTCTATTATGTAGCCATCGCTTTCGCCGTCGTTTCGTTCCTGCTCGCTCTTACGTTAAAGAAAAAAGACCAGCAGCTTGAAACACAATAAGTAAGAAACTGATAAGAGCTGCTCACAATTTGAGCAGCTTTTGTTACATGCAGAATTTATATTATAAATGTAAGAGCAATCATAGATACTATTAAAACAAGGATAACAATACTTTTCTTTCTATCTTCCATGCTTCAATAGCGCCCACGACACCACCAATGACTAAAATAAAAGTACCTATAACGTGCAGAGGCAGCAGAGATAACAGCTTGCAGCTTGCCTAAACTCGCTATAACTCCTCCGGTCAATATAAATCCTGTTGTTACAATAGATTTTACAGATGTTAAGTCTCTTATAGCTTCTTTTTTTTCAGTTTTACTCAGTTTAAAGTAATCTACTATACTAAAAACAGCGGGTGTTCCCTATAAAATAAAGAAGCTAATCAATCTATCGGTGTCTACACTCACTGTTCATTCACCACCTTTATCAATCCCTTACGTTCAGTTCCACCATTTAACAAATAGTTATATATTATTCTTGCTTCAAGGATCCTCCAAAAGAAAATTGATGGTAGTCATCAAGCTTATTCCAATACCCTATGCACTTTACGTCAGGCTCATCAATAGCTAATGCTGCTTTATTAGTTCCTTTATAAGGAAGAAATGCCGTTAACTTAACCTTTTGTTTTGGCTTGATATTTAATTTATTTCCTTCTGCTAACACCTTAAATTTATTATCAGAATAACCGTTTTTCATTTTTAAAGGATACGATAAAAATACATTATTTTGTTTGATGGTCAAATCGCTCTTGTTTACTAATTCCATTTCATATGAAATCCCTTGCTTCATTTTTTGTTCTTTGATTACGTTAATACTTATCTTTTCTAGTTCTCTTAAAGGAACGTTGTCTTCTTCTTTTGAACACCCGGCAAATAAGATGACTAACGCTAATAAAACAAGAATTCCTAACTTTCTATTCAAAAAACAATCCCCTCTCTAGTAACAAAGATTATTTTACAATTATAACTCAAAAAAGTTATTTAATGGAAAAATACAATTAAAAAAGCAAACCGTCATTGGTCTGCTTTTTTAATTGCTACGCATAGGTAATGTGTTGTTGTGCGAAAAACTTTTCGATAAGGAGTTTGCCAACTATATGTATATCGTAACAAAAGAAAAAAGAATGCGCTGTGAGATTTGTCACTCCTTCTTTCAAAATAATCTAACCGGATACTTCCTATTGCCTTACGCAAAAAGAGCAGACCGCAAACGCGACCTGCTCTTTTCACATGCTAGATATGGGTAATTTGTCCATGCGTGAAAAGCTCTTCAATAATAAGGGGTTTATCACTACACTTATAGAATAACAAAGAAAAAAAGATGGGGCTGTGAGATTTATCACAGCCCCATCTTTTTTATCCAACTAGCTTATTAAATTGTACACGTTTATTAATTGCAGCCATAATTGGTGCTCCAACAAGCATAACAATGAACTCACCAACAGCTGTTGTTAACCACGTAAAGAAAAATGGTAAATCAAATGCTAAGTGCAGTTCAAACGCAATAATAAACATCGTGAACGTAAATACAAGTGTATTAACAAGCATACGAGCCCACATATTTTTAATGTAGCGCATAGAAAAAATGGTAATGAGTAATGATAGCACGGATTGTCCTACCCCAAACACCAGATCATAAGCAACCATTGGTGAAAAAAACAAATTCGTCAGAAATACTCCTAGCACAATGCCGTACACGTACTTTTTATTAAACACAATTAAGTGATTGAACATTTCCGATATACGAAATTGGATATTGGTGAAGCCAAACGGCTGGATTAACATGCTGACAGCAATATACATAGCAGCTAAAAGACCGTTGACGCAAAGTGTTCTTATATTCATCTTACTATTCTCTCCTTAGTTTTTTAACGTGGGATGGTTACGAACCACGTAAACACTCAAAGAATCATACAGCAAGCTTAAGCTTTCGTCAATCTAGCTGTTTACAAACTACTGCTCCTTTCTATATCTTGCATATTGACTGCTCTTTTTTCTTACTTTCCTTTAGTATAAAATAGAAGACGTATCAGTATACATAGGTGACATCAAGTAGTTAAGCCTTTTGATTTGAAATACGAAAGGATTTGTAGCGATGTTAGATAATACAGATAAGCACATACTAGAAGAACTATCAAAAAATGGACGTATGAAGATGAAAGAATTAGGAGAAAAAGTGCATTTAACCGGACAAGCCGCTTCTGCTAGAGTATTAAAGTTAGAAGATGAAGGCATTATCAAAGGCTATACAATTAACATTGATGAACGAAAACTCGGCTACATCATCCATGCATTTTTAAATATCTATACGCAGAGCATTCATCACCACCCCTACCTTACATTTTTAGAAAGTCAGCAGGAGCACGTTATCAACAACTTTAAAATCAGCGGCGATGGCTGCTACTTATTAGAATGCAAATTTCATTCAAATGAAGAACTAAATGATTTTTTGACAGAGCTAAATCAGCATGTGAATTACAAACTTTCAATCGTCATTAACAAATAATTTTTTGGAAAATTAAGGTATATTAATTTATGAAAATGGTAATCCTAATAACGTATTCCCCCTATTCCAATAAATTTGAAAATCCTTTGCATCGTCGCAAAGGATTCTTTTTTTATGTAGGAAACCGCCTTCTATTTTTTGAAAAGTTGAACATCTCTCATAGCGTTGACATAGCGGTCAGAGGTTTATATAATCGGTGACATCGAAGCATAGAAAAGCCGGATCAAGACCTATACACGTATCGTAATTCTTCGTCTTAGAAGTTGATCAGTTTTATAACTAGACAATTTCTAAGACGTTTTTTATTTTATCATTTGTGAAACACTAGTAAAAACAAGATTACACATGAAAATATCCTAATAATCAAGGAGGTTTGCATATTGAAAACAATCTATAAAGACATCATCTTAATTATTGTTGGAGCACTTTTAGTTGCTGCATCCATTGATTTTTTCGTCATTCCAAATAAATTAGGTGACGGAAGTACAGTTGGTATTGCTCTTGTTTTATATTATTTATTTCATATCCCTACAAGTATCAGCACATTTCTTGTAAACCTTATATTTATTGCCTTAGCCTATAAATTTCTAACCAAAAAAACGATTCTTTATACGATTCTAGGAGCCGTCATGACGTCCGTTTTCCTCGGTCTAGTCAGCTATATTCCTTTTCACGTTCACGACATGATTTTAGGAATTGTATTCGGGGCTTTACTAATGGGAACAGGACTTGCTCTCATTTTTATCGCCGATGGATCTACCGGTGGAACAACGCTTTTAGCTTATTTATTAAACTATACAAAAGGCTATAATATTTCTAAAAGCATGTTCTATATGGACAGCGTCATTATTTTAGCATCGGTTTTTGCTATTGGCGTCAACAACACACTCTATACTTTTATATTCGTCTATCTTTGTGCCAAAATCGTAGATGTCGTTATCGAAGGTTTCCACAACAAAAAAGCAATGACGATTATGTCCGATCAATACAAAGACATAGCACAAGTTATTACCAGTGAATTTGGAAATGCAGCCACCATCTTTTACGGATACGGCTACTACGCCAACAAAGATAAACGCATTATCTACGTTGTTATTAAAAAGAACGAGTTATTAAAAATTAAAAAGAAAATCCAGCAAATTGACCCGAATTCTTTTATTGTCATCCACGAAGTAAAAGAAGTTGTCGGCGGAAAATTTGGATTTATCGGCAATTCGCCTCATGAAACAAAAGCCGCTGCTAAATAAAAAAATCCACCTCTTGGTGGATTTTTTTATGAAAAAACCGTTAAGAAAAACGAAAAGATACCTGCTAAAAAGTAAACTGACCCTAACGCAATTGCTCCTGTAACGACCGTAAATACACTTAATCCGATAGCCACCTTCATTTTCATCCACATCCCTTTTTAGATTAGTAGTATAAGTATGTCCAAGAATAGAAGATTTATAACTATGCCATCCTATTTATTTCATATATCAATGCAACAATTGTCTATTCAATGTGTTCTAAAACCACCCCTGGCGACATAATGTATAGGAAGGATTTCATATACACATCTTTGTATCACACATATCATATGAAATTAGGTGAGATAAAATGGTGGCTGTCCACTTTTTTGAAAACAGAAAGCTTCTATTAAGCCAGCTGAGGGAAAACATTCCTTCTACGGGTGATGATTTAAAGATTAAAGGGCGAAAAGGAACCGTCGTGCTTGTGAATGACATCGATGAAAAAAATGTTCACGTGGAAGTTGCTTTAGAAAAAGTAGTGAAAAAGAACTTAGCATTAGATAACGCTAAAAAGAAAAGGAGATAAGCGGCTTACGCTTATCTCCTTTTCTTTTTAATTTATATACGAATCGTCTGTATCTGTTGCTTCCGTTTCCAAAAAAAAAGAGACTCCTAAAAAGGAATCTGCAGCAAAGAGCGATATCATCGCCTGAATATTAATACAAGCTATATTTTAACATATAAAAACATATTTTACAAAAATAAACTATTATTTTACGCATAATTATTTTTTATTCCAGGTTTTTCAACATTTGAAACCCATTTCTTATATAGAGCTTTATTTATTTTTCAGGCCAAATTTTTGCATCCGCCTCTAATAACCACTTATGCTCTTCTTCCATAATACGGTCTGTCCACGGATTATTGTCGAGATGGCGAATCATCCAGCAGAAGTACATCGCATAGCCAGGAGCCGTTGCTTGAGGATGATCCAATTCACCAGGAATTGTAATAAAACTATTATCAACTACACGGTACGCATCTTCTCCAACCATTGCGCAGCCAAATCCTTGTGGCTTGTCAAAACGATAGTAATACACTTCGGGCTGGTCATGATGATGAGGCGGATAACTCGACCATCTTCCTGGATAAGAAATAACTTCTCCAATAACAAGGTTAGAGTAAGGAGCGTTATTGTAGTCAAAAATTGTTCGGATTACACGCTGAGCAGTACCTTCCCATACTCCTTCACCAGCCACTGGGTTTTGACAATCTTCGGGCGTATATAATTTTGATGAAAACTCTTTTTCATTATCCGTTTTTTGAACTAGTACTTCACTATCGGCAAGTCCGGTAATTTTGACCTCCACATTTTTTGAAACGTGCAAACACCAAGGCTCTTCTTCAAATAGGGACTGGCGCTGAATTTCTTTCGAATGGCCTTCCCACTCTAGCTTTATCTTTCCTTCTAGTAAAAGAACAGCGGTTTCACTGCTGCTGTCTAGTAAAGTTTCCTCTTTTCCTTGGGCCATTTTATAAATCCCAATATCCATCAGCATATCTTTGTGCTGACCGGTCATTTCTGTAAGTACGTTGTATCCGTTATTTAATTCACCTAATTTACCTAACATGCTTGAATTCCTCCTTTATGTAGTAGCGCGATAAGAATTTACTAATTACTCATTTTTCTTCATAGACTCTCTAAATTCTTTTAAATATGTGACTATGAGGATTTTTTATTAACGGCAATATTCTTGATTTTGTTCAATTATTTGTAGATGCTGTGGCTTCCCTTCGTAACGGAGCCGTTGATTTTCGAACAATCAATTTTGGCTCAAGAAGCAAATGTTCTTTATGCATCGCTGGATATTTCATTTCTCTAACCAGCAAATCCACTACGTTTACAGCCATTTCTTTTGTCGGCTGTGCTACTGTCGTCAACATGGGCGTGATGGTAGTAGAAAGAACCGTATTATCAAAGCCCATCACTGATAAGTCTTGCGGTACATCAATTTTGAATTCTTTTGCAGCTTGGATAACTCCGATAGCCAGTAAATCGTTACAAGCAAAAATAGCCGTCACTTTCTCCTTCATTGAAAAAATTTGCTTAGCACTTTCATATCCTTTTTGAATACTTGCTTCGGTCGTAATAACGTGCTGAGGCGGCACGATGATTCCATTTTCTTGCATAACGTCTCGAAAAGCATCTAAACGGGCGTGATTGCTTTTTGCATCTTCTGTAATAATCGCAATTTTTTTATGATGCAAAGACAGCAAATAATCAGTCGCTAAATAGCTCCCTTTGTAGTCATCCACTGTCACTGTATTAACGGATATGTGAGGAATTTCTGAAGCAATAACGCTAATCGGTATATCTTGCTTAAGCATATTTTTTAAAAGATTAGCATTGCGAAAAGCAGAAGCTACAATTAAACCGTCGATTCTCTGACGTATTAACAGCGATAGATACTTTTTCTCTTTTTCCGCATCGTTATCGGTATTGCACATTACAACATGGAAACCTCGCTCATGACTTCGGTCTTCTATGCTTCTTGCCAAATCGGCAAAAAAAGGGTTGGAGATGTCAGGTACGAGAAGCCCAATCGTTTTAGTGGGTTTTCCTGTTAAAGCAGATGCTACGACGCTTGGATGATAATTCAACTGCGCCATAACCTCAATTACTTTTTGTCTTGTTCTTTCACTAATATGACCGGTTTGATTGATGACTTTTGATACCGTAGAAATTGATACACCTGCTTCTTCAGCCACACTATAAATGGTTGGCTTCATTTCCTCTCCTCCTTTCCTTTCATAAACACATAAAAGGCGTAAAATCTTTTACAATGGAAATTAAAGACCGCTTTTTTCTTTAATAAAGTTTCTTGCTTTTAACGCATATTCAAAAGGATTAGCAAGGGCTGGATCCTGTTCTGCTTCTACGACAAACCATCCGTTGTAATCCGAAGTGGCAAGCGTAGTAAATACTTCATCAAATTCAATAGCTCCGTCACCTGGAACAGTAAAGGCTCCTTCTTTTACCGCTTGCAAGAAACTTAGGTCTTGTTCTTTGACTCGATCAACTACTTCTTGACGAATATCCTTTAAATGAACATGCTTAATACGGTGCAGATATTTTTTTAAGATATAAAGAGGTTCTGCTCCTGAAAAGACAAGATGACCGGTATCAAATAGCAGCGAAACAAGCTCCGGATTGGTAAGCTCCATTAGCTGCTCAATTTCTTCTGTTGTTTGTACTCCTGTTCCCATATGATGATGATAGACAATATGCATATCTTTTTCTCGTGCCAGTTTCCCAAGATGGTGCAGGCCTTCTGCAAGTCTGCTCCACTCTGTTGGCGTGAACACAGGCTTTTCTTTAAATAAAGGAACATCCATCAACCCTTGAATGCTGTGCCCTTGTTCAGACACAACAATTACTTTTGCTCCCATTTCGTATAAAAAATCGCGATGTTCAATAAATGGCGTTACCGTTTCTTCCAGCGGCTTTGTTGTTAAAAATGTACTAAACCATGCACTTGCAATTTCCAAATTCCGAAGCGATAATGCCTTTTTTAAGATTGAAACATTTCGCGGATATTTGTTTCCGACCTCACTTCCTTTAAAACCGGTTAAAGCCATCTCACTGATACACTGTTCGAATGTATTTTCAGCTCCCAGTTCAGGCATATCATCATTTGTCCAAGCAATTGGAGCAATCCCCAGTTTGACCGTATTTTCCTTGAACATCTCTTCCTCTCCCTTATATGAAATTAAAACCTCTTTTATATTTATCGAATGTTTCTCTTCAACAACCTCATTTTCTCCTGTTCCTTAATAAACTCTTGCCATTTCAAGGTTTTTCACCTTATCTTCATAAGCTTCCTGTACATGCTGATTTTTAGATACCTCTGCTACTCCTACATGCCACCATGATTCATAACCGTTCGTCATAGTTTTTGGCAGTACTTTAATATCAATTAGCGTAGAAACCTCTTGTTTTTGTGCATCTTCTATCGCCGTTTTTAATTCTTCAAGAGAACTTACGCGATACGTTTTTACACCGTAGCCTGCGGCGCTGGCTGCAAAATCAATTTTCATCACGTTTCCGTTTAGTTTTCCTGTTTCATCGTTTCGATAACGAAACTCTGTGCCAAAGCTCCCCATACCGTTTGACATTTGAAGGTTATTAATGCACCCGAAGCCTGAGTTATCAAACAGTAAAATGTTTATCTTTTTTCTTTCTTGAAGGCTTGTAATAAGCTCTGAATGAAGCATTTGATAGCTTCCATCTCCAACCATCGCATACACTTCCTTAGCTGGTTCTGCCAGCTTAACTCCAAGTGCGCCTGATACTTCATATCCCATACATGAATATCCATATTCCATATGATAGGTATTAGGTTTAGTAGATTTCCACATTCTCTGTAAGTCGCCTGGAAGACTTCCTGCTGCACCAACAATGACGGAGTTGTCATCAAGGAGCTTATTCACCTCTCCAATTACTTCGGTTTGCGTTAATTGAGTACCAAGTGATTCTACATATTCAGCTAAGCTTTCATCTAAATGACCTTGTATTTCCGGAACAAAATCTGCACCAGTAAAACATATGCTATGCAGACGCTCTAATTCTGTTTCCCATGCGTCTTTAGCATTTGCAATTTCTGTTGTATAACCAGACTGATAGCCAATTGATTTTAGCTCTTTCATAAGAGCAAGCAATCCTTCTTTTGCATCAGCTACAAGTTTCACAGCATCAAGTTTATTTGCATGAAATTCAGACGTGTTAATGGTAAGAAATTGCACGTTGGGATGTTGAAAAAGCTGTTTAGATGCTGTTGTAAAATCAGTAAATCGAGTGCCTACTCCAATTACTAAATCTGCTTCTTTAGCGATTGTATTAGCAGCTGAGTTCCCTGTTACACCTATTCCGCCCAGATTATAGCGATAGTCACTTTCAACGGCACTTTTCCCTGCTTGAGTTTCTCCAAATGGAATATGGAACTCACTAGCAAATTGTTTTAACTCTTTTACAGCTTCTGAATACCGAACGCCTCCTCCACAAATGATGATTGGCTTTTTCTTTGTTTTCATTAATTGAATTGCATCTGCTAGACTGTCCCTAGTCGGAAGGCGGCGCTCAATGCGGTGAACGCGCTTTTGGAAGAAATAAGCTGGAAAATCCCATGCTTCCCCCTGCACATCTTGAGGCAAACAAATAGTTACAGCTCCCGTATCTGCTGGATTCGTTAATACACGCATCGCATTAATCATAGCTGTCATCAATTGTTCAGGGCGGCTTACGCGATCCCAGTACTTACTCACTGGTCGAAAAGCATCGTTTGTAGAAATAGATAAATCATATGACTGTTCAATTTGCTGCAAAACGGGATCCGGCTGTCTAGTTGCAAATACATCACCAGGAAGCAGCAAAATTGGAATATTATTAGCTGAAGCAGTGGCTGCCGTTGTAACCATATTTGCTGAACCTGGCCCCACTGAAGATGTGCAAGCCATAATTTGCTTTCGATGTTTTTGTTTTGCAAAAGCCATCGCTGCATTGGCCATTCCTTGTTCATTACGTCCTTGATATACATCTAGATTTCCTGGATCTTCTTCCAAAGCTTGCCCAAGACCTACCACATTTCCGTGCCCGAAAATTGTAAAAATCCCTTTAATAAACTGATGCTGCTTTCCATCAAATTCAACATACTGCTGATTTAAAAACTTCACTAATGCTTGTGCCGTCGTCATTCTAACTGTTTCCATGCTTCTTTCTCCCTTCTAGTACTAGATTGCGATTTAAAAAAAGGAAGCATAAGGAATATCTTTAATTCCTGATACTTCCTTTAAAAATGAGATGCGATTTTTAATGAATTACTTACCAGCGCGTTGTTACCATTTTCTTTCTTGTATAAAACTCCACGCCATCCGTACCGTTTGCATGAAGATCACCATAAAAAGAATCTTTCCAGCCAGAGAATGGGAAGAATGCCATAGGTGCCGGTACCCCTACATTTACTCCTAACATACCAGATTCAATATTTTCACGGAACTCACGTACACTTGCGCCGCTATCTGTATAAATACAAGCACCGTTTGCAAATCGAGAGTTATTAGCTACTTCAATAGCTTCTTCTAATGTTTTCACACGTACAATGGACAGCACAGGTGCAAAAATTTCATCTTGCCAAATTTTCATTTCTTGCGTAACATGATCAAAAATCGTTGGTCCGACAAAGTAGCCATTGCCATTTACTGCTGCATCTGTGCGACCGTCACGAATAAGCTTTGCTCCTTCTTGCACGCCTGATTCAATATAGCTGAGCGTACGCTCTTTATGATTTTCACGAATAACTGGTCCTAAGAAGACATTTTCTTCTAAGCCGTCGCCAATTACAATATCATTTGCTTCCTCTACTAATCTTTCAATTAGCTGATCCGCAATTTCTTCTTGTACAGTAACAACAGATGCTGCCATACAACGTTCACCTGCTGAACCAAAAGCGGCTCCGATAATTTGTTTTGTTGCTACGTTCAAATCTGCATCCTTTAATACAATTGAATGGTTTTTAGCACCGGCTAAAGCTTGAACACGCTTTAAGTTTTCCGTACCTTTTTTGTACACGTACTCAGCTACAGGCTGGGAACCTACAAACGAAATAGCTTTCACTAACTTATGTTCAAGAAGACCGTTTACCACATCATGCGCGCCGTTTACAATGTTTAATACACCTTTTGGCAAACCAGCTTCTTCAAATAATTCTACTAATCTTGCAGCTAAAAGCGGTGTACGCTCAGAAGGCTTTAACACAAATGTATTGCCGCAAGCGATCGCAAGCGGGAACATCCAGCAAGGAACCATCATTGGAAAATTAAACGGCGTAATTCCCCCAATGACACCAATTGGGTAGCGGTACATGCCAGACTCAATGTCTGTTGCAATATCAGGAAGCTGTTTCCCCATCATTAACGTAGGAGCACCCGCCGCAAATTCTACACATTCAATACCACGCTGCACTTCGCCTCGCGCTTCGTTAAAGCTTTTTCCGTTTTCAACCGTCACTAACTTTGCTAATTCATCCCAGTTATCTACTAATAGCTGCTGATACTTGAATAAAATTCGTGCACGTTTAGGCACGGCTGTTTTTGCCCACCCTTTGAACGCTTCATTTGCTGCTTGCACCGCTTGATCTACGTCTTCTTTTGTAGAAAGAGGTACCTGTGCGATTAATTCACCTGTCGCTGGGTTATACACAGGTTCCGTTTTTGATGTAGCTGATTCAATCCATTGTCCACCAATATAGTTTTTTACTGTTTTTACTGCTGTCTGTGTCATAGAATATCTCTCCCTTTATCTCATTTTAATAAGTTGCTATTCCTTTAATCTCTCAAGATTTTCCCTTTGTTTATTAAACTTCCTGCAAAACTTCCGTTGCTGTCTCCATAAAGTTGAAGAGCTCAACGCTTGTCGGCATAGCATCTGAACAGCTGTGTTTTGAAATTACAATCGAAGCGGAGGCACCCCCCAATCGCATTGCCTGTGGAATTTCCAGCCCTTGCATCAATCCGTAAATAAAGGCTGAAGCATATGAATCACCAGCACCAAACGTTTTCAGAACTTTTGTTTTAAATATTCCTCCGCGGTGAGATTTACCATCTCTTGTATAGGCAATAGACCCTTCTCCACCGTGCTTAATCACGACGATTTGAGCATGGTGAGAAAACCAGCGCTTTGCTGTTACTTGATCATTAGATTCTTTATAATTTAAAAGTTTTTCCATCATGTCAAACTCTTCTCGCGTACCAATAATTACATCTGATTTTTCAGCGGCTAAATTAAAATAGACTGCCGTTTCAGCTTCCGATTCCCATGTATATGGACGATAGTCGATATCAAAAAACACTACAACTTCATGCTTGCGTGCGTGTTCTAGTGCTAAAAACACTGCTTCACGAGAAGGACTTTGCGCAAGAGCTGTTCCAGATATTAAAAGTGCCTTTGACTGTTTGATATATTCTTCGGATACTTCTGTAGGACTTAGCTTTAAATCCGCTACGTTATCACGATACATTAAGATGCTGCAATCTGTAGGGCTCTTGATTTCCGTAAAAGCAAGCCCCGTTACGGCCCCCGTTTTATCAACAACAATGCTATCTGTATTAATCTTATTTTTTTGCAGATAATCCATAATGAAGCGTCCCATTTGATCATCTGATACTTTTCCGATAAAACCGGTTTTTAGACCTAGCCTTGCTGCTCCAATCGCAATATTAGCCGGAGAGCCTCCGACATATTTAGTAAATGTTTTAGTCTCTTCCATTGGACGCTGTGTTTCATTTGCATTTAAATCAATACATAAACGGCCAACAGCGATGAAATCTAACCCACGATTTTCTTTAAAAACAAGCGGATTCATCTTTATTCCTCCTTAGTTAAGCGCTTTCCTAAAAGGGTAGAAAGACCAATTTCTTTCATCCCCACGTTTACTGTCATTAATTCACTGCGTATTTTTTATGTTCAATCTTCACTGGCTGCCCGGATAGTAAAGATTCTTTTGCTGCTTTAGCAATCCGTTCTGCTTGTAACCCATCGTTCCCTGTACAAATAACGCTTTGCTTTTCCATAATTGCTCTTGCAAACTGTGTCACTTCCGCTATGTACGCTTGTGTATAGCGCTCAAGAAAGAAATACAGCGGCTTCTCTTTGACTACGCTTTCGCCTGTTGATATTTCTACTGTAGTAGGACGGCAATTGTCAGCGGCAGCTGCACCTTTTTCACCAAAAACTTCAAGGCGCTGATCGTAACCGTAGACAGCTTGACGACTGTTATCGATTACACCTAAAGCTCCATTTGCAAATTTTAATGACACAATTGCTGTATCTATATCCCCTGCTTCTTCAATAGCAGGATCGATGAGCGTCGTGCCGTAAGCCGATACTTCAATTACTTCACTGTCCATTACATAACGAGCCATATCAAAATCATGAATCATCATATCCATGAACAATCCTCCTGAAGCGCGAACGTATTCCGGACTCGGAGGCTGAGGATCTCTGGAGGTGATTTTTAAAATGTGCGGCTGTCCTACTTCTCCTTGCTGTACAAGATCATGCACTTTTTTAAAGTTGGGATCAAAGCGTCGGTTAAAGCCAACTTGAAGCTGCACGCCATGTTCTTTTACTACTTCTAACGCTTGGATTGTTTCTTCTACTGAAAAACTAACGGGCTTTTCACAGAAAATATGCTTTTTCGCTCGAGCTGCTTCTTTAATAATCGATGCGTGCGTATTCGTTGGCGAACAAATGAATACGGCATCAATTTCTGGATCAGCTAATAAATCTTGATAATTTGTTGTTAACGTCGAAATTTCTTTACTTGCAGCCCATTCATGTAAATGGTCTACTACCACATCTGAAACCGCTTTAATTTTTATTTGCGGCATTAATTTTAAATTATCAACGTGTAATTTCCCTATGCGTCCAGCACCAATTATTCCAATTGTAAGAATCCCCATCTTATTTTCCCCTTTAATTAAAAGTTAAGAAAACATTCGCTCAAACCTTTATACAGGTTAAGCGCTTTCCTGATTCCAATTATACATAACGTTTTCTGAAATGCAAACAGTTTTTATAGATTATTTAGAATATTTGTTTTTTAACATTCTAAATGCACACTATAAAAAACTATTTTTATTTTTTATCTATTTATCGATGAAACATAAAGAAATTCTCTATATTCAAGTATTTTTATCATGAATTCAATGATTATTGACTTACATACTAATATTTTTATAATCGAAATAATTTAATTGAAAATTATATATATTTAAAATTTTAATTGACGTTCAAAAAATGTAAGCGTATACTTTTTATCAAATAGATTAAGCGCTTAACCAAATTAGTCTGATGTTTTACACAAAATAATCGATCTGGTGGTGTGGAAAATGAATGAATTTATTTCCAGAAAAACGGCTTTAGACAGGATTGGGATCCCTTCTCATTTAACGTGGGGATACATAGGTATTATTGTTTTTATGATTGGCGATGGTTTAGAACAAGGATGGTTATCTCCTTATCTTGTAGAACGAGGTTTAACCATTGAACATGCTGCTTTACTGTTTACTGTTTACGGCATTACGGTCTCTGTTTCTTCCTGGTTCTCCGGCGTACTGGTTCAACTGTGGGGTCCTAGAAAAGCAATGGCATTCGGCTTGATATCCTTTATTATTGGTTCAATTGGATTTATAGGTTTAGGACTTCATATTATGAATTACACCATTATACTAATTTGTTATGCTCTTAGAGGATTTGGTTACCCTTTATTTGCTTACTCATTCTTGGTCTGGGTGTCTTACCGCACGCCCCAGGAAATGCTTTCAAAAGCAGTAGGCTGGTTTTGGTTTGTCTTCCAGCTCGGATTAAGCGTAATCGGAGCCTTTTACTCAAGTTATATGGTTCCAAAAATCGGAGAAATCGCTACCTTATGGAGTGGTTTACTTTTTGTTTTGATCGGTGGAATCTTTTCGATTATTATGAATAAAGACAAGTTTACCGTACAAAAAGTAAACGATAATAAAACAAAAGAATTAATGAAAGGGATTACAATTGCATTTGAGAACCCTAAAATAGGAATCGGCGGTATCGTAAAGATTATTAACTCTGCTGCTCAATTTGGATTTGTTGTTTTCTTGCCAACATATATGATGAAACATGATTTTACGATGAGTGAATGGTTGCAAATCTGGGGTACATTGTTTTTTGTGAATATGGCTTTTAATATTATTTTTGGTATTGTTGGAGATAAGTTTGGCTGGGTAAATACAATCAAATGGTTTGGCGGAGTTGGATGCGGAATTGTAACACTTGCTCTCTACTATGTACCGCAATTCGTCGGACATAATTATTGGGTAATGATGATTGTCGCATGCTGTTACGGTGCAACGCTAGCAGGTTATGTCCCTCTTACAGCGTTAGTGCCTTCTTTAGCTCCGGAGAATAAAGGAGCTGCAATGTCTGTGTTGAACTTAGGATCTGGACTTTCTGCTTTTGTAGGTCCTTTAATTGTGACCGTTTTTATTGGTCTTTTGGGCACGGGCGGCGTAATTTGGATCTTTGCTTGCTTATACTTCTTTGGTGCTTTTCTAACTGGTTTCCTTACGATTCCAACAGAGACAACTATTAAAGGCGAAACAATAAACGAAGTCAAAAGTCCGGTCTCTCTATAAATATGCTTAAGAAGAAAAAGCTGCAGGTGTCTCAACACCTGTAGCTTTTTTATCTTCTCTATTTTATAACTTTTTTACCGACGCACGTTCTACTAGTTCGGGAATAATCGTTACTCGCTGTTTCGCATGCTCTTCTTTTTTCATAGACTTTAACAGCTGTTCAAACGTACTAGTAGCCATCTGAGAAATGGGTTGTTCAATCGTTGTCAAACCCGGCTCAGCAATATCAGCATAAATCGTATTATCGAATCCAATTACCGACAGATCTCCCGGGATCGAAAGCCCCTGCTTTCTTGCCTCGTTTATGAGCGATACCCCAATTAGATCTGTACATGCAAAGACTGCTGTTGGCCTATTAGGTAAGGAAAGCAGCTGTTTACTTGCTCTCCTGCTATCTTCTACTGTTGAATAACAGCTGATAATGGATTGATTTTCTAGTGATAAATTTGCTTCTGTGAGCGCTTGTTTAAATCCCGCTAATCGTCCCTCACTGCTTTTTCTATCTTTTTCAGTCATAATTGTTACCGATTGATGACCTTTTTCTATTAAATACGTACCTGCGATATATCCTCCGCGAACGTTATCAATTGTCACTACATGCGTTGAAATAGAAGGATGGTCAACTGAAAACAATACAAGCGGTACATCATGCTTCACGATCTTCTTTACGAGCTTCGTATCATTTAGTTCGGTTGCGATAATGATTCCATCTACTTGTTTTTTAAATAAAAGATCTATATATTCATGTTCGCGCGCAGTTTGATGATCTGTACTGCATAAAAAAAGCGTGTATCCCGCTGCTCTAGCACTATTTTCAAAAGCTCTTGCTACCTCTGCAAAAAAAGGATTCGAGATATCAGGAACTAGAACACCGATCGTGTACGTCTTTTTTCCTGTTAACGCCGCTGCAACACTGCTAGGCTGATAATCTAATTCCATCATTACTTCATTCACTTTTTTTATAGTTTTTTCACTAATACGGCCTGTTTGATTGATTACTTTGGATACAGTGGCTATTGATACCCCTGCTTTTTTCGCAACATCGTAAATGGTTGGTTTCACTTTCACTGTTCCTTTCTTCGTGATCTCTTTCCTTATTTTATCACGAAAGTATTCAATCGTTTATTTTAGATACAATCTTTCGTTTTAAAAGAGAAATAAAAAAGCTGTTCAATGTGCAACAGCTTTTTTTAAAATGATTAATTTTTCAACGATTGTTTGCTCATCCATTCCATTATGCTTGTTGTGCTTCCGTTTATTTTAGCGTTGGGCTCATTATTATACAGATATATCCAAGATGAATGTCCATTATACTGATAGGGCGAACCATCGTTATTTTTATACAAGCCTGTGGTGTCATGGACATCCTCAAATAGTGATAAATAAACATTATTTGCATGGCTTTTCACCAAACGTTCATAAGTTGGAAGAGTGTTAATTGTTGGCGGAAGGACCGTATCATTCTTGGCGGCTACGAACCAAATAGGTGTTTCTTTCATCTTTTCAATATCTTGATTCGTAATTAATCTATCATTTAGTCCTTCACATACTGGAAATGCTGCTGCAAAGTATTTTGGATAATCACGAATCATAAGCATAGTCATATATCCGCCATTAGATGCTCCTCCGATATAGATTCTATTGGGATCAATATCAGGGTTTTTAGAAACATATTCTTCAATTAAGGCCATCAGTGATTCTTTATAAATAGAAGTTCCATCCGCTTTACTCGTATAACCATCCATCCATTTTGTTGGCGCTTGCGGTACTAAAACGTAGGCACCTTCAAAATAAGCCTGAGTTTCTTTTGTGATAAAACTAACAGCTTTATTGGCAGATAAGGGAATTGTTGCATCTGTTCCTCCCTCTCCTCCACCATGTAGCCAAATGATTAATGGATTCTTTTTCTTATCCTTTGCCGGTGCATGACTTGCGTATGCTAATTCTATATCTTGATATATACCTTTTTTAATTGTAAAATCATCTACGAGTTCTTTTTTCTCTCCCGCAAACTGTTTCACTACAAGCCCTGACAACTTTCCTTTATTTGTTATCATGTCTTTTTGCTGAGTAATGGTATATTGACTGTCTATCCATGCATTTAACCCTGTACCATATTCATCGTAATTTAGTGGTGCTCCTAATGAAACAGCTGGTCCAACTTCCATTTCTAAAACTGCATATTTTCCAGTATGTACGGCTGGTTGTCCATCTTTATCGGATACATAGGCTTTTTTTACTGTACGACCTCCTTGTTCCAATAAAGACGGTTCTAATCGACTATCACTTCGAGCCACATGCACCTTAAACGTTTCTTTTGTAAGTGAATTGGTTGGAACAGGTTCACCTAAGTCAATAATAATTTTTGTGATCGCCGCTCCCCAGTCATAAATCTCTGTCACTGTACGATAGGATGTAGATTTTTCATGCGTCTGCTTCGCCAGCGCTGCTTTCTCATAAGAGAGTACAATGCCAATTGCTAAACTCAATGTAATAGCCAATAGTACAGACTTTTTTAACCTTTGATACATAGCAAATCTCCTCCTTTTAAATAGAATAGGAATATTAAAATTCTCCTTCTATCTTAATCGTTTTGTAACCGCTTACTTATTTGTGTTCTATTTTACTTGCCCCCTCTCTCTTTCTACACATAATTATTTTCCGTTACCTAGCGGAAACTTTTGGTTCTTTATTCCAATAAGCATATTCTATAAGTCCCTGAAAAAATTTTTTTATTTTATGTATAAAAACTATCTATTAATCAAATCATAATCTTAACCTTATAAAAGGAGTTGATTATGATGGCAAACAGCAGAAATAAGAGCAGCAACGAATTAGCAGTACACGGTGCTCAACAAGCAATCGATCAAATGAAATATGAGATCGCTAGTGAATTTGGCGTAACTCTTGGTCCTGACACAACTGCACGCGCAAACGGCTCAGTAGGCGGCGAAATCACAAAACGTCTTGTGCAAATGGCTGAACAGCAACTTGGCGGCGGACGTTTCTAAATCACTATCATAAGCAATACGGCTGGAGGAAGAGCGAATAATCGTTCTTCCTTTTCCCATTTTTACATAATCTCTTATCGCATTTCTTCTCCTCTATATGTATCTAAAACAAAACCTCTCCATAACGTTTACGTTCCGTTATATAAGGTTCTCTTTCTCTCACAATAGATTGTTTATGATAAAACATAAAAAGAAGTTCCTTTTATAGGAACTTCTTTCATCTCACTCTATAAATGTGCAAGCTCTTTAGATATCTTTTCGGTCTTTGCTTTTAGCTGCTCTTGCTGACCTTCTAAGTCAGCAAGAACAGCTAATACTTCCGTATTCTCTGGTTCTTCTTCATACTGTTTTAACGTAGCAACAAGAGACTGTGAAACTTTGATGAGCTTCTGATTAACTTCTTGCTGCTGTTTTAAATAGTCAAGTTCGTATTCTGTTTTTTCTAGATTTCTCATCGGTCCCCTTCCTTTCGTTAACTAGCTTTTATTTAAGAACGCAGTCTTTTATTATCGCATTTGGTTACTTCAACATTACCTTATTTTATTTTCGTGATTGCCGTATAACATTTTTTCATTCATTGGGTCAGCTGATTTTTCAGCAGGTGTCACTGTTTGTCCTAGAGCTGAATTGTGTTTATCATGCTCAACTGCGTCTACCATCAGCAAAACTTTTCCTTTTTTAAGATCAGATACATATGAGGAAGCTTCTGCAGCAGGTACACCATATTCGGTTAATTGATTTTCGATTCGATTAACATCTTGATCCATTTTTTCTTCAGACGGCGTAAAAGCATTTTTTATTTTCTCCATAAAGGATTGATGGTGCTTTGAGTGTTGATCTGTATCAACTGTTTGCACATCAATTCCTGCAGAATGCTCAAGCGCTTCTGTATTTTCATGACGCAGACCGCTGTTTGTCAAGACAGAAAGTGCACTGTCCGGATATCCCTGTGTTTTTAAATTTCGAATCGCTGTAATAACCGCTGCCTCTGAATCATACGTACCTACTACATTTTTTGTCATTTTCTATTCCTCCTAGGTATTATCATTTTTTAGCTTGTTATAGTATTAATACCCTTGGATTTTTTGGTAAAACTTTTTAATTTTATCTCTAACTCTCCTTACAAGGAGAAACCAATAAAATAACAGACCTGAATCTAAAAATTCAAGTCTGCTTCATGATATCAATGATTTGTATTATAAAATTGGTGACAGTAAGCGAGATACCGCTTCTTTAAATTTTATAAGAAGAGAGCGCTCTTTATATCGTTCAAACGTTAATTTTGAACTGCATTGCACATCTTCAAGAAACAGGTTCTGCAACTTTTTGGCAATAGGCTGGTCATATACAACTGCATTCACTTCAAAATTAAGGCTGAAACTTCGTGGATCAATATTCGTCGTGCCTACAGAAGACACTTCATTATCTACTACAATCGTTTTAGCATGCAAAAAGCCTTTTTCATAGAGATAAATATGTGCACCATACGTCAGCAGTTCGCCTACGTGAGACCACGTAGCCCAATAAACAAAAGGATGATCGGGTTTGTTTGGAATCATAATATGAATCTCTACTCCAGATAATAAAGCAATTTTACAAGCATCCATAAAGCTTGCGTCTGGAATAAAGTAAGGCGTTTGAAGGTACACACTTTCTTTGGCCGACATAATCAATGAGATATACATGTTTTTCAGATGCTGAGTAGTCGAGTTTGGCCCGCTTGCTACAATTTGTACAGGAACCGTTCCAGAATGAGTTTCTGTACGATGCAAAAATTGTTCCAGTTCAATTGGCTGCTTTGTTGCTTGATGCCAATCTAAAATGAATCTCCCTTGAATATCGTTCACTGACTCTCCTTTAATACGAAAATGAGTGTCTCTCCAATAACCCATTTTTGGATCTAACCCTAAATATTCATCTCCTACGTTAAATCCTCCTATGTATGCTACTTCACCATCAATAATACAAAGCTTTCGATGATTTCGATTGTTAATCCGAAAATTAATTAAGCGAAGAATTGAAGGGAAAAACGCCTGTGCTTCGCCGCCATATGAAATAAGCTCCTTAAAAAATGATGGCGTCATTTTTCTAGATCCTACTTCATCATAAAGAACGCGAACCTTTATGCCTTCTTTTGCTTTTTTTGTTAGCTCATCTCTTAATTTTTTCCCAAGATTATCTCGTTGAATAATATAATATTGAATATTAATTTCTTTTTTAGCATTTCGAATGTCCTCAAACAATGCATCAAATTTCTGATTACCATCACTAAAGATATCAATTTCATTGTCCGTGCGCACGAGTGACTTAGAAGAATTTAAATTAGTGAACAGCAATTTATTATGTTGAATCAATAAATCATTTCGATACTCATGGGTAGCTTTAAGTTCTTTTAATTGTTCATCTACTGAAGATCTTAAATATTCCCGCTCATCAGATGATAACTTATAAAAGTTCTTCTGTTTTAGCTGTCTTCCAAAGAATAGATATACAATAAAGCCGACAATCGGTATAAAAAATAAAATAAGAAGCCACGCCCATGTAGATCCTATATCTCTTCGTTCGATGAAAATAAGAATACCGGCTAATAAAACATTAATAGCTGTTACAACAGATACACTTAGTGTAAAGATATGGGCAAATTCCATCCTATTACTCCTTTCTTTCTACTGCATTGCTTTATTAACTCATTTCCGTTTTTAACGCTTTCATTCACTTTACTATACATAACACAGATCGCTTCCTTTTTCACCTTTAGGATTCAAATTTTTTTCTTTTTTGCTACACTAAAAATGTGAAATATTTCTTTTATGGTGTATTAAAAACAAGGGGGGAGATAATTTGTTTTTTTCGTTTATTTTTCTTAGCCTCATCAATGTATTTGTCAGTATTAGCCTGGGGTATACGGCTTATCAATTATTTAGAAAAGCATTTATTGGAGGTATTCTTACGTGTATCCTTGCTTGCAGCGCTCCTATCATGTTTGTATGGCCTTCCCTGTTTCTATCAACGGGCATATCACTTTTTCTCTACTTTCTCATTATTTACTCAAAAAAGCACATATCATCTAATATATAAATAAAAAACACGAAAATCTAAGATTTCCGTGTTTTTTATCTACAAGCTGTATACGTAATAATCTTGCACGTGATATGAATTGAAACCGCATGTTTCGTAGAGTTGCAAAGCGCGTTTGTTTTTCGCTTCAACCTCAAGAAATATATCATATCCTAGCCGAAACTGCTTTAAAACAACTTGTTTTAAAGCGGCTTTTCCTATTCCTGATTTTTGGTAAGAAGGTAAAATACCAAATCCATAAATCCATGCTTCGCTTTTATCATACGATACCCTTAACTTTCCAACCGCTTGACTATTGTACTCTACGATAAAATGAATTTGCTGTTCTTCCGTTTTCGTTTGTTCATAATAAGCAGCTGCTTCTGTTAAAGACATACCAAAGCATTCCACATCGACTTGTATTTCCATTTTCATATCTGTATCTGATTGGGAAGAGCGAAGTGTAACAAAGGGATTATCATCTTCCAATTCTTTTTCTGCCCACTTCATTTGATATTCTGAAAAAGTAAATGAACATGGAATTTGCTTTAAGAACTCCCTGCCTGAAACCGAATCGCCAGGAGCATTTAATAAAATCTCTGTATACCCACGCTTCTTACATATATGTAAAGCTTGAGAAAACAGCTTTGAAAAAATCCTTTTTCGGCGATAGCTAGGAGCGACCATTCCGCATATTTCTACTGTATTCCCAAACCCATAAAGACCAATAAACCCAACAAGCTGATTATCTTCATAATGAAAAAAATCGTTAACTTCATTTTGTTTTCGACTTCGTAACATATCAAAATTCAGCTTCAGCTCTATGTGCTCTTCTTGTTCGCAAATAGACTGTAGCTTTTGTATATCTTCTAACACATGTTGTTCTAACATAAAACGCCCCCTGCATTCTTCTTTTTATTATAAGTTCGGCTTTATTTAACTTTTTCCTTTCATCTTTAGCGCAATAGTCGAATAATTATAGGGTAAAAGCAAGATCAAAAAGCATATAGAGTAATCAAACTAAATAGGCGGGGTGCTTATGAAAAAGACCATTTTAATAAGTTTTATGGCACTAGTTGCTTTAACCATTATTTATTGCCTGCAGAAAGAATTCATTTTCGCTTTAGCTTTGTGGAGCATTTATGGAACAGTATTATCTGTTTTTGTATATTTTTCTTTTTACAAATCAACGGAAGATCGCGAGGAGGAGTAGCAATAAAGCTATTAAAAGGTCGGTGAAATAAACTTTTTTACAGACCTTTTATAAATTTACAACTGGGATATATGTTGGTAACAACTTAGAAACAAGTAACCCTTATTCTTAGTGTTATAGAAAAGTTATTACCTATTTCACTAAGGAGTTGGATATTTGTATGAAGACAATTACGAAATCTATATCGGTTTTAGCATTAGCAGCGGGCTTTACTTTTTCATCTCTATCTGGAACACTGCCATTCACTCACGAGCAAACAGCAAGTGCAGCAGAAAAAATAAACGCACCGTTCAGCGTATATGAAGTGACCGCAAACGTACTCAATATACGTGCAAAACCTAGCACTCAGGGAAAGATTCTTGATACATTAAGAAAAAAAGATCAAATCGAAGTAGTCAAGTTTGTAAATGCAGACTGGGCCGCCATTAAAATAATTGGCGGCACCGGATATATCAGTACTTCCTATTTAATGAAAGTCCCTACTACTGTTCATACAGCTGCTAACCTTAATTTACGCACAGGGCCTAGCACAAGCAACAAAGTTGTAACAACTATTCCTAAAGGAAAAAGCGTCAGCTTCTTAGCTTGGGGCTACTCAAAAGATAACAAGCTTTCATTTGATTGGGCTTTTGTAGAATACAACGGCTTTAAAGGATATGTAAGCACTGCGTACTTACAGTTACCTACTTATAGATAAAAATAGATAACTCCCTTGAATTATTTCAAGGGAGTTTATTTATGGACACCTGATTAATAGTGCCCTGCCCATGAAGCACCGATGATAATTAGTAAAATAAATAGCACAACGATTAGCGCAAAGCTACTTCCGTGACTTGATCCGTATCCGTACCCATAACCATAACCTCCGTAAAAACTCATTTTCTTTCACCTCCCTTTTTTGTAGAATATGTGAAGGGAAATGAAAACGAACATGAGTATTCTTTATCACAAAATTCATTATAATTTATAAACGTTAACTCTTTTACTAGTAAGGCATAGGATATATCATCCCGTGCTTCATCTCTACATCTTTCCCTCGTTCCCCTTTTTAAAGTAAGGGTATATTCCAGCAATACAAAAAAAGAAGAGTTTATATAACTCTTCTTTTTTATTGAACCAGATTATCAACTTGCATGTAGTCATTATAATATTCTTCTAACGTAATTCCTTTCTTAGACACCTTAGAGGCGAGTTCTTTTCCGACAAATCGTATATGCCACGGCTCATATTTATAACCTGTAATCTGCTGCTTTCCTTCTGGATAGCGAACAATATATCCGTATTTATATGAATTTGCTTTAATCCATTTGGCTTCAGGAGTATCTTTAAAACAATCTTGAGCTGCACACTTACCGGTGCTGCCTGATACATCTATACTTAAACCAGTTTGATGTTCACTGCTGCCTGGATGAGCACTGTAATGATTAGCTGCCGCTTCTCCATCTTGTTTTATATACGCTTGATAAAGAGATTCTTGACGACTTTGAGAACGATAGGCAGAAACACCGGCTAGGTAAATTCCTTCTCGTTCAGCAGCTGAAAACATCCTTTCTAATGCTTTTGCTGCTTCTGTACGCATTTGGCGCTTTTCGATTTTTTCTTTAAATACAAACCGAACGTCTGGGTATACAAGGTCAGTGGGTTCATAGTGATCAGGAAGAAGATTTTGCTTGTTTACTAACACAGCAATGGATTCTGGGTTCCCTACAATTTCTATACTATTCTGCTTCTGTTTAGAAGAAGATAAAGGATTATGATCAGACGTATTCAAATGATCATCGTGCTGAAATAATCCTTGATAGCCTAGATACGAGAATCCTGCGATAACACCCAGCACTATTAGTAAAGCCATTTTTTTATAAAGTTTCATATTTCTATACTCCTGACATATTTTCAGCTTTTTAGGACACTCAAACATTGTATACAAATCAAGAAATAATTACTAATATAACAAACTAATTCCTACTATAAATTTTAGTATGCCCGGACCTAATTTTTTCAAACGTTCATTTTAAGCATAAAAAAAGAGATGTCTCCTAAAAGACATCTCTCTTTACTTCTATTCTATAAGACTAGTATTAGTCGATAACTGTAATTTTAACTGATCTTCTGCCCCAGTCTTGTGCAGCACTATCTGAAGAAACGAATACATCAATTCGATTTCCTTTAATTGCGCCACCTGTATCTGCTGCTACAGCTTGACCATAACCTTCAACGTATACTTTTGAACCTAATGGAATAACGCTAGGATCAACCGCAATTACTCGTTGATTTGGATTTGATTTTAAATTTACTCCAGTAGCTGTTGTACCACTGCATCCAGCACAGTTAGCTGTATAAGCTGTTGCTTCAACAGTCATAGACTTGCCGCTAGCTTGCTGTTGAGACTGCTGTTGCTGCTGTTGAGCTGCTTGTTGCTGTTGCTGAGCTGCTTGTTCTTTTTGTGCTTGCTCTTGTGCTGCCTGTGCTTGTGCTGCTGCTTGAGCTTGCTCTTGTTCTTTTTGTGCCTGCTCTTGTGCTGCCTGTGCTTGTGCTGCTGCTTGAGCTTGCTCTTGTTCTTTTTGTGCCTGCTCTTGTGCTGCCTGTGCTTGTGCTGCTGCTTGAGCTTGCTCTTGTTCTTTTTGTGCCTGCTCTTGTGCTGCCTGTGCTTGTGCTGCTGCTTGAGCTTGCTCTTGTTCTTTTTGTGCCTGCTCTTGTGCTGCCTGTGCTTGTGCTGCTACTTGAGCTTGCTCTTGTTCTTTTTGTGCTTGCTCTTGTGCTGCCTGTGCTTGTGCTGCTTGAGCTTGCTCTTGTTCTTTTTGTGCTTGCTCTTGTGCTGCCTGTGCTTGTGCTGCTTGAGCTTGCTCTTGTTCTTTTTGTGCTTGCTCTTGTGCTACCTGTGCTTGTGCTGCTTGAGCTTGCTCTTGTTCTTTTTGCGTTTGTTCTTGTGCTGCTTGTTCTTGCTGAGCTTGTGCCGTTTGAGACTGCTGCGCTTGTGGAGCTGCCTTTGCTACTGGCGCACTAGCTGTTTGAGATTGAGCTGCTTGTGCCGTTTTAATTTTAAATTGTTCTCCAGGGAAAACTAAGTCTGATGTTAAACCGTTCCATTCTTTAATTTCTTCTACTGTTACGCCATAATGTTGACCGATTGACCACAAATTGTCACCACGTTTTACAGTATGTACGATTTCTTTTATGCTAGATAAGTTTAGTGTCTGATTTGGATAAATTAGTGTTGATGTTAAGTTATTAGCATCTTTTAGCTCGTCTACGCTCACATTATGATTTTGAGCGATTTTCCATAAAGTGTCACCTTTTTGTACTTCATACGTTCCGCTTGTAGAGGCAGATGCTGCACCTACAAATCCTGCTGAAAGAATTGCCGTTGTCCCTAGAGTAAATACAAATTTCTTCATTTTCCGAATACCTCCTTATTTACTCAATGACTGAATGATACCACCTGTTCATTTCACTTCCATTACAGGAATATTTTACTTTTATTACGGATTTAATTAATTTTAAACATTTTCTTGTAATATTTCTGACAATTCATTTTTGAATAATGATTAAATTTCATCAAAATCATGTCAAAATTTGAAGAAAACTCTATAAAAAGTTGGAGTTGTATTCGGTGATAAAAGTAACTTATCAGCAAAAAAAACCTTCTAAAAGCAGTTAGCTTTTAGAAGGTTTTTTTACTGATATGAAACAGTTAAAGTTGGAGCATATGCAGGATTGTCGCCCCCATAAATTTCAACTACGTCACTTAAAAAGTCCGCTGGACCTGAGCTTGACAAGCGAAACTGAGTTTTGCCGGTCCTATTCATATATCCCCAAAGCGAGGAAGGAAGTTGAATAGTTGTATATCCATTATTGAGTGAAGGCACTGATATTTGGAAGCCTCCTGAAATAGATGGTGAAGCCTGATAATCTATTTGTTCTAAAGCACTGCTAGTTCCAAATACACCGCTTTTAATATCGCCTTTCAAAGATGAAATATTACCAGTTGAAGATTTGCGATAAATTTTTAAAGATACATCCCTAATGATTGCATCATCAGGTAAAGAACCTGTGTCAAAAGATAAAATGGTTCGGTATGTGTCGGTATTGTACATTCCTTTATCCCCAATTTTATGAATAGAACTACTCATACCGTCAGCTGATAAGTTTCCGATAAATCCATCTTCAGCAGTAAGTGAAGAAAATACTGAAGATTTCTCTGAAGTTCCAGAAATTTGATAAACTTCCGTCTTTACTTCCTCTTGGTTACCCGCTGCGTCTACACTAAAAAACTTTACTGTTTTGCTAGAGTTGATGGTAATAGGCTCAGAGTACTTTAGAGAATTAACAGTTGGTAAGCTTCCATCTAATGTATAGTAAGTGGTGGCAGGTTCATTGGTTGATAATGTAACAGAAACAGAACTTCCATACGTTCCTCCCGCTGGTGAAGCAGCTGTAACCGGTGGGGATATATCTCCTGGATTAGGAGCATCACCATTTTTCGGATGGCTTTTAAAAAAGTTCCAGCTTAATTTAGTTGCATTTGGTCCTTTAGGATCTGTATAAGAACCGGATGTACTTCCCCCTGACCAAGCATGTCCCATTCCTTCTATCATGTACTTTTCCATTACTGTTTTTCCTGCTGTATCTTTGTAAATATATTGCGTATAGCTTCTTCCACCAGATACTGTACCTGTTGCAGTTTGATCTGCCGTATCATCAATATCGTTATTATCCAGCCCATCAGACGCTCTATCATTTGTTTGAGCCCATTGCGATAATATTTGATGCGCATTTATAGGCGCAACAGTGTAGTCAGCTGTCCCATGAAACAAAATAACTGGAACCACTCGTTTATGATCTCCCATGGCTGAATAGGCTAAATCTCCTTGTTGGATAGGATTAGGGCCTCCAATGCTCATTGCTGTATAAGCACCTGTCACATTAGTCGCTGCTTTATATTCTAAGCCAGCCCCAACGCTGATAGCCGCAAATATGTCTGGATAAGTAGCTCCCATAATAACACTCATAGCTGCTCCAGCAGATAGCCCTCCAACAAAGACTTGGTCGGCATCTATTGAATAACTGCTTTTTATTTGATTGATCATTCCAGCAATTAACGCTGGTTCACCGCTTCCCCTTGATTGATGAGCAGTATCAAACCAGTTCCAACACTTATTTGAATTAGCAGAAGAGGGTTGTTCTGGATAAAGAACAAGAAACTTCTCTGTCTCCGCCAGTTCATTCATTTGTGTTCCTGCTGCAAATTGATCAGGGTCTTGAGTACAGCCATGTAGCATAACTACTAGAGGTAAGGCAGCACCTCCCTGATAACTGCTAGGTACGTACAGTTTGTATGTCCTTCCGTTATATGTTTTAGAGGTAAAACTTCCTGCGGCTGAAGAAGATACAGCACCTAAAGATAAAAAAAGTATAAAAATCATCCCTGCTATAAATAATCGTTTCATCTTCCTGCTTCCTCCTTATATTGATATGGTTATACTTAGCAGCAAACGTACATATCGGTATGGTATGGAAATGAATAAGAATTACTAGTAAGATGATAGCAAGGTTTTATGTAATAAAATTTATATTAACTGCACGATTTGCCTACGGTTATGAGGACGAATAAAATCATTCATCTCCTAAAAAAAGAAAACGCTTACATAAAATTGTAAACGATTATGCCGATAAATACTATAAAAAAGACATACCTTTTAAAAATAGGCCGGTATGTCTTCTATGGATTGCTTACTTAAGTATTCATATTGTGACTCGCTGCAATTTACCATAGCAATGGATTGAGGATAACGTTGTAAATGAGAAGGGAGCTCCTTAAACCCAAACTGATGATAATATTCAGGAAGAATATCGCTATACAGCATAAAAATAGCGCTGCGCTTCTCTATCTTCATCTTTTTAAAAAAGTCTTCAAGCATATCACGGCCATACCCCATTCGTTGATAAAGCTGGTGTACAACAACAGATCCAATACCATGCAAAGCAAATTTTAATCGAGGAGTTTGTAAAAGAAGCAAAATAAATGAACCAATAATTTGATCCTCTTCATTTACGTATACATACCGAATTCCATATGTTTCTTCTTTTTGATTATCTCTCACATACTCTTTGTACGTCCTGCCTTTAGGCCATGCGGCATATCCCATTTGATAGACTTCTGCCAATTCTTCAGACTTTATTTTTCTTAATAACATGAACATCCCCTCTTTATTTATAATCCCATACGTCAGCAGACATTTTTTATAAAGTTAAAAATAGTTCCTGTATGTATATATTATACTTCATCCTACGGAAGCTTTCTTGCTCTGAGTCCTATTAACAGCTAATATGTGAGCTACTTTCTCAAAAAACTAGAAAAGTTCCTGATAGTTGTTCCTCACCCATAGCAGTCATATAGGTAAAGATACTCTTTATCATTCCATAAAAACATAGAGATGTAAATGTATTTCCAGCTTCATTTAGCATTCATTACGTATTACTCATCAAAAAAAGCATAGAAACTACGTTCTATGCTTTACAGTGAAAGTCATCATCATTTCTTAAGCCTTTTCGTTCTCTACATACTCCACTAGATGAAAGAAAAAACGATATGTAAGAACAAGAACTTCACCTATCGACATTTTTTCATTAAACTCTTTTATAGCATCTAACTCAATATTCACATCCCATAATCCATCTTTATCATTAAATAAAAGTTGGACGCTTGTTGGACTTTCATTAAGTTCTTTAGCAAAAAATTGTTTTAGTAAAGAACCGAATTTTTTTTGCATATGTAGCCCGGTTAATACTTTATATGTGCCAAACACATCATCCACTTCAAAAGAACATCCATCAAGCTTAATAAATTCGAACCATTTTGATTCTACATATAGAAATTCACTTCTGTGTTCTTTCAAGTAAGAAATGGGCGTATCTAAAAACGAAAGAGGAGATTCTTCTGCGATCAGCTCGTCCGTTTCTTTATCTACTCTTTCGATATAAGAATCTTTAAAACGTAAAGATTCCTCTTTTTCTTCTATCATCAGGTTTTGCGGTACCAACTTTTTTTGCAACGCATATTCCTTTTCTTCCTGGTATAGAGATAAAGATTGACCTTGAACGTTCATTTCTTTTTCAATATAAGTTTGAATATTACTTTGTAACATGAAAAAACCTCCTGATTAATCTGCATCACTATCTTATATCATAACCTAAACAAGTGTTTATAAATATAGCCAAACAAAAAATCCTTAGGCTATGCCTAAGGATAATAATGATATATTCAAGTATGTATAAAAGATAATTTGGTTGCGGGGACAGGATTTGAACCTGCGACCTTCGGGTTATGAGCCCGACGAGCTACCGAACTGCTCCACCCCGCG
>NZ_JBHZOZ010000011.1:0-141936 GCF_042787865.1 Priestia sp. YIM B13486 | reverse complement strand
GGATGGAGATCATCTTGGCGTCTAGATGAGTAGCGTTAGCTACACTGTAAGAAAGCGACTTCTTGTCGCACCATAATACCAATTATCGGTAGAAGTAAAACACATTTTAGATAAATATGATAAAATTGAGAAAACTAAACTTAGGGGTAAATATGAAAACAGATGATAAGAAAAAACAGATTCAACAAAAATATAAGGAAGAGCTTGAGAATAAGAGTGAGTCCAAGCATTATCCTAAGAAGTTGCTCATTTTTGCTGTAATTGTTGTTATCTTTTTTGTTTTTAGCTACTACTTTGGAATAAGACCTTTTCCAAAAAAAGAAGAACCTGAAATTATCAAACCAATAAGTGAATAAATAAAAGCCTCCTATATAGCTAGGAGGCTTTTATTTCATATCAATCATTACTTTAATTTAATATTATTGTTGTTTCTTTTTACTTCTTAATAAAACAACGATCCATATTAAAGCAATCGTATTAATTAATTCTAATAAATGGCTAATCCTAGCTAAAAATAAACTAATAACATTCCATAACATTTACTTTTCACAACCTTCTAATCCTAGCTAAAAATAAACTAATAACATTCCATAACATTNCTAATCCTAGCTAAAAATAAACTAATAACATTCCATAACATTTACTTTTCACAACCTTCTAATCCTAGCTAAAAATAAACTAATAACATTCCATAACATTTACTTTTCACAACCTTCTAATCCTAGCTAAAAATAAACTAATAACATTCCATAACATTTACTTTTCACAACCTTCTAATCCTAGCTTGATTTGTAACACTTTAAAATGTATGTATCGACTTTTCGCTATGAATACTATATACAACATCAGTTTACATAATTCCTCTTTCCGATACACAACCCAAAAAAGAACCCTTGTCGCAGAACGGTTCCGCCGAGGGTTCTTTTTCCGGAGTATGCAGCTTTTTATACATCCTTGATGTAGCAACGTTCTCTAGCAAGGGTATTAGCAAAAGTGATGTATAAAAAGTGCACCTTTTATCCATATGCTTGTACGGTAAAATATAGTCTTTATGGAAAGAATATGTTACTATTTATCTAAAGTTATAGAGTTACCTTAAAAAGCAACCTCACTCCAATGCCATTAGAGAATGAGGTTGTTTTTACTCTTTTCATAAAAAACCAAAACTAATCAGTTGAAGTGATCTTTTCTAAGTGGTTTAACAATTGATCAACTAATTGACTGATTAGAATGGTATTATGACTAGTAAACCCTTCTTCTAACCCTACTTTAATCATAAGTTCTCTTGCTGCCTCTATATCTACAAGTAAAGCCTTTCTTAAAGTACCGTCATATCTATATCTCTGCAATTATGTAGTCACCTATCCCTCTAAGTTGTTAAATCTTTATTTAACAACAACTGGACTTCTACCGTATAACAATAATTGTTCTTGTAAAATGTAATTAAGAGCGTAGAATGCGGATTTTAGGGTTTGAACAGTTAAGTTTTTATACTTAATGCATAGTGTAAAAGTATACATTTTTAGTTACCATAATGAAGTTTATAATGATGCTAGAATTGATAAAAAAGGCTTTTCTCTATTAAGAGAAAAGCCTTTTTCTTAATGCCTATCAGTTTGTAAACTGATTTGATCACATATTCATTATTTAATGCGATGAGTTTTATAAGTTTACCTTCCAAGTTCTTGTTCGCCATCTTGATGTATCATTCGCTATATTTGCATGTATAAGCTCTTTTTTCATTTTTATTAGAAAGAACTAAATTAGTAAAAATGCATAACTAGAGGTTTAACTGCAACAAAACAAATACAACTATATAAAAAGCGTATCTCTGTGATAAAATAAAATTCTGTTTTATCTAGTAGATATTGGGTAACTAGACAAAAAACAGTTTTTTTAGATGTTTTACCCACTATCTAGTTACCAAAATAATAGTGAAGTAAAAAGAAAGGGTGAGAGATTTGCCAAAATGGTCGCATATATATATATTCCTAGGCGTTTTTTTTCTATCTGTTTTTCTTACTAATCCAGCGCTGGCAGATGAAGAACTAAGTATTTCGGAAACAGCTCAAAAATACTTGGGTGCTCCTTACCTTACAGACGGTCAAGAACCCAGTGAGGGATTCAGTACAGGTGGACTAGTTCAATATGTCTTTAAAGAAGCTAAAGGTGTAGAGTTACCTTTGTATCCAAGAGAACAATTCAAGCTTGGTATAGATGTGGACAAGGGGGATCTACAGCCTGGTGATCTCGTCTTTTTTAAAGGGGCAAATACGGATAATGTCACAAGTGTTGGCATTTACAATGGCAATAATGAAATGATTATTAGTTCTGTTTCAAAGGGCGTCATAAAGACTGAACTAACAGAGGGAGGCTACTACAATGATAAGTATATTGGTGCAAAACACCTAGATACTGATAATATCTATCAGGTCGAATCCCCTCTTTTAAAAGAAGCAATGAAATATATAGGTGTAGACTATTCAGACAGTGGAAAGACACCTGATGAGGGCTTTAATTCTGCAGGATTTGTTCAGTATGTGTTTGAACAAGCCTTAAATCTTAAAATCCCAGATAATTCAAGTGAACAGTGGAGTTTAGGACAAAACATATCAAAGGAAAATCTTCAGCCTGGTGACGTTCTTTTCTTTAAAAATCTAGATACAGACTATATTACAACAACGTCTTTTTATCTAGGAAATGGGCAAATGATTTATAGTTCACCTTCAAAAGGCATTACCTTAGCTAATTTCGAGGATTCTTCTTATTGGAATGATCATTTTTATGGAGCTAAACGAATAGAAGAAGTTGCAGATATTGATCGTGGAGATCCCTTAATCACCGAGGCTTTGAAGTATATAGGGGTACCTTATCTCGAAGGTGGAAAAACACCAAATGGATTCGATTGTTCTGGATTCACAAAATATGTGTATGAAAAAGCGATGGGAATTTACTTGCCAGGTGCACCTGAACAACAATGGGAGGTAGGTACACCTGTTGAAAAGAAGGATATTCAAGTAGGCGATCTAGTGTTCTTTCAAGATACGCATCGACCAGGTATATCCCACGTGGGAATATATGCAGGAAACAATCAAATGATACAAGCGTCAAGAACTGATACGGCACAGGTAAGAATCAATTACTTGTCCTATAATTTCTATACAGAAAAATTCGCTGGTATTAGACGTGTGAGAAATCTAATCATTCCTAAGAATATCCCAGTTGTTAAAGAAGCTACAGATCTTCTAAATGTTCCCTATCAATCAGGGGGGACATCACCCCAAGGGTTTGATACTGGTGGGTTTGTTCAATATGTTTATAAACAAGTAGGTATCAACTTACCTCGTTATGGGAAAGACATGCTTCAAAATGGAACAGAAGTGAAAGAGGAGGATTTACAACCAGGAGACCTCGTATTCTTTGAATCCACTAGCATTATTCCTGCCATCTATGTGGGAAACGGACAAATCGTAGTGGTTTCAAGGACCGAGGGGATTCAAATTGTTAATTATAAAGTGAACTCATATTGGAAATCTATTTATTATAGTGCCAGACATATTAACATTGGAGAGTAAATTATTCTCATCATCGCTTTAAGTCTGCGATGATGAGAATTTTTAGTTCTGATGTAAAAATACTCTTTAAAAATATAAAGCGTCTATTTTGTACTTAATTGAAAAGCTATAAAGGAAGAGAATAATGGATAATTATAACGTAGTTAGATTAAATTTGATTTTACGTACAGATAATATGAAAACCTTGAAATCACTCGTAAATGATATAGTAGCAGAGGACATCAAAGGAGACTATTTTTACAAACTTAAAAACCATGAAGATTTTGTGAAAAGTTTAGAGCATCTGGTAAGTCAAAAATCTATATTGACTAAATCAAATCTCCTGCTATCTGATATGGAATATGTCTTTTTAAATGCAAATAATTATTTATATGATTCATACCTTCAATATTATCTTATTGATAAAATGCCAGAAATAAAGAAAGCGAAGATTATGAGGGTAGGTGAACTAAGAAAATTAATAGAAGAATATAATAAATTACATAAAGAATTACATAAAGAAAATTTTTGACTTCATTCCTTTAACGTTTGAAATGAAAGCAAACACACAGTCCGTAAAAGTATAACTTTACGGACTGTTCCGAGTATTAATTTTTGGAGACTATTCTTAATAAACTTAAGCCTAAATTTGTAATTCAGACATTGTATTCCTCAACACTATAAAGGCTAAAAGAATTATCTAGTTATCAAACTTACCCTTCATAAAACCAAGCTATGTATAGAAAAGATTACTGTGTAGAAATTTGAACAGTAGTTTTCCTTGTTTCTAGACTGTAAAACATATACGTTCTCATTACAAAAATAATTGTAATTATGGAATATAGACTATAGGTGTAAACTTTCTAGGCATCAAGAATTTACGAGTTGCTATAGTAAGATAAATCATTTGTTTTTTCCTCATTATTATAAATTGGCTCACTAAGTAATACTGTGCCAATTTATAATTCTTGTCAAATGGCTTTATCTTGTATTTTTAGTTATATAAAACATTCTTTCACTCAAGTATCCACTAGAGTAGAAAAGTGCTCTATCCACAAGATAATTTCCTATATTTGTTATCTCTTAGCGATCATCTCTATTTCAATTCGTGCACCCATAGGTAAAGAGGCCACGCCTATAGTTGTACGAGCTGGATATGGTGCAGAAAACCGCGAAGCATAAACTTCATTCATTTTCGCAAAATCATCCATATTTGTTAAAAATACATTCACTTTTTTTACATCCTCAGGAGTTAAACCTGAAGCTTTTAATACATTAAATAGATTCTTAAAACATTGCTCTGTTTGGTCTGCGATATCACCTTTCAAAAGTTTTTGTGTCTGTGAATCTATAGGAGTTTGACCAGATAAAAATATTAAATCTCCTGCTTCAACAGCATGAGAATATGGACCAACGGCCACAGCACCTTCGGAATTAAAGCATTTTCGTGTCATGCAGAACATCCCCCTTAGTAATTATCCTTACCATAATTAAATCAATGCATTTATTTGCCCGAACACCAGAGGAGCTAGCTCATCGAATACGTAATGAGATCTATCGTAAAACAAGACTGACAGCTACCGCAGGAATCGGTCCTAATCTAAAGTCAGCTTAGATCATGAAGCAAAGCACAGCCCAACAGGGGTTGCTTATTGGCGATATGAGGATATTCCCTTTAAGTTATGGTGCATTCATCCAATGAAGGATTTCTGGGGGATCTCGTCAGCTACAGAAAGACGCTTAAATCGTTTAGGTATCCATACCATAAAAGAACTCGCTCTTTCTTCGAAGGAGATGTTACAAAAAGAATTTGGCATTATGGGCGAAGAATTACACCAACATGCGAATGGAATTGATTTTAGTCGTATTTCCGATGTGTACATCCCTAGTTCCCGTTCCTTTGGGAAAAGTCAGATTCTCTTTCGAGATAATACAAGCCGAAAAGAAGTGGGATTATTACTATTGGAGCTATTGGACGATGTTTGTTTTCGTTTACGCATGCATCAAGTGGTAGCTCAAACGATCCATTTATCCATTGGCTATAGCAAACAAACAGGTGGAGGCTTCTCAAGACAAAAGAAAATGGGGCGAGCTTCGAACTTAAGCCACGATATCTTTCCGTACTGCTTAACCATTTTACATACGTTTGATAGTGGCATGCCCATCCGTTCTATTGGGATTTCACTATCGGATACGAGCATTGAAGAAGAGGAGCAAATGAGCTTATTTGAGGATATCGATCAGCGTGAAAGAGCCTATGCTCTTGCCAAAACGATAGATGAAATTAGGCTGCGTTATGGGAAGAATAGTGTTCTGCGGGCTTCAAGCTATCTAGATCATTCAACAGCTCGTTATCGAAATGGTCTTATTGGCGGCCATAAAGCTTAAAGGAGGATGATATCATGAATAACGATAGAGGAATGAAAAAATGGCGCCCGTTTGCGAGTATGCCCGAACAATACCTAGGATTGCAGGAAGTTATAAACAAGCAAGCAGAGGTGCCTCAACCTCTTTTAACAGAAGAACAAATGGAACATATTAATTTCACCTTGATTAAAGCCTTACATACAAATAAACAAGTTTATCTTACATACTACAAAAAGGGACAATGTATTACAGAAAAGGGATTCATCCAATTTGGTGATTCCCTGGGGAATTTGTTTGTTTTTATCGATGAAGTGTTTGAATTAAAGAACAAAATGAGGTTAAGTGAACTAATTGATGTTCGATTCGTTTAAAATTAAATTTAGTTTCATTATTTTAAGTTAAGTAAGAGTTTTCAGTGGAATCCAAATAATATTTAACTTGAGGAGGAGTTATATTGGCACGTGTCTTATTTATTAATGGTGGATCAGAAGGACATGTCAATCCAACCATTGGAGTTGTACAGGAGCTTATTTCGCGTGGAGAAGAGGTCGTATACTTTTCAATAGAAGAGTTTCAAGAACATATTGAAAAGACGGGAGCTGATGTGAGAACATTTGACGGCCAAAAATTTTTAAAAGCTTTCATCTCAGGTGGAAGAAATTATTTGATTGAAAGAATTAACGGTCTTTTACATACAGCAGATATCGTTATACCTAGCGTTCTTGAACAGATACAGGGAGAACATTTTGATTACATCATTCACGATTCTATGTTTGGGTGCGGGCGTTTACTTTCTCAAATTCTAAATCTCCCGGCCATTAACTCATGTACATCTTTTGCTCAAACTGAAACATCGTTTAAAAAAATGTTCGAATATCTATCTCAAAATATTCCATTAGAACATGCTAACAGAATAAATGGTGAGTTTCAAAGCTTAACAAGAAAGATTAAAGAGAAATATGGGGTTGAAATCACTTCTCCTTACGAAGTTTTTTGTAATCCTGCACCACTTACTATTGTATATACAACGAGGGAATTTCAGCCTTCTGGAGAAATGTTTGATCAAACATACAAATTCGTAGGGCCATCTATTGCTATAATGGAACCACAAGGAAGCTTTGATTTTTCTGTATTAAAAGGAAAAGACGTTATTTACATTTCATTAGGTACTGTCTTTAATCAAGAGATTGATTTCTATAAACTTTGCTTTAAAGCTTTTGAGAACACTGACTATACCGTCGTTATGTCTATTGGTGAAAAAACTCAACTATCTGATTTAGGGAAAATCCCTAAAAACTTCATTGTGAAAAATTACGTTCCACAAACTGACGTGCTAAAGTACACGAAATTATTTATCACACATGGTGGAATGAATAGCACCAGTGAAGGTCTCTATTATGGGGTGCCACTTATTGTAATCCCACAGAGTGCAGATCAGCCAGTGATTGCTCAACAAGTTGAGCATCTTGAAGCTGGAATGAAGTTGCAAATGCAAAACTTAACTGTAAATCAACTATGTGAAACTGTGAATCATGTGTTGGAACATTCCTCTTTCCAGAAAGCCCTTACAGATATAAGAAAATCTTTTCAAAAATCAGGGGGATACCGTCAGGCTGTAAATGAGATTTTTAAATTTAACAGGAAATTTAATATTTAAATAGAGAGCATATAAGAAATGGAACAGATGAATTTCACCTTAATTGAAGCCTTACATACAAATAAACAAGTGTACCTTACCTATTATAAGAGAGGCCAATGCATAACAGAGATAGGATTCACTCAGTTTGTTGATTCTCTAGGGGATTTATTTATTTTCATCGATGACGTATTTGAGTTAAAGAATAAAATGAGGTTAAGCGAACTCGTCGATGTTCCCTTGGCCTAGCTCCTGAAGAAATCGCGTACAGGAATCATTTATTTTGGTGGAGGTATATTCATGTGCAATTTTAGAGTATACACCTTACGTGACGGTTCGAAGAGAATCATTAAACTAAAAGAAGGAGAATCATTTCAACAGGAACTCCAAAGAGCAGGTATTCAAGAAACGCAAATTTTTCAGATGCAGCTAGTGGAGAAACCTGAGTAATTTTAACATGCCCCTTTTATATAGACATAAGTGTGTTAGTCTAATAAAAGCCAAATAGAAAAGAGTGATTAACCTGGAAGAAACAAAAGAGCAAGAAACAGATCTTGATAAAGTGTATGAATACGATGAATTTCCGGATAAAGTTAGTAGAAGATGCGATCACTGCAACTCAGCTTACTTCAAAAGTTCCGTAAAAGGTGGCGTTTTCTTACGTGAATGCAGGGAATGTGGCATGAAGAAAAGCATTTAGTTGGTAAGGGTTGAAAGGGATGGGGAAATGAGAGATATTTGGGATGATGGATACAGTCAATCAAAAAAATTAACAGAAGAAATGGTCAACCAAGCAGAAAAGAAGTTGGGTGTGAAGTTACCAAAATCCTATATTGAGTTATGTAAAATACAGAATGGGGGCAATTTAAAGTATTGTGACTATCCTACCTCTGTTCCAACAAATTGGGCAAACGATCATGTAAACGTTCCTGAAATTTATGGAATAGGAAAAGAAGGCATTTTATCCAGTGATTATTATATAGAAGAATGGGACTTACCTAAAGATATTGTTCTGCTATGTGGAGAGGGACATTGGTGGGTTGCATTTGATTATCGGAATACAAAAGATACTCCTCCTATAATTTATATGGATCTAGAATGGGGAGAAGACACACTTATTTTGGAATTAGCTCCTGATTTCGAAACATTCGTAAATGGCTTATTTATTTATAAAAATGAAGAATGACTACATTTATACAATAAAAAGGAACTGGCAGTCAATTGTCGGTTCTTTTTTATTGTTTTCGTATGATTTGATTCACCAAGCTCCCACTTATTCTCCTTTAGTCGTCGGAACCTCTTTGGACCTCGTCCATATTGAGGTATATATGACTCTGTCCCCTAGGAACGTTCTAAATGGTTTCATTATCCTTTATTCTCAGTGATTCAGAATCTTTAACATTATAAAGGGTATTTACACCTGTTAACAATCACTTAAGTGGTTTAGTGGCCTTACTGTTAACCAAATAATGAGCAATTAGATATATGACTATAAAAAACGGAAAAGACAAAATTGAATTCCATCCTGGATAATGATAATAACCTAACCAAAGAAACAAAGGTTCTGCTAAGAACGCTGTTATACTTGCAAAAATTAAAGCTTTAATAAACGGATTTGCCTTTGGTTTAATCTGTAAGAAAAACATTACTGTAACTGGCATCAGAGCAAAATCCCAGGGTATATAATCTGGCATTAATGGTATTAATTTATTATAGTATCTCCATAAGCCCATTGTCACCCCAACATAATCTAACCATGTAGAAATAAACATAGCCCAAAGTCCTCCCAATAATAAAATAGTTTTACTCTCTTTATTTCTAAAGATAAACCATACTATCCATGGGATAACAGTAAGAAATAATGATGTCCACCAACCAAAAGAAAAGACGATATTATCTGTCCAAATTTCCGTTAATTTATTATGAGCATCATCTAACATTCTATATTTTTCGTCAATTTGTGTTTTTATATTTTCTGAAGGACTGAACAATATGGAGGATCTTCCCTTCCTTTTAATTTTATAATAATCTTTTAGTTATAGTTCCCATTCCAGGATTGTTTATCCTTTTTAGACTAACCTGCCCATTCAGCGTTTTTTAACAATTAACTTTGCCTAAATGTTCTATGCCAAGGGCAATAGCCTGAATGTTTTTGTATTACATTCAACTCTAGTCGTTAGGACATCTTTTGCTCTTTTTATAAAAAAGATAAGCTAATAGGCCAAGCCCCACCATGTAAAAACCCATTACTTTTTACATAATTACCTACCCCTTACCTACTGCGATAAGGGTTTTATGTTATTAACTACGCATAGCTGGTTCGGTTGTTCTCCATAAATCAAATCATATCTAATATCGTTCATAATTGACGCACTCAAATTTAAAGAATGATCTATATTTAATCTCCTATAAATTTAATCCAAATCTCTTTAATTCAATGAAGATACTTTCCAATCGTTTCCCTTTTTCCGTTAACGTATATTCCACACGAGGAGGGACCTCTGGAAACACCTTTCTTTCCACTATCCCATGATTCTCCAGTTCCTTAAGGCGTAATGAAAGTGTTTTTGGACTAATTCCATCCATTGATTTCAACAAATCACGGAATCGCATCGTTCCTTCGATAAGCAGATCCCGAATAATTAAAAAGGTCCATTTAGTACCGATCACGTCAAGCGTTTTAGCAATGGGACAAGGCTCCCCTGATGTTCCTTTGGTTAGTACAACCGGCTCAATAGCACTCATCTGACACATCCTTCCTAAAAATTTTTTTGGCTAATTTTCCTTATCATATCACAATAGTATACTTTCAGAAACTTTATGAAATAAATATCACTACTTCCCTAAAGAAACTTACTATACATATAATATCGATGAGCCTATTATTCTAACCCTACATTGAGGAGGTGATCAAAGTTAGTGCGAGCAATCAACCAATCACACTGCCCTTATTGCTCATTACTCTCTTAATCAGTACTTTTGCTATTGGTACTACATATTTTGTCATCATTGATATTCTTCCAAATGTAGCAGAAGGTTTGAATGTTACCTTAGCGCAGCAAGGTTATTGGTTACGTCGTTCAGCTGGTCCCTGAATCGAGGAGAGGAAACGTATCCTACATTAGCTGAGCTTGAATAAATCTGCGTAACTGCAAATTATGTATAAACGTTTATTGATGGAGAGGCACTTTAGAAAAAAGCACAATATCTCATTCCCTTGGGGCTTTCATTGTAAGTCCACACTTAGGGAGAAAGATTCGCAACCTATATCAAAACATTTGAGGAGAAAATATGATGAGGTTACAAAAAAGAACGATTCGATCGATAGTTAGTATTACCATGGCTCTTGGGGTAACACTCATGAGCGCCGCATGTGCCAAGACCAATACTGACTATAAACCTGCTAAAACAGCTCATGCAGACATTCAACTATTAAAGGATTTACCTCAACCAAAATCGATGACAGTCGATCTGTCATTGAAACCAAAAGAAGCTACGGCCATGGTTCAAACCGCCCAGCGTTTTTATGGGTTCTGGAATACTGGAAATGAGGATCTTATTTCACAAGCCGTTGCCTCTAACTTCTTTGATAACACATTGCCGAAGGGAAGACCTCAAGGTCCGGAGGGATTGGCCTTCGCTTCTCGCAACTTTCGTAAAGCTGTTCCTGATTTACGCTGTACTATTGAGGATTTAGTGGTATCTGATAACAAGGCTACAGCCCGTCTCTCATTCACCGGGACATACAAGGGTGAGTTTATGGGGAGAACGCCAACAGGGAAGCCGGTTCATTTCTTTGCCATTGATATTTTGCATATCAGGAATGGGAAAATCGTTGAGGATTGGCACTTAGAGGATAATCTTACATTAATGCAACAGCTCGGAGTAGTATCTGAAAATTAAAGATCAACGGATTTTTTAAAGATTACAGAATTAAAGGGGACGGAAAAAAATTGAAAAATATACTTGTTATTAACGGCCATCAGAAATATGGTTCAGCGAAAGGGACTTTGAACCAAACATTGATGAACAAAATGATCAGTTTGTTAAGTGAAAAGAACAATATTAAAACAACAAATATTCAAAATGGATATAAAGTCGAAGAAGAACACCAAAAGTTTTTATGGGCTGATATTATAATTTACCAAACACCTATCTATTGGTTCAGTGTCCCAGGCTTATTGAAGACGTATATGGATGAAGTTTATGCTTATGGTTTATTTTTTAAGGGTGCTGATCAATATGGAAGAGGTGGGTTATTGACCGAAAAGAAATATATGTTTTCGACTACCTGGAATGCTCCCGAACAAGCATTTAACAATCCAACTCAATTTTTTGAAGGGAACAGCTTAGAAGATACATTAAGCCATTTACATCGTGTACATAAATTCCTCGGAATGAAACCTTTAAAGAGTTTCACTTGTTATGATGTAATTAAAAATCCCAATATTGAAAAATTTATATTCGAACTTGATATACATCTGAAAGAAGTATTGGATCTTTAATCTATTAAGTAAAATCATGGGGAGGTAAAAGCATGTTAAAAGGTAAAAAAATTGTGATTATTGGTGGAAGCTCAGGGATTGGTTTTGAGTCAGCTAAACAAGTAATAGCTCAAGGAGCAGAAGTAATTATTGCTAGCCGTTCCAAAAATAAATTACAGAATGCAAAAGAGCAACTAGGGGCTAGGGCCACGGCTTTTACGCTAGATACAACTCAAGAACAGCAAGTTCAGTCTTTCTTTGAAAAAGTTGGCCAATTCGACCATCTTGTGGTGAGCGCCGCAGAAACATCCAGTGGGTCATTCCTAGACACCAATACAACCCAAGCTCGGCAATTGTTTGAAAACAAATTTTGGGGCCAATACTACGCAGCTAAATACGGAGCTCCAAAAGTTTTACCACACGGTTCGATCATTTTATTCTCTGGAGTGGTAGCCTACAAATCGATGGTTGGTTCGTCAATGCTAGGTGCAGTCAATGCCGCCGTTTCAAATTTAGCTCAGACCTTGGCATTAGAACTTGCTCCGATCCGAGTGAACATCATTTCACCCGGTATCATTGATACACCTTCCCGCAACAAAATGCCAGAAGAAATCCGTAACCATTTCTATGCTACGATGGGAAACAAACTTCCTGTGAAACGAATAGGAAGAGCTGAAGATGTTGCACAAAGCGTATTATACTTGCTCCAAAATAGTTTTGTGACTGGAACCGTTCTTCACGTGGAAGGCGGGCACATTTTATCTTAATAATTTGAAGAAGAATTAGAAAGAGCATATAGATATGGGGTGCACATTTTATACATCTTATCTTCAATTATCTGCAGAGAAAAACGCGTTCTATCAAGGATATATATAAAGGAACAGGACCTTATCTAGACCCCTTCTCCCAAGAGGATTCTTTTTAGCGATGTGTTCTGGGAGGTATTATGTAAACTGATTTTGTATATGGTATACAGTTGTTAATCCCGATAAAGGTATAATTAAAGAGTAACACTTTTCTTCTAAGGAGGGATGGCTGAATGATCGATAATAGATTATCTAAGATTAAGAATCATGAAGTGGATGATTCTTTGAGTGAACTTACTGACACAGACATTTTGTTGAATTTCCAACAAGCAATTACGAGCTTATACCCTCATCTAATTCCCATACATGCTCATGCTTATGATGCTTGGGACGATATTGTCATTCCATTGTTTTATGAAATGGTTTATAAGACGTTTACTTATAAATACGGTATTGAGATTGAGCCAAATGAAACACGCGCTTATATGTTTAGCTTAAGATGTTATGAAGGTATCCATCATATTGAATGCTTTCCAAAAATGATACCCTTTAAAGGCATACTGAATAACGATTATTTTGAGGTTAACGATAAGGAACTAAAAGGAAAAAGGCTTGTTTTCAAGTCTTTTGGAGATAGTGTTCACTATTTAACAACTGGTTTGGATACTGAAAATACTGATGCTATTAATTTTAAATTAGTTGAGGTAGACGTTATATGTTCTCAATCAAACAGGATTACAGATATTGATGGATGTACTACATTTTTTATCCATAAAGACGATGTAGAATTTATGTTTATTGCTGAGACTTTTAATCAAGACTTTCAGATATAAAGAGGAGCTAGAGCTCCTCTTTTTACTTCTTGGAATTTTGATTATGGTAACTAGATATGTATATGATACACACTTCTTATAACGATTGGTATGATATAAATAAAGAAGCTTTTGGGTTGAAAGGTGGAGTTTTTTTGTTGGGGTAATTCCCAATGGATTTTACGATTATGAAGAGAGTGAAACGCTACCAGCGCATGATGTAATTCTTCATCCACTGCTTACATATGCTCAGGAATGCTATGTTTATGGCCTTAACAAAGACACAGAGTTATTTCATCAGTGCACGGATATACTTTCTCTTACTCGTAACAAGTATCAACTAGATTTAAAAAAGAAGTTATCAAAGGATATGAACAGCTTTGGAATGCAACAGGATGGCAGAGGGGTTTTATTTTAATCTTTCTAGGGATAGAGAAGTTCAAGGAGCTAAGTATTTTTGCTTCCAGCTATGATCTTGGTATCTTGGAGAATCCGAATACAGGAGAAAGTATTGCAGCCATTAGGTTCTGTAAAGATGTAATCCGGAAAGAAAAAAAGTGGGTCTTTGTTTTTCAGTTTCTAATGGCATTGAGTGGATGAAAGTTTATGCAGAAAAGGATACATTGAAAGAGTTATACCAGTTTGCCATGGTACAGTCATTATCTTCAAGTTCAGACTCTATATATAAAGTTTAAAAAAAAACGTAGGAACTTGCCTAAATAGCAAGATCCTAAAATTAACATTAAGTTAACTTATTTTTCTATATGGGTTTCATAGACTAAAGTGGTTTTGTCATGGTACTTAACATGGTTGAGAAAATCGTAACAAATAACCATCTGGATCTTGAACTATAAACTCTTTTTAAATAAATCCACTATAATTATTTAGCATACTCTCTCTAAAAAGTTTGATTCTGTGCCTCTTTAAGTTTTGTAAGATACTTTCTATGTTTTCTACTTCAATTTGAAAGTTGATTCCTCGACCATATGGATATTCAAGTTCTCCAGTTTGCCAGTGTACATTACATTCTTCGATCATTATTTGAGCACCGTTGAGTGAAATAAATGCAAACTTTTCTTCTGCGCGTTCATATATAAGCTGAAATTCAAGAATTTCTAAATAGAATTCTTTTGATCTGTTTATATCTATTACTTTTCATATATTTCCTTTATTTGTAGTGCTATATTAATATTAAAAAGGAAAAGTTATACATTTTATGATAAAGAAAAGAAAAAAGATGTTTGCTGTTGTTATCATTGCACTGTTATTAATCGGTTATTTCAAGCTGGCTTATACTCCATCTCATGATGTTGAAGAATTTCCTATACCTCGCGAAGCCCACTTAGTAAAAACAACTGTAGGTGAGGACTATGTCACTGAAAAATATAAATGGTTTATTGCCTCTGAAGCAGGAAGTATTCCTCCTTGGTACCAAGTAAGTATTTGGTTATATGGATGGAGAAAGGGAGAAACAATGGGGGCAGATCAAGTTTATAAAAAAGGTTCTAGAGAAGTTAATCTATCTACTTTTGATAAGGAATTTTACCTTAGTAAATAAAATAAAGATATGGAAAAGGACTTAATATGACCGCAGGCTCCTTAAGAGGAGTCCTTTTTATTAGCGATAACGTTTGTCATATGAACTAACCTTGTATTTTTTATAAATTTATTAAAGATTTGTGCTGAAATCGAAGGAGTAAAGAATGAAAAAAATCGGATACATATTTATGGGATTATTGTTGTTAGTTGGTACAATCTATTTTTTGTTTTTTCATGAACGAAAGGGAACAGACACGGTATATTTAATCCCGAATGGTTATACGGGTTGTGTGGGTATCTTTTATGATGTGAAAGGCAAGGCACCTTTAAAGGTCCAAAATGAGAAAATTATTCATAAAATTTCCAAAGATGGAAGGTTGGAAACGTCTTCCCCAGAATCTTTTGGTTGGTATTCAATGGTAGATTCAGGTTGGCATAACTCAGAATATTATTATGTGAATGAGCAGGGGAAAAAAGTAAAAAAATTAAATTGGGAAAAAGACATTAATTGGGAAATGACGGCTGAAGATGACTACAACGGGAACTATTTTACCTTTTTTGTAGGTGGGAAAGACGATGCTAGCACACTTCAACCCGAATGTTTTAGTCAGTAAGTATAAATTAGTGTTTTTGTATCCTTTTGCCTATAAGTAACATTCATGGTAACTAACTTTGTATACGATATACAGCTTAAAAGCAGAAAAAACAACTGGGGCCAATCAGTTGTTTTTTCTATTTCATGAATGATAATCAATGCTTAGCTGACGTTTCAGAACATCTTGGATAATTTATTCAAAACGTTAAAAGTTTATGTTTTACCTATTCAACATTTGGAAATTCATGAGACTTTCTTTGAAGTTTACGCAAATTCCCACGGACGAATATATCTTGAAATTCATCACACCTAAATGGAATAAGAGGTGATAAATACGGTACACCTACTGATTTTAACTGTACAAGATATAGAATAACAATAGTTGAAACAAGCATAATGCTTGGCAAACCAAAGTAATAGCAAGTAAAGAAATATAAAAATCTTAATGAACCTATTCCACTTTGTCCTCGATAAATAACTAAAGTAGATAGATAAACACTTAATCCTGTTACTACTAAGCTTGCGGGATGGATAAGTTTAGCTGAAACAGACATTTCACCAATAACAATAGTTGCTAACAATGTGATGATGATAACCGTTCCTTTGGGAGCACGTGTGCCTATATCAATTAATATACGAAATAAAATAAGTAAAAGGGCTATTTCCCAAAACGTAGGTAATAATTCTCCATGGTTAAACAGATCTTTTTGGATTTTTTTACTGTATGTATCACTATGGAATTTTTCTAGACCAACATAAATGCCAGGAATAAGAATCGAAGTAATAAAGCCAAAATATCGAATAGACCGATTGATCAAACGTCCAGTTTTTAAATGAAAGTCATCTGCGGATTGAAAGAAATCGACAAATAAACTCGGGGCTATAATCGAATAAGGGGATCCATCTACGAATACAATTACTTTACCTTCTAAGAGAGCTGAAGTCGTTGTGTCCACACGCTCTTTTGTCATAACTAGGTTAACAAAAGTTTTAGGTTTTCCTTCAATAGCATCTTCGACTATTCTTGAAGCTAGTATGTAGTCTACATCTATCTTAGAGATTCGATGCTGTACTTCTTGTAAAATGGATCGATTCACCAAGTGTTTCATGTAAATGATAGATATATCTGTTTTTAAATGTGTGCCACATGGTTTTGTATCAATGATTAATTGGGGTGTCTGAATAATACGTCGTATTATATTTATATTGGTCGTTAGAGTTTCTGTGAAACCTACTGCTGGTCCTCTTATCGCTCGTTCTCCTAATGTTTCTTCTAACCCTCGCTCTATCCATTTAGTTGTAGGTATAAGCAATCCACTTGTTTCTCCCTCTATAAGAAGAAAGGTATTTCCTTTAACCAAAGCATCTTGGATCTCTTCAACTGACTGAGTTTCTTTCAGAGAAGCAGAATTAACAATAGTCTTTATTTGCTGGATAGATGGATTATCTTCATTAACCGTTTCCCATGTTTGCTGTAAAGGTTCAATAATATATTTTTGTATCTGGTCTTTATCTACAATTGTATTTAAATAAAATATTGTAATTTTATCTTTTAAAATAGTCCTTTTCTCAAAATCGCTTGTGATTTGAAATTGTCTTTCAATTCTCTTTGAAATATTTTGAGAAGATTTATTTAATGAAGAAGACATTATATTCACCTTTAAATTAGTTTTATTGTTTAATTTGTGCATATTCAACCATTATTATGCGGTGTATATAATCGTTAAGAAAATAAAGCTCTTACCCAATATCAGTTAGAATGGAATATTATATATCATTAAGTAAAAAAACTACCCTTTGCCAAAATAGATTGTTTGGCAGGGTAACTTTTCAATTATAGAAATAGTGAGTGCAAATGTTATACGTTTTTCTTTATTAAACGAGTGGTCTTATGACTCTGAACGTTTGGATACGCAATTCCACCTAGAATGATGATCACACCGATCCATTGAAGGAAGGTGACGGTTTCGTGGAGAACAAGTGTAGACATAATTACGGCCGTTGGTAACTCTGATGCACTTAGAATGGTCCCTAAGCTTCCACCTACTTTAGGCATGCCAATATTAAAAAAAATAGGTGGAACAAGTGAACCGAAGAATCCAGTAAGAAGACCATACATGAATAGTCCATCTGTAAGCGCACTGTTTATAAGAAATACTGGTGGTAATGAAATAAATATAAGCAATGACGCTCCGGTTGTCATAATAGCGCTTTTATAAATAGGATGCACAGATATATTTGTGTTCCCACTTATAAAAATAAAGAAAGCAAAGGAGCAAGCAGCAAGTATACCCCAACTGATTCCAGCAAAAGAAAAAATGATGCCAGTTTGCAAAAATCCAGAAGCAAGGACAGAACCGAGAAGAATAATTATCGTTGAGATGAAGCTTTTTCGACTGGGTGCTTCTTTAGTAAATACATATTGCAAAACCATACTTATCCATGTGAATTGCAGTAGAAGGATGATGGCAAATGAGGCATTAATATAACCAAGCGCTTGATTATAAAAAATACCTGTTAGCCCCATCGGTATGCCTCCTATGGCCAAAGTAACCCACTGTTTACATTTCAAACGGTCTTTTGGAACAAAGATTGCAATAGCCCACAACATGATAGCACCAAAAAAATATTGACTTCCTGTTACTTCACTTAGTCTAAATCCCTCACCATACCCTAATTTGACAAACGTTGATACCACTCCATAAGAACAACCACCCAGAAAAACAAGTAAAGCATAGTTTAAAATTTTCATTATTAAATCCTCCATACAACACAATAAAGCCACCCATCTCAAATATGAGATGGGTGGCGAAAAGTAAAATAATAAATTCAAACGAAAAATCCACCTGCTGTAAACAGACTTTTACAGCTTTTAGTTATTTTAATAATTTATATTATAGAATTCCCACCCTTAAGTATCAAGCTGAAATTTAGAGAAGACGCTGGAAGAACTATAATTTCCGGGAATTTACATTATGGTAACTACCTCTGTATATCACATACTTTCAATATTAGATAATAAAACTTTTTTATATATAGTAAGTACATAAAGTTAATTATGTTTAGAATGTAGAAGGGGTGCTTAAGGTGAAAATTAGAAAAGCAAACATAAACGATATAAGGGTGATATCAAAGATTTATGTTGATACGTGGAAGACAACTTATAATGGTTTAGTTCCAGACAACTTTCTAAACGAACTATCGTATGAAGAAGCTAAAAATAAATGGATGAAATTTTTTAGTGATTCACTACATAAATCATTTATTTACATTGCTAGTAATGACTCTGAAGAAATTATTGGATTTGCAGCAGCTCAAATTAATAATGACAAGGAATTTAAAGGAGAATTATACGCACTTTACCTGTTACCTGCTGCTCAAGGACTAGGTACTGGAAGAAGTCTAATTTCAACTGTTGCTGAACATTTTATGAATGAAGGTATTTCTTCTATGATGGTATGGGTGATGAAAAATAACAAATCTGGACGTGGATTTTATAAACGTTTGGGAGGTAAGTATTATACTCACCGAGAGAGCCAATTTGGAGAGTGCATAGTAGAAGATGAAGCATATGGATGGAAAGATATTTCCATTCTATCGCTCAGTAATAGAAGTAAATAATTATGAAACAACAAGCATTGTTATTGCCGTGAATACCGTTTGCATTTAATCCTAACCACCTTTTTCCTAATGGGTTGCGAGGATCGCCCCCAGGAATATGTCCTGTATAGTAAGGGCGGTTTTTAATTTTGTTTACCACCTTAAAGAAGCCAACAGATGTTTTATCCCATGTTTTTCCCGTTGCTACTGGATCAACGATTTCAATATAACCATTATGAAAATAGGCAAGCTTGTTATAGTACTTGTTAATGATGATTAGATCTTGATTCGCTGGTTTACTTGCTGCTTCTGTTTTCACCTGATTTACTCCACATAATGCGACCATTAATAAGGTAAGAACGGTCATTGATTTCATAAAAATGTTCTTCATAAAAACTCTCCTCTTTTTTATATTTTTATAAGAAACAAAAAAGCACCTTTCAATTAGAAAGATGCTTTCTCGTCACCATCATTTATAAATAAAAACCTAGTTAATCGATTATTTTTCAAGTGAGGCTTTTCTTCTATGATGATTTTTAGTTATTTAAGCTTGAAAATAGTCCGTTTAGTTCTAACGATTGTAGGAGAAAATGTGTTAAAATATTCTGAAAAAAGGAGTGGTGAAGCATGGGAAAAGTAGTAAAAGCGATTCAAGACGAATATCCGGATGATTTTGCATGGTGTTACGGCTGCGGCCGATTAAATCAGGACGGCTATCATTTTCGGACAGGATGGCTAGGAGAAAAAACCATTACCCTTTATACACCTAAGCCTGAACATACAGCCATACCAGGATTTGTTTATGGCGGACTTCTTGCCTCACTGATTGATTGCCATGGAACAGGCTCTGCATCTCTTGCTCTATACCGTAAAAATGGCTACGAAATAGGAGATTCAGCAGAGCCGCCGCGGTTTGTTACCGGTTCTCTCCACGTGGATTTTAAAAAACCAACGCCGCAGGGTGAAGTACTAAAAGCAATAGGAACGGTTGAAGAAATTCACCCGAAGAAATGGAGAGTTAAAACAGAAGTATACGCGAGTGACATCATTGTTGCGACCGGAGAAGTTGTGGCAGTTGTTATGCCAAGTACGTTTAAACGAAAAGAAGACTAAAAATGCAAAACAGTTACATAAAAAGGGAGGAAAAGGTATGGGTAAATGTAATTTAGACCACTCGGTAGAAGATGTACAGCAGAAGTTTAACTCGCAGTCACAATGGCTGCCAGAAGATATTCGCTCGTTATTTCATGAGTTTCTCGTACGAAATCCTTCGCAAACAACATTAAACGAGATGTTTCACTTGCTGAAGAAATATGATTTGGTTGATGAACAAGAAAAAAAAGAGCGAGATCGAAAAATCAAATGGCTGATATTAAATAAAGAAGATACGAACAACTAATATACATGAGCTGAACAGCTTGTGATACGGCAGCTGATTTCCCTACAAGACTTCGCTTTCCGCAGGCGGCAGGAGTCTTCGTCTTGCCCTATCAACAATTAGAAGCAACTACATACATTAAACCTGCGTTTACAACCACAATGAAAACATCCGAACGAGTTGGATTCTCCATCAAGAATCTCGCTTCATCGTTCGGATCTTTCTTCAAATAAAATGCTTTTACCCCAGCCTCTTTTTAACGAGATTAAAAGTAATCACCACCACTTAAACCCGTCGTCTTCTAACAAATGATTTGAAGCTGCTGGGCCCATCGTACCCGCAGGATAAAAATGAAGAGGAAAGCGTTCATTATTAAAAACTTCTAAAATAGGTTGCACCCATTTCCAAGATAATTCAACCTCTTCCCAATGAGCAAAAAATGTGGAGTCTCCCTGTAAAGCATCAGATAACAGCAGTTCATAAGCTTCGGGTACTTCTTTTTGATTTGTTGAGAAATTGATGAAAATAGGTTCGATTTTATTGTCATTCAAAGGATTTTTGCTGTTTAATTGCAGTGAGATACCTTCATTTGGGCTGATTTCGACAACCAAAAGGTTAGGAATAACTTCTTCATCTTTATAAACATCTTTTAAAGGATGTTTAAATTCAATGACGATACGCGTGCATTTTTTACTCATTCGTTTTCCTGTGCGAAGATAGAAGGGTACTCCTTTCCAAAGCTCATGATCAATCCATACCCGGACTGCTATAAATGTGTCATTAACGGAAGCTGCATTGATGCCGGGCTCATCTTTATATCCTATAACGGAACGATTTTGGATTTTTCCTCCTTCGTATTGACCTCTTATGACGTTCGAATGGATAAACTCTTTTTGTAGAGGGCGAAGGCTTTTCATAATTTTTATCTTTTGTTGGCGAGTTTTTGCGATGTTAAGTGTCTTTGGCAGCTGCATGGCAGTCATCATCAGCATTTGAAGCATATGGTTTTGGAACATATCCCTAATTGCACCGGACTGATCATAGTAAGGCGCTCTTTCTTCTACACCAACTGTTTCACTAGCTGTAATTTGGACATTTGCAACGTAGTGATGATTCCATAGTGCTTGTAAAATAGGGTTTGCAGATGCTAGAGCCTCCAAATTTTGAATCATTGGTTTTCCCAGATAGTGGTCGATACGATAAATCTCTTCTTCATTGAACGTTTCAGTAAGCTTTTGATTTAACACTTGAGCAGATTGTAAATCGTGTCCGAAAGGCTTTTCGATAATAAGACGTTTCCAGCCTTTTGTAGATCCCAATCTGCCGCTATTTATATTTGAAGCAATAACGTCTACAAATTCAGGAGCCACTGATAAATAGAAAAGACGATTTTCAGGAATATTTAATTCTGCTTCGCCTTCTTGAATAGCCTGCAGCAACTGGTCATATCCATCACTATTGGTAACATCCATTTTATGATAGCCAACTGTCTTAAGAAATTCTTTTATCTTGGATTCACCTTGGCTAAAGCGCCTTGAAAAAGTCTTTACTGATTCTTCTACATATATTTGAAAGGCATCATTAGACCAGTTGCTTCTACCCGTACCAACAATAGAAAAGGAAGAAGGCAGTTTTTTATCTAAAAATAAATTATATAACGCAGGAAAAATTTTTCTTTTAGCTAAATCTCCTGTTGCTCCAAATAAGATAAAGGTCATGGAATCCACTTCTAACGCTTGTGGTGAATGAGACTTGAGACAATTATCACGTGAACGAGCTACACTGCCCAATTGATCTCCTCCTTTATTTTAACGGTCTATTACAGTGAATATAGTCTTTTACCGTCTTTACAGATTACAGTATAGCAGGTACAATTTTCCTTTATAAGTAGGCACTTTATTTTCATATAGTGTCTAAAACTATACTATTACGCATAAAAAGGGAGGAAAAAGGATTGAGCAGACTTTTTAGCAAAACGTTTAACTGTGAAAAGGAATTAACGTTAACGATTATTGGAGGCAAGTGGAAAATGTTGATTATGTGGCACCTAGGAAAAGAAGGGACGAAACGATTTGGGGAGTTAAAGTCCATGATGCCGGGAATTACTCAGCGAATGTTAGTAAGTCAGCTGCGAGAATTAGAAGAAGATCAAATCGTTCACCGAAAAGTCTATCCGGTTGTCCCTCCAAAAGTTGAATATTCCTTGACTGAACACGGGAGAAGCTTGATGCCCATCCTTGAGAGCATGGATGAGTGGGGAAAAAATTATATGGAAACCGTTATAGATCCTGAAATGAATAATTCCAGCCATATGGGTTAAAACCTTTTGTTGAAAAAGAATAAAACTACCCTTATTATTCAGAATTTTCTAAAATAAACACGAATGATACGCTGCATTGAAGCGTCCATAGTATATTTTTAGTGACTATATGTTTTAAAAGTGCCTACTTTTTTTTTGAAAGTAACGGTTTTACAATGAATTCATGCTAGACAACCCCATTTAATGAAGGAGTGAAGTAAGTATGGAACTTCAATTAGCATTGGATCTTGTAAATATTTCAGAGGCAAAAGAAGTAGTGCAGGAGGTTCAAGAGTATATCGATATTGTAGAAATTGGAACTCCAGTTGTGATTAACGAAGGGCTAAAAGCAGTCAAAGAAATCAAGGAAGCCTTTCCGTCTTTAAAGGTATTAGCTGATTTGAAAATTATGGATGCAGGTGCTTATGAAGTAATGAAAGCTTCTGAAGCGGGGGCTAGTATTATTACCATTCTTGGCGCTACTGATGATTCGACTATAAAAGGCGCTGTAGAAGAGGCCAAAAAACAAGGAACACAAATTCTTGTTGATATGATTAATGTAAAAAACCTTGAACAACGTGCAAAAGAAGTCGATGCACTCGGTGTTGACTATATTTGTGTACACACAGGGTATGATCTTCAAGCTGAAGGAGAAACCCCGTTCGATCACCTTCAAACGATTAAACGAGTTGTGAAAAATGCAAAAACAGCGGTCGCAGGAGGTATTAAACTGAATACACTTCCTGAAATCGTGCAGTCACAGCCGGATCTTGTGATTGTAGGCGGGGGGATTACAAGTGAAAAAGACAAAAGAAACGTTGCAGAAGAAATGAAAAAAGTAGTCAAACAAGCAACTTTGGTCTAAAAATAAGCAAAAGTATTTAGACCTTCAAAATTAATTAATCGGTAAATGGTTGAAAAAGAAGATAGCTAAGTTATTTTAGCTATCTTCTTTCCGTCATTTTTTGGTATAACCATTCATTGATAAGTGTCATTTTGACAGATAGATAGTTTCTTTAAAATTCGTTATTCGAAAGAAAAAGACGGCAGTTTTTCTGGTATTTTAAAGTTAAGAAAGCGTTATCCGAACATTAGCGGAAGAAAGTCTGAAAAAATCTATGTCACACTTTTTGACAAAATACTTTGAAAATTACGAATATTAAAAATATAATTAACTATCGACAATATTTAACATCTTCAAACCAAAAAAGGAGGGAGATATGAAGTGATGGAACATAAGAGGATAGTAGTGATAGGAGCTGGAATTGTCGGGTGCAGCATTGCCTACTATTTAAGCAAAATGGGGCAAAGAAACATAACAGTGATTGAGCAAGGCCCTTTGTTTGAAACGGGAGGATCTACTTCTCACGCTCCGGGGCTTGTATTTCAGCTTAGCTTTTCAAAAATCCTGACAACACTAGCTTCTCAAACAGTCGAGACCTTTAAAGAGTTGAGTACAGATGAACAGCGCTCGTTTTATCCTGTCGGCAGTTTAGAAGTTGCCCGTACACCAGAGCGATTAGAAGACCTAAAGAGAAAGGCTGGTGTTGCCAGCTCATGGGGAATCGAAGCTTTTCTTCTTTCACCGCAGGAATGCGCGGAAAAAAATTCGCTGATTTGTCCTGAGCGTATTTGCGGAGGTCTCTATGTTCCGTCAGACGGTATTGCCAAACCTTTGCATGCCGTTGATAAAATGACTCGTTTTTCTAAAGAGTGTGGAGTAGAATTTTACGGTCATACAGAAGTGAAGAATATCGAAGTGACAAATGGTCAAGTAAAGGCAGTGTACACGAGCGCTGGAAAATTTGAAGCAGATGTAATCGTGTGCTGTGCCGGATTTTGGGGACCTCGCATCGGAGAAATGGTTGGTGTAACGATTCCTCTTCAGCCGATGGCTCATCAATATGTGTTTACAAATGATTTACTTGAATTAAACGGAGAAACGGAAGAAGCCGCGACTCCTCTTATTCGAGATCAGGATAATGCAATTTATTTTCGTCAGGTAGAGAAAGGGCTTGGGATTGGATCATATCAGCATGAACCGTTTCCAGTCGAACTCAGTGACATTACAAAATACGGAGAAACAAAAGAAATGCCTTCAGTTAATCCTTTTACACCAAAAGATTTTGAAAAACCGTGGGAAGATGCAATGGAATTAATTCCGGCATTAAAACGAGCAGGAATAAAAAAAGGAATCAACGGCATTTTTTCCTTCACACCTGATGGGATGCCGCTGCTTGGCAAATCACAAGCAGTAGAGGGATTTTGGGTAGCCGAAGCCATATGGGTAACGCACTCTGCAGGTGTCGCTAGACAAATGGCTGAATGGATGATGAATGGTGCCCCGACTGTGGATTTGGAGCTATGCGATATCAATCGTTTCGATACGTATGCATGCAGCCCTGTTTATTACAAACAGCGGTCTATTGAAGAGTATGAAGAGGTTTATAGCATTCATCATCCATTTATGCAGCGAAAAGTATCGCGAAACATGCGCGTAAGTCCATTTTATATGCGTCAGCAAGAACTAAAAGCGTATTTTAACGAAAAAGCAGGGTGGGAGCAGCCGCAGTGGTATGAAGCTAACTATCCGCTTATATCCACATATGAAAAGAAGATGGTAATAAGAAAGGGGTGGTCCGCTGAATATTGGTCACCGATTATCGAGGCTGAACAGTTGCATACTCGTCAGTACGCAGCGATTTACGATACAACGGCAGCAAAGAAAAGGTTGGAAATTAAAGGGGAAGGAGCTCTCCAGTTTTTACAGAAGCTAACGACAGGAAATATAGACATTACAGTAGGTCAAAGCATACGTACGTGTATGTTGCATGAGCGAGGCGGCATAAAAGATCAAATAACGGTTATTCGCAAAAATATATCCACTTTCTTGATTGTTTGTACGGGAGCTGTAGAAGCAAGCTGGATTCAAAAACACGTGCCTCAAAACGGTCAAGTCGTTTTTCAAGATGTAACGTCAGGGACATGCAGTATAGCATTAATTGGTCCTAGAGCTAAAGGAGTAATGAAGTCCGTGGCTCAACGATCAGACCTTAGCAGCGCTTGGATTCAAGGGCAAGCGAAAACCCTGTTTATTGAAAATAGTTCAGTTCTTGCTCTGCGTGATTCCTACGGGGGAATGGAGAGCTGGGAGTTGATTACGACTTCTGATCAAGGCCTGAATTTATGGGATTTATTAATTGAACAAGGACAGCCTTATCAGCTGATTGCCGCGGGAGACCGGGCTCTTGAAAATCTTCGAATTGAATCTTTTTCGTTAAAAAGCGGGAAAGACTTTTGGAGTGAGCATCATCCATATGAAGTTAACCTTCATAAAATGGTTGATTTAACAAAACCATTTTTTATTGGAAAAGAGGCATTGCTTGATCGTCAGCGAAAAGATTCTGAAACAGTATTAGCGACGCTCATATTAGATGATCCTTCAGCGATAGTAATGGGATATGAACCGGTCTTTTATGGAGAAACAGCTCTCGGATTTGTGACAAGTGCCGGCTATTCATACAGCTTAGGAAAAGGAATTGTACACACTTTATTATCTCGAGCTGTAGATGAAGAAATGGTTTTAGAAGTCGAATACTTTGGTCAGCGTTATAAAGCAACAATGATGACACACTCCCCAGCGGTAGTTTAATTGATCAATCGAAAGACAGGAGGAATGCAGATGTCAACACATTATGATGTCATTATTATCGGATTAGGAGCTATGGGGAGTACGGCTGCTTATCAGCTCGCCAAAAAAGGTCAGCGGGTATTGGGGTTAGAACAATACGGTCCCGCTCATGACCTAGGATCGAGTCACGGCGGTTCTAGAATCATTCGACAGTCGTATTTTGAAGACCCTGCTTACGTTCCATTATTGCTTCGCGCCTACGAATTATGGAATGAAATTGAAAGAGAAAGCGGTCAAGAAATTCTTACGGTTACCGGTGGACTTATGATGGGACCTCCTGATAGCTTGACGGTTTCTGGAAGCATCGAAAGCTCTAAACAGTGGAATCTTGCGTATGAGATTCTAGAAGCAAAGGATATTTACAAACGGTTTCCGGCGTTTACACCTTCACCTGCTACGGTTGCTCTATATGAAGAAAAAGCTGGATTCGTTAGGCCGGAAGCGAGCGTATATACTCACCTTCTTCAAGCAGAAAAGTACGGAGCTGAGCTTCATTTTTTTGAGGAAGTGGTGTCGTGGGAAGCTCATCCTTCTGGTGAAGGCGTGCGCGTTGTAACAGCTAATGGAATATATGAAGCTGGAAAAATCATTATTTCTGCAGGCGCTTGGGCACCCGATTTATTACGGGATTTAGGTGTTAGCTTACAAGTAGAGCGTCATATGCAAATGTTTTTTGAACCAACACAAGGAATAGATGTTTTTTCAGTGGGAAAACAGCCGATTTATATTTGGGAAGCAGATGATTATGTACAGTTGTATGGTTTCCCTTCTTTTGGATTAAAGGCTGAAGGAGCAAAAGTGGCGTTTTTTCGAAAAGGAACAGCGTGTACGCCGGAAACGATTGATCGAAATATATATGAAGACGAAGTGAACATGATGCGGCACTATCTATCTCAAGGTATTCCACAGCTTAACGGTCGATTTTTACAAGGGAAAACGTGCATGTATACCAATACACCAGATGAGCATTTTGTCATTTCACTGCATCCTGAATATCCTCAAGTAGCGATTGCAGCTGGATTTTCTGGACATGGTTTTAAGTTTGCAAGCGTAGTAGGAGAGATTTTAGCAGATTTAGTGATAGAGGGAAAAACTAATCACCCAATTGATTTGTTTACTCCGCAGCGATTTGCGGCGAATAAACTAGTATAAATCGTCGTCAGCTCTTGCGAAAGGTTCTATTTAAATGTTTCTAAAGAAGCGAAGGAGGAATAGTAGATGGTTATGGAACATGGTTTAGTGAATGATAATGGGAGACTTGAGCCCACGTTGAAAGGAGAGCTGTATACATCTTCGGACATTTTTAAGTTAGAAAAAGATCATATATTTTCTAAATCATGGAGTTTAGTTGCATTTGAATACGAAATAGCAGAGCCGGGACAATATATTACGACGAGAGTTGAAGGCGAAAATATTTTAATTACTAGGGGAAAAGATCACGTGCTGCGTGGATTCTTGAACGTATGTCGGCATCGAGGAGCTAAGCTGTGCAGCCAAGCATCCGGTAAAGCAGGTGTTATTCGCTGTCCATATCATTCGTGGAGTTATAGCTTAGATGGTGATTTAGTGGGTGTTCCTAACACAAGCCACTGTCGAGAAGAACTCGTGCATAATGAAAATTACGGACTAACATCCGTTCACATTGAAGTGTGGCACGGTATGGTTTGGGTTAATTTATCTGACAATCCTATGTCTGTTGAATATCAGCTAGATGCACAAATTTTTGATCGTTTTGGAGAACTTTATACGTTTGCTAGATATGAAATTCAAAACTTGAAATCCGCTCATCGTGAAGAATATGAAGTCGAGGCAAACTGGAAGCTTATTGTAGAAAACTTTCAAGAGTGCTATCACTGTTCCTCTATTCATCCTGAACTTACGGCCACGCTGCCTGAATTTCGTTTGGGAGTGGGCACTCAAAATTCCGTGGGAGGCGGAGCTAAGTTTGGAAATGAATTAGAAGCTTTTTCAATCAGCGGGAAAGGAAGCCGTCCTATGCTAAAAGGATTGCTTCCGGAAGATGACCGCACGTATTTTGGCATTACCGTTCTGCCGCTTGTATTTATCAATTTAACACCGGATCACGTTATTATTCATCGTATTATTCCAATTAGTGCGGAAAAGTCTAAAGTGATTTGTGAATGGTTATTCGACCCGGAAGAAATGGCTAAGTCTGATTTTGACCCAAAAGATGCCGTGGAATTATTTCACCGCGTTAATTTACAAGACTTTGAAGCGTGTGAGTGGTGTCAAGAAAATATGAGCTCAAAATCTTATAAAGAAGGAGGTATTTTAGTACCTATCGAACAGCACGTTTCTCATTTTTACAATTATGTATTGGAAGCAATCGGTATGAAGGTCGAATAGTAAGTGGAGGTGGTCTGACACGTTACCTTGAGGTGTCAGACCACCTCTAACAATCTACTTTAAAATAAAGGGGGAAATAAATTGAGTACAAGCTCTAAACTAACAGAACCCATTATCCGCGTTACCGATGTTTCAAAAGTATTTGGTCGCCAAAAAGAACAGGCTCTTAAGCTACGAGAAGCTGGAGAAAGTAAATATGAAGTCGAACAAGCTACTAAGACAACCGTTGCTATTTACAATGCTCATTTCGAAGTGAAAAAGGGAGAAACCTTTGTGTTAATTGGATTATCAGGAAGCGGGAAATCTACTTTACTTCGATGCTTGAACGGGCTTGTAGAACCGACAGAAGGGACGGTATATCTAGAAAACAAAGATATTTCTCATATGCCAAAAAGACAACTTCAGGAAGTCCGGAGAAATAAAATTGGGATGGTCTTTCAAAATGTGGGCCTCCTTCCAAACCGCACCGTGATTGACAACATTACATTCGGTCTAGAGATACAAGGTGTATCAGCAAACGAAAGAGAAAAGCGAGGGAAAAAGGCCCTTGAAATGGTGGGCTTAAATGGACAAGCTTATAAAAGAATTTATGAACTATCAGGAGGTATGCAGCAGCGGGTTGGACTAGCGAGAGCTCTTGCTTCTGAACAGGAGATTTTGCTGATGGATGAGCCTTTTTCAGCTTTAGATCCTCTTATTCGAAGAGATATGCAAAAGCTATTTCTTGATATTCAGGGAGAAGTACAAAAAACAGTTATTTTTGTGACGCATGATTTAGATGAAGCATTAACTTTAGGCCACCGGGCTGCCGTGATGAAAGACGGGGAAATTGTACAGCTTGGAACCGCTGAAGATATTTTAAGTCAACCGGCAACCGGTTATGTAAAGCTGCTTGTTCAAGACGTTAATTACGGCAAAATTCGCCTTGCTAAAGACGCGGTGGTTCCGGTAGAAACGGCTGCCTATGAGTATGAATCACCGCAAGTCGTATTAAGAAGAATGAGAACCAATCATTTATCTACTATTTTTGTTCTTGATAGTGCTGACCGCTTATTGGGCTTAATGAGCATTTATACGGTGATGGAGCTGATAGAAGCTCATAAGCATGATTTAAAAGGAAAAGAAATGACACAGCCGCATTGTGTTAATCCCGATATGTCTTTACAAGAAATGATTCCTTTATTTACAGACAGTCATTCGCCTGTAGTCATTGTTGATAATCATCATCGCCTACAAGGTATGATTTCCCCAAGCACCCTTATTGCAAATCTCACTGAACGTACTGCAGTGACGGAGCAACAAGAAGTTAAGTCATATCAAATGGAGGTCCGATAAATATGATGGTAAATTCCGCGACGATTCCTCGTATTCCTTTAGATAAATGGGCAAACTCATTTGTTGATTACATGATTGATAGTTTTTCAGGTGTATTTACTGGAATCAACCAAATAATGACCAGCTTAATAAGCAGTCTCGAATGGGTATTGACCGCTTCTCCTCCGCTAGTAACGGTCATTGTTTTTGTTCTATTAGCGCTATGGTTAACAGATTGGAAGATAGCTGTATTTACGTGTTTTGGTTTACTTCTTATTATTAGCTTGAATTTATGGGAAGCATCGATGCTGACCTTATCTCTCGTTTTAGCTTCTACTATTATCTCACTTCTATTTGGCGTTCCTTTAGGCATATTATCACACCGCTTTAACAAAGTTGGAGCAGTGATAAAGCCCATTCTTGATATTATGCAAACAATGCCTGCTTTTGTTTACTTAATTCCGTCCGTACTTTTATTTGGATTAGGGAATGTTACAGCTCTTATTGCTACTTTTATTTTCGCAATGCCGCCTGCCGTTCGTCTGACGCTGCTTGGACTTCAGCAAGTTCCCCAGACCACTTTAGAAGCAGCAGAAGCTTTTGGAGCGACGGAATGGCAAAAATTAATTAAAGTCCAGCTGCCGCTCGCTTTGCCTATGATTATGTCGGGTGTAAACCAGGTTATTATGCTATCTCTTTCGATGGTTGTTATTTCTTCAATGGTCGGTGCAGGGGGCTTGGGTGCTGAGGTATTAAGAAGCATCAGTATGTTGGATGTAGGCTTAGGATTTATCGGCGGGATTGCAGTTGTCATTATTGCCGTTATTTTAGATCGTCTGACGCACCTTTCTACTCAAAAAAGAAAAGGTATTCAATCAAGTAAATAAAATGAATAAAGGTGGGAGTATATGAAACAATCAAAAAAATTTTCTTTTATTATGCTAACAATCGTCATTATGCTGCTTGTCTCCGCATGTGGTAATAGCAATACGGCAAGCAGCACGACGACTAAAAAAGAAATTACAATTGGATACATACCATGGGACGAAGCCGTAGCTGTTACGTTTCTATGGAAGGAATTATTAGAGGAAAAAGGTTATAAAGTTAAAGCAGTTCAAAGCGACGTAGCTCCGCTTTTCTCAGGAGTTGCTCAAGGAAACATTGATTTATTTTTGGATGTATGGATGCCGACCACCCATAGTTCTTATATGAAAAGATTTGGAAAACAAGTTGACGTGCTCGGTACTTGGTATGATCAAGCAGATAGCGGATTGGCCGTTCCCGACTACGTAGACGCGCAGTCACTAGCTGATTTAAAAAATAAGAAAGATGAGTTTAACGGAAAGATTATTAGTATTGAACCAGGATCTGGAATAAACGGTCTTACTAAAGATCATGCGATGCCAAGCTATGGGTTAAAAGACTGGAATTTAGTAGAAAGCAGCACAGCCGCCATGTTATCGGAATTAGATAAAGCCATTGCTAATAAAGAACCCATTGTTGTTACGTTATGGCGCCCGCACTGGGCTTTTGAAAAGTATAATCTCAGATACTTAAAAGATCCCAAAAATACGATGAATCCAACTGGACCTGAAAAAATACAGTCGATTAGCAAAAAGGCATTTAAAGAAGATTATCCAGAAGCAGCAAAGTGGCTGAAAGATTTTTCTATTAGTGCCGATCAACTAGCATCTTTAGAATCAGAAATTAACAGTGCAAAAGACGAAACAAAAGGTGTGAAAAACTGGATTTCTAAAAATAAAAAAGTGACGGAAAGCTGGGCAAAATAATAGAAGGAAAAGAAAAGGCTGTCTCATAAGTGAAGCTATTAACTTAGAGACGGTTTTTTTGTGGGAGAACTTTTTATCTGCAGCTTTTCTAACGGAGTAAGGTCGGTAAAAGCTCAATAAATGAAAGTTTTTTAACCTGATATGTAAATTGAAAAAATATATTTAAATTAAAAAAAGTGGCATTGCTTTCTACTATCCAAGTACAATTTAAATAATGAATGCTTTACGTTTCGCATGTAAGTATTTATTTATACCTATGTTGTCATAATTTATGTGATTCCCCAAAGCATAAATTACTTTTCATTACCTTATTGTGTACAAAAATAGTGTAAGATAGGCTCATGCTTTTAACAGCATGGGCCTATTTTTATAGACAGCTTGAAAATAGATATTTCCAAACTGGAAAATTAATCTTTCCCTCTTGTACAATAAATATTCTTCTGTACAAAAATAGAGTGTATAATAGGAATGTTGAATTGATAGAAAAAAGAGAGAAGCCCTATCAAGCAAAGGAAGATGGAGTGGAGAGTGTGTACTGAAAGTAAAATTGTCCAGCGGCAAAAATAAACATGTTTTTCGAATGCTTCTAGAAGAATATCTAGAATGAAAGTAGGAACATTATGGAAAAGAAAATAAGGTTTGGCATCAAATCCAAAATTATTATTGGATATTTAATTGTTATTGTCTGTTTATTTATTGCATTTATTGTTTTAAACAGTCAAATTTCATCTTTGCAAAAAGAACGAAATTTTATCATTGATCATGATATTGAAGTGCATGATCTGACCAATCGAATTGAAAAACACCTGCTCGATATGGAAACCGGACAAAGAGGCTATATTATTACAGGAGAAGCGAGTTACTTAGAACCTTATAACAGCGCAGCATCAAGTTGGGAAAAAGATTATAATGCACTGTATCAGCTTCTAAATAATAATCCAAATCAGCAGGAGAAACTGGAGAAGATTAAAGGAAGCATTCAAGACTGGATTGAAGCCGCTGGTGAACCGACCATTGCATTAAAAAAAGAAAATAATACAAAAGAGCTTCAGCAGTTTTTTGAGAAAGATCCTGGGCGCCAGTATATGGATGATATACGCAGCCAGTTTACCTCTTTTAGAAATGTAGAGAAAAAATCGACTGAAACAAGAGCAACAGAGTTAGACGAGAAAAATCAAAAAATTAAAATTGGACTTTACGGTTTGCTGTTATTTGTTACGCTTATTTCACTTGCTATCGCTATTGTTTTATCCAATTCCATTGTGAATACGATTAAAGAAGTTACGCAAACGATCAAACGAATTACGGCTTCAAAAGGCGAGTTAAAAGGAAGAATTAAAGTTCGATCTAATGACGAAATTAAAGATTTAGGGATAGCCACGAACGCGTTGTTAGAAAATATTGAAGAGCGAAACTGGCTGCAAACGAACATTGCTCATGCTGTAACGATGTACCAAGGCATAGCATCTGTAGACAAGCTTGCGGAAAAATTTCTCTTTACGGTTTCAGAAATGACAGGAGCTTCTTTCGGAGCATTTTATGTTCGAGAGGAAAATGATAAAGGAGATCTATTCGTCAAACAAGCTGCTTTTGCAGATAGAAAAGGCGACGCGGGAAGAGAGAGCTTTTTGATAGGCGAAGGGCTCATTGGACAAGCTGCTTTAGAAAAAAGAACTCTTGTCATAAACGATGTACCTGACACGTACCAGCTCATTGCTTCAGGATTAGGAGACGTAAAACCTAAGAGTATTTTTATTGTACCCGTCTTGTTTGAAGATGAAGTAATTGCAGTTATCGAGCTGGCATCGCTGCACGAATTTACAGTTTTAGAGCAAGAACTTATTAGTCAAGTGATTGAAACGTTTGGTCTCACTATCAATGGTGTAATCAGACGTATGGAAATTGCCCGTCTATTAAAAGAATCTCAGGCGATGACAGAAGAGCTCCAGGCTCAGTCTGAAGAACTTCAAACACAGTCAGAAGAACTGCAAATGCAGTCTGAAGAGCTGCGTATGATTAATGAGCAGCTAGAAGAAAGAACAAAAGATGCAGAAGAAAAATCGTTTGAATTAGAGGCTGCAAAAGAAGATTTAGAAGAAAAAGCGCATCAGCTGGAATTGAATTCTCAATACAAATCCGAATTCCTTGCTAATATGTCGCACGAGCTTCGAACACCGCTTAACAGCATTCTTATTCTGTCTGAAATGCTTGAGGAAAACGCGGCTAAAACGCTATCTGAAGATGAAGAAGAATATGCTCGTATTATTCATTCTTCAGGAAAAGACTTGTTGGCATTAATCAACGACATCTTGGATTTATCAAAAGTAGAGTCTGGAAAACTAGATGTCTTGCTTGCTGAGATGAATATGAGTGAGCTTCCAGATCAAATTGAACGTAATTTTGGCCACGTTGCTGAACAGAAAAAAGTACAATTAAAAATTAATAAAGCACAAGATGTACCGGACATCATTCACACAGATGAAAAGAGATTCCAGCAAATTGTGAAAAATCTTTTATCAAATGCATTTAAATTTACGGAATCGGGATCTGTCACAGTATCCATTCAACGAGTAGCTGACCATCGTCTTACAACAGCTATGCGTACAGTGGATACGGATTGCTGGCTAGAAATAGCTGTAGCTGATACGGGAATTGGTATACCAAAAGAAAAGCATCAGCTTATCTTTGAAGCGTTTCAGCAGGCGGATGGAGCTACGGTTCGCAAGTACGGAGGAACGGGACTTGGCTTATCTATTTGCAGTGAGTTTGCAAAATTATTGGGCGGCTGGATTTCCCTAAGCAGTGAAGTAGGAAAAGGAAGTACGTTTACACTCTATCTTCCTAGTCTCTCTAACGGTCTTGTTGACTATGAAAAAGTAAATTTTGCATATGAAGAAGTAGCAGTATCTGTAGAAGAAGCTGAACCTGAAGCAGAAATAACTGAAATTGACCATCCTGTACAACCAGTTGAACCTTCATTGCAAGATGATGAAAATGTGTTTCAGGATAAGCGAGTGCTCATCGTAGATGATGACCAGCGCAACATCTTTGCCTTAAAAACTGCGCTAGCTAAACAAGGTATGACCATTATGACAGCTCATAACGGAATAGAGTGTCTTGAAATGATGAAGAATAGTGAACCATTTGATCTCATTTTAATGGATATTATGATGCCGCAAATGGACGGATATGAAGCGATGCAGAAAATTAGAGGAGAGCTAAAGCTTGTTGATTTGCCTATTATTGCATTAACCGCTAAAGCGATGAAAAATGATCGTGAAAAATGCTTGGAAGCTGGAGCATCAGATTATATCAGCAAACCTTTAGATTTAAATCAGCTGTTCTCCGTTATGCGTGTATGGCTAGTAAATTAAGCGGGGTATGAAACATAAATGGATATGAAGCACCTAGATTTAAGTGAAGACTTAGTTATGAATAAAAAAACAGATTTGGAGATTGATTTACTGCTGACGGCTATTTATCGATTAACAGGATTCGATTTCAGACAGTACGCTAAATCTTCTATCTGTCGCCGGGTCTATAATCGAATGAAAATTGAACGTATTCCAACTGTGTCTCGATTGCTAGAAAAAGCGATTCACGAAGAAGAATTTATGAATCAGCTTTTAAATGATTTTTCGATAAATGTGACAGAAATGTTTCGCGATCCAAGCTTTTTTAAAGCATTTCGCACAAAAGTGATTCCGGTATTAAAGGATTATCCGGAAATTCGCATTTGGCACGCTGGCTGTGCAACGGGCGAAGAGGTATTTTCTATGGCGATTCTTTTAGAAGAAGAAGGGTTAATGGATAAAACGGTCATTTACGCAACCGATATGAACGAAGATGTATTAGAAAAAGCAAAACAAGGTGCCTTTTCTTTACGTAAAATGAAGTCATATACAAAAAATTATATTCAAGCCGGTGGAAAGAACGCCTTCTCAGAATATTATCAGACGGATCATCACTATGCATATTTTCATCCGTCGCTGTTAAAAAATATTATCTTTGCTCAGCATAATTTAGTCACGGATCAGTCATTTAATGAATTTCACGTCATCATTTGCCGAAACGTCCTTATTTATTTTACAGCTCAGCTGCAAAATCAAGTGTATAATTTATTTTCAGAAAGCCTTTGTGCAAAAGGATTTCTTGGGCTTGGTGATAAAGAAACGCTTCGCTTTGCTGAAGGAGCAGCTTCTTATATCGAGTTTGCAGGGAACGAGCGCATTTATCAAAAGCAATAAAAAAAGACCTCATTTATGAGGTCTCTTTTTATTGTGCTTGTGCTTGAATCATAAGCACGCACATATCATCAGGCTGATTTAACTTTTGTTCTTCTGAAAAAATTTCATTCATAAATGTCTGCGGATTTGTCCATTTTTGTTCAGTAAGCTTTTGAAGACGAAGGGCAGATTCATTTTCGCAAGGGCCCATTGATTCAAGAGCTCCGTCTGTAAATAGCAAAATTTGCACATCGTTCTCAAAGCTGACAACAGATTTCTGAACGTCCATTTCTTCAAAAAACCCTACAGGGCAGCTTCCTCGTTGAAGAGGAACAAGCGTATGTTCATCCACTAACATATAACCTTCTGGATGCCCGGCATTCACATATTCTACTGTCTTAGCTTCCGTATCAATCACTAAATAAATAGCAGTGAAATAGTAAGGGATTTCATCTTTTTCGCTGTGCAATAATTCCATGTAGCGATTCAACTCTGTAATAACCTGCTCAGGGTCTACGAGAGACTTGATAGCTTCTCTGAGCACAGACGAAATAAACATACAAACAAGCGAGGCAGAGATGCCGTGCCCCATCATATCAAAAAGGATAATTCCGTACCGGTGCTCGTCAATTTTGTGCCAATAGTACATATCACCCGCTAATTTAAAAGAAGGATAATATGAAACTTCCATTTGAATATCTTTCTCTCGTAGAGGGGGACTGAGTAAGTTTTGCTGTACGTGCGTAGCTAAATCTAACTCAGTTTGAATTTTCTTTTCATGTTCCGTGTGCCAGTCAATTTCTGCCTTAAGGCGTAAAGCTACCCGCATACGAGCCAGCAGTTCCACTTTATTGATCGGCTTTGTGACGTAATCTGTTCCACCGGCGTCTAGAGCTTCTACTAATTTGCTGCTGTCTTCTAGAGCTGTGACAAAGATAATTGGAATATGTTTTAAGCGTTCTACCTGTTGAATTCGCCTGCAGGCTTCGATTCCATCAATTTCGGGCATCATAATATCAAGTAAAATCAAATCGACCGAATTCGTTTTTGAGTTCTCATCGTCCAGGTTAAGATAGTCGAAAAGGGCATGGGCAGACGTAAGAGACACACAGTTATCGTAGCCAGCGCCTTTTAAAATTTTTTCAATCACAAATAGATTGACTTGATTGTCATCTACTAGAAGAATGGTCATGCTTTATTTCCCCTTATTATGTTTGAAGACTAATGATTGAATATGTAGTTTTCAAGCATTTTTATACTTTTTCTGTTTTTCTATTTATCTATTATACAGAAAAGACAGCGTTTAGGGTATTTTTTAAGATTATTCTTTTCTATTAAAAAAGTCATTCGTCCCCAGAAAAGGAGACAAATGACTTTTTATAGCAATTTGTATAACGCAAATATCCCGAAAGTCAGTACAACCGCTCCCGAAATACGATTTACCCAGATTAAGCTGTTATTCGTAAACTTCGAACGGGCAAGACTAATAGCAAAACTGAGCGAAAGCCACCAGCAGGCCGATCCTAAAAATACGCCTGCAACCATTGTCAAAGCAGAAGCAGCATCAAATGCTGATTTACTAATGCCTACACCAGAAAATACGCCAATAAAAAATAAGATCGTCATTGGATTCGTAACCGTTAAAAAAAGAACGGATGTATAAGAACGAAGCAAACCTTCTCCTTTAGCAGCGGCAGCGTGCTCTGCAGGTCGAGAACGAAAAGTTTGTACACCTAAATAACATAAAAATAATCCCCCAATCAGCTGAAGCCAAATCTTTTGGGTTAGTAAAAAGGTTGTAATGAACGTTAGGCCAAACGCAGCGATGCATCCATAAAGAGCATCTGCTGTAGCTGCTCCCAGACCAGATACAAATCCGTGTAATCGCCCTTTAGATAACGTGCGATTAATACATAAAATACCAATGGGGCCGACGGGTGCAGCAACGGAAAAGCCGATCACTAACCCCTTTAGAAAATAAAATAAGTTCATCTTTTAAGTAGCTCCTAAGAAGTTTTTCTTTAGTATAGTACAAAAGCAATCGTGAATGAAGCCAATTTTGAGAAAGTTGTTAACACATATTTTTAGTCTGTTCGGGTACATCATAATGATGTTATAAAAAACATCACTAGCAAATTTATTTTAATCATTAAAAAGTTCAAAAACTAAATTATTTTACACAGAAAATTAAATGTAGTAAAATAATTCACTGTTACATATATAGAAAGATCTACCACTAAAAAGTAGTCATTCGTAATGAGATGAAGAGAGGTTAGTCATCATGAGTAATCTGTTTGCAAAAAAAGATGTTAACAAGCTGTTAGAGGAAAATGCGGCAAAAGAATCAACTAAGACACTAGGGTTATTTGATGTGATTTTGATGGGAGTAGGAGCAACTATTGGGACAGGAGTTCTGGTTATAGCAGGGTTAGTTGCCGCGAGGGATGCAGGGCCCTCGGTCTCCATTTCCTTTGTTATTTCTGCAGTAGCCTGTATTCTTGTTGCGCTGTGTTATGCAGAATTTGGTTCAGCTATTCCAAGTTCAGGAGGCGCATATACATACATATATGTTTCACTAGGAAAATTTGTAGCGCATTTGATAGGGTGGTCCATCGTGGGATGCTATACGGTATCTTTAGCTTCCGTAGCGGGCGGATGGTCATCTTATGTGAATAATGTGCTTACCGAATTTGGTATTAGACTTCCTGAATCGTTCACGGCCATACCAAGCGGTGGAGGTATTATTAATCTTCCTGCGGTATTTATTGTGCTGTGCATGTCGTTTTTATTAACAAGAGGGGTAAAAGAAAGTAAAAAAATAAATAACTTAATGGTTTTAATCAAGATAGGTATTGTTCTTTTATTTGTAGCCGTCGGCGTCTTTTTTATTCATACAAATAACTGGCACCCATTTACTCCTTTTGGTGTGAAAGGAATCTTTGCAGGCGCAGCTTCCGTCTTTTTTGCTTATAACGGATTTGATGCCATTTCTACTTCGGCAGAAGAAGTGAAAAATCCGCAAAGAAACTTGCCGCTAGGCATTTTGATTGCACTAAGTGTTTGTGCAGTCATTTACGTAGTAATTGCATTAGTATTAACAGGAATGGTTTCTTATAAAGAGCTAAACGTAGGTGATGCGCTGTCATATGCGCTCAATAGCGTAGGACAAGAATGGGCAGCGCTCATTGTATCTATAGGAGCGGTTATTGGTATTATGGCCGTCGTATTTGCTTATTTGTTTGTCGTGCCTCGCATACTGATGTCAATGAGCCATGATGGATTATTGCCGTCTCTTTTTGCGAAAGTAAACCGAAAAAACAGCGAACCTGTCATATCCACATGGCTTGTGGGCGCGTTAGGCGCTGTTGTAGCTGGTTTTGTTGATTTAAAACAGCTGGCAGATTTAGCGAATATGCTAGCGATTGTCACGTTTGCTGCCGTTTCATTTTCGATTTTGGTTCTGCGAAAAACTCAGCCTAACCTAAAGCGCGGTTTCAAAGTACCTTTTGTACCATTTATTCCGATTATTGCTATTCTTTGCTGTATCTTTCTCATGTTCAACTTATCAATGAAAACGTGGATGTATTCAATCGGCTGGATGCTGATTGGCGTCTTTATTTACGTTGGATACGGTAGAAATAAAAAGAGCGTTTAGCAAAAAAAGACTCTAAGCGAACAAGCTGGAGTCTTTTTTGTGTATATATTTATCTTGAAAGTGAGCTATGAACATAACGTAAAAATTAAAAATTTATTTGAGACATATGTCCTTTTTATTTTAGGAAATGTTATTGTTTAATAAAAGAAACCGTTATGATGGAGAGGAAAACATGAGGGAAATTACAAGTGAGAAACAGCTGATGGAGTATATAAATACTTATAAATTAGAGTCGGTTTTCAAAAAAGAGTTACTACCGCATTTGTCACTGTATGATGTCGACGCAGGGGAACGTCTTTGTTCTCAAGGAGATGCGTCCTACTGTTTGTACATATTGATGAAAGGCAAGGTTAAAGTTTATACCATATCGCCCGAAGGCAAGACGCTTGTTCTTTCTTTTAAACAGCCCCTGGAAGTAATAGGTGATATTGAGTACGTACAAGATGTTGATATTATGAATACGGTTGAAGCCGTTTCACCTTTAGTTGTTATTGGTATACCATACAAACGATTAAAACAGCATGCGAGCAAGGATCCACAGCTGCTGACGTTTTTATTGGAAATGCTCACAAAAAAGTTTTGCGCAAAATCGAACTCGCTAAGCTTTAATTTAATGTACCCAGTTGAAGTGCGGCTGGCTAGTTACTTACTCTCTATTTTTTGTGAAGAATCGCATTTGGTTATGAATCAAAAAACAGAAAGCTTAAAAGATATAGCTAATTTAATCGGAACGACTTACCGGCATTTAAATCGTGTTCTTCAGAAATTTGTAGCGCAAGGAGTTATTGAAAAAAAGAAAGGCTCCATTATTCTCAAAGATAAGGAAAAACTGAGCTGTCTAGCAAACGACAATATATACGAATAGAAAAAGCAATAGATTAGTTGAAGGGGAGAGAGAAGAATGAAAACATATCGAACGCTGCTATTTGACATTGATAATACGCTTTTGGATTTTAACGCAGCCGAAGAGCAGGCTTTACAGCTTCTTTTTGCTAACCACGATATTCCGCTGACTGAGGAAAGCAAAAAACGTTATAGTTTGATCAACCAGGGGTTATGGACAGCTTTTGAAGAAAATAAAATAAGCCGTGAGCAAGTTGTAAATACCCGCTTTTCTACTCTATGTAAAGAATATGGAATAGAAAAAGACGGAAAGCTACTTGAAACAGAGTACCGAACATATTTGAACAATGGCCATCAGCTCATTGACGGAGCGTTTGAGGTAATTAAAAACCTGAGCTGTCACTATGAGTTATATGTTGTTACAAATGGCGTATCGGCTACGCAATATAAGCGCCTTCAGGACTCAGGTCTATATCCTTATTTTAAAGAAGTATTTGTTTCAGAAGATACGGGCTTTCAAAAGCCTATGAAGGAATATTTTGATTATGTTTTTTCACGTATAACAGAGTTGTCCGTACATGAAACATTAATTATTGGAGATTCTTTGAGTGCAGACATTCAAGGCGGGCAGCTGGCGGGTATTGACACGTGCTGGCTTAATCCTCAGAAAAAAAAGAATGATACAAATTGGAATTCAACCTATGAAATAGGAAGACTTCTAGAGCTTTATGACCTGCTGAACGTAAATAATGAAGTAGCTTCGGTACAAGTGTAAAAGTGTATAAACGTTAGAAAACGCAAAAAGTGCTAACCTTTTTTTAGAACAAAAAGGGTTGGCACTTTTTCTATTTTACGGCTTTCAAAGGCTTAAAATACGCTAGGGATATTGGTCTATAAATAGGATGGTTAAAGTAATCAATACAAATTTAAACAGTTTTATCCCAAAAGCAATAGGGTATTTTACCAATATCCCAGATAAAGTAAGTAACTAGGAGGTCGTAAAAGATGATTAATGGCAAAAGTTTATCTCGTTCAGGAAAGAGTTCATATAGAAGAGAAACAGCGGTTGGAAAAACAGGAATGGTAGCCAGTGCTCATCCAATTGCAACAGACGCCGGAGAACAAGTGCTAAAAGCCGGAGGCAATGCAATTGATGCAGCAATTGCCGTTCAGTTTGGACTCAACGTTGGAGAGCCGATGATGACGGGTATTGGAGGCAGCGGCTTTTTTATGGTATACCACAATGAAAGCAAAACAACTAAAATTTTTGACGGGCATTCTCAGGCTCCTAAAGCAGCCTATCCTGAAATGTTTCTTGATGAAAATAAAGAAGTTATTCCGTTTAGAAAGCGTTCTACTCATGCAACGGCAATTGGAATTCCAGGGATTTTAAAGGCGATGGAAGCAGCTCGTAAAGAGTATGGAATAAAACCCCTTGCTGAATTGATTGAACCTGCTGCCAAAGCAGCAGAAGCAGGTGTGGAAACAAACTGGGTTCTTGGAGATATTTTAAAAACATATGCCTATCGACTAGGAGAACATGCTAAGCAGCTATATTCTCCAAACGGCAAGCCTATGCAAGAAGGAGATATGATTAATAAAAAAGATCTTGCTAAAACCTTCCGCATTCTTCAAGAAAAAGGTATTGAGGCTTTTTATGAAGGTGAAATTGCAGAAGCCATTATTTCAACGATCAAAGAGCACGGCGGTTTTATGGAACTGTCGGATTTGAAAGAATACCAGATTAAGATTGATGAGCCCGTGTGGGGAGATTATAAAGGATACCGAATTGCTTCTTCCAACATGCCTAGTGCAGGAGGAACCACCGTGCTGCAAATCTTAAAGATATTAGAGGACTTTGATGTGTCTCAGTACGACGTGAAATCTTGGGAAAAGTATTATTTGTTTGCAGAAGCTATGCGTATTGCATTTTCAGATAAAATTGCATTCTCTGGAGATCCAGCCTACAGTGATATTCCACTAAAAGGGCTTTTAAATGATGAATATATAAAGGAACGTCAAAAATTGATTAATTGGAAGCATAAAAATGAGAAAGTTGATTTTGGCAACCCGTGGGATTATGAGAAAGGCCAAAAAGTGAACGTTGTGCGTCAGCCTTATGAACCTGAACGTGAGCTTAGTGAAACAACTCACTTCACGGTAGTTGACCGCTGGGGCAATATTGTCGCTTGTACATCAACTGTGGAACATCCTTTTGGTACAGGAATTATGGTTAAAGACCATGGGTTTTTACTCAACAACGAGCTTACTGATTTTGATGCTATTCCTGGAGGATTAAATCAAGCGGATGCAGGAAAGCGTCCGGTTAGCTGTAAAAGTCCAACCATCGTTTTTAAAGACAGCGAACCTGTACTTACTTTAGGGTCTCCAGGCGGACCAACGATTGTAGGGTCTGTGTTTCAAACGCTTATGAATGTCTTAGACTATGGAATGGATATAAAAGAAGCGATTGAAGAACCAAGAATTTTTAATAGTACAGGATCACTTATCGGTTGGGAAGCCGGAGTGGATATGAATGCCAAGGGAGAGCTAGAAGCCATGGGATTTAATTTTGGAGATGAGCCATTCCCAATCGGAAATGTTCAAGGTATTCAAATTGATAAAGAAACCGGCCGTTTATTTGGAGCAGCTGATTCCAGCCGTGAAGGAAAAGCAACTGGCTTAGACTCTTAATATTCAAAAAATGCATTATACGCTCTCTCTTTTTACAAAAGGGAGAGCGTATAATGCATTAAAAAAGATAAAAATGAGTAGGTAAAAAGAAGGAATATTTTTTTCTGAAAACATACTTTAGACCTTTATTATTATCATCCTAATCTTTAGAAAGGAAAAAGAATAGAACGTTTTCATATCCGGCTAATAAAAAAAAAGTACTGATTTTTTCAAGAGATTGATGAAAATAGAATGGTCGGAAAGTATAAAAAACGGAATAGCGCTTTCAATGCTGGAAAGATAAAGTGTTTAATCATGTAGAAAGTATAAAACGCAACGGCTGGAAATCGTGGTTTGAAATATAAAAAAAGCCTTACACTTTTGTTGGAAAAACGGTTACATAAAAAAGGCCCTTACACGTAAACTTTGGTCCTAGTTACAGCTCAAGGAAAAAGATGAAAATGAGAAATAGCTACATTTGGCATGTTTGACTTTCGCCATTTATCCAAGTAATCTTTTGGTTGAACGGAACCGGTTCTGTTTTCGGATTTTTGATAGCTAATTGAATTAATAAATTTATATTCTTTACTAACACAAAAGGAGAAAACATATGAAAATGAAACGAGTTGCTAAGCATACAACTGCTGCTACATTGGCTGCAGCCCTACTAGTAGGCGGGGGATATCAAACATTTGCTAAAGGAAACGACAGCAAAGACTTTAATAATAGCTACGGAATTTCGCATATTACTCGCGATAATATGGTGAAAATTCCACAGCAGCAAAACAGTGATCAGTTTAAAGTTCCTGCTTTTGATGAATCAACTATTAAAAACATTGCTTCTGCTAAAGGAAAAAATGCATCAGGAAATACAATTGACTTAGATGTATGGGACAGCTGGCCATTACAAAATGCTGATGGAACAGTAGCGACTTATCATGGATATCAAATTGTGTTTGCCCTAGCAGGTGATCCAAAAGATTCGAATGACACGTCTGTTTATCTTTTCTATAAAAAAGCTGGAGACAAATCAATTGACAGCTGGAAAAACGCTGGAAGAGTGTTTAAAGACAGCGATAAATTCGTTCCAAATGACCCGCATCTTAAAAATCAAACACAAGAATGGTCTGGTTCTGCCACGTTAACAAAAGATGGTAAAGTTCGTTTGTTCTACACGGATTATTCAGGTAAACAATACGGAAAACAAACGTTAACGACAGCTCAAGTGAACATGTCTCAGCCAAACGATAATACGTTAAAAGTTGATGGAGTAGAAGATTACAAGTCAATCTTTGACGGTGACGGAAAGATTTATCAAACGGTTCAGCAGTTTATTGATGAAGGCGGTTATGACACAGGGGATAACCATACGCTAAGAGATCCTCATTACATAGAAGACAACGGACATAAGTACCTTGTTTTCGAAGCTAACACAGGAACAGAAGATGGCTATCAAGGCGAAGACTCTCTATATAACAGAGCATACTACGGAGGAAACAATCCTTTCTTCCAATCTGAAAAGAAAAAGCTTCTTGAAGGATCTAATAAAGAAAAAGCTTCTTTAGCAAACGGGGCTTTGGGCATTATTGAGTTAAATGATGACTATACGCTCAAAAAAGTAATGAAGCCGCTTATTACATCAAACACAGTTACAGACGAAATTGAACGTGCAAACATTTTCAAAAAAGATGGAAAATGGTACTTGTTCACCGATTCTCGCGGATCTAAAATGACGATTGATGGAATCGGACAAGATGATGTGTATATGCTAGGCTATGTTTCAAATACGTTAACAGGAAAATATAAGCCTTTAAATGATACAGGATTAGTTCTTCATATGGATTTAGATCCTAATGATAAAACATTCACGTATTCTCACTTTGCTGTACCTCAAACAAAAGGCGATAATGTCGTTATTACAAGCTACATGACAAATAGAGGCTTTTATGAAGACAACCACTCTACATTTGCACCAAGCTTCTTAGTGAACATTGACGGTTCAAAAACATCTGTTGTAAAAGATCGTGTTCTTGAGCAAGGTCAGTTAACAGTAGATGAAGACTGAGCGCTTTGCAATAGCAATAAAAGGAAATGGTGATTGTAATCACCATTTTCTTTTGTTTTATTCGATGTAGACAAAAAAGAGAAAGGTTGGGGTTTGTTTGAAGAAAAAAGGTGCTTATAAATGGATAACGCTTGCCGTTCTTTTAGTTATAATAGCCGGACTTATTATAACAGCCGTATCCAAAAAAGAGGATACAAAAGACCAAGGAAAAGAAAAAGAGAATAAAAGTGAATCCACTTCTCGCCCGGTGTATCACTTTAGTACGCCTGATAAATGGAAAAATGATCCTCAAAAGCCCATTTATTTTGACGGGAAATATCATTACTATTACTTATACAATCATGATTATCCTAAAGGGAACGGGACGGAATGGCGACATGCAACGTCTAAAGATTTGGTTCATTGGAAAGATGAAGGAGTAGCTATTCCAAAGTATACAAATAAAAATGGCGATATATGGTCCGGATCCGTTGTAGAGGATAAAGATAACACAGCAGGCTTTGGTAAAGACGCAATTGTAGCCATTATGACCCAGCCTTCTGCCGATGGACAAAAGCAAGAACAGTATCTATGGTATAGTACCGATAGAGGAAAAACCTTTAAATCATATAGCAAAAATCCTATCATGCCTAATCCAGGCACCAAAGATTTTAGAGATCCCAAAGTCATATGGGATAATGAACATGACAAGTGGGTTCTCGTCATGTCAGAAGGTGAAAAAATCGGATTTTATGAATCTTCTAATCTAAAGGATTGGACGTATACGGGAGGATTTGTAACTAAAGACATTGGCATTACCGAATGTCCAGATCTTTTTCAAATGAAGGCAGATGACGGGACAGTTAAGTGGGTTCTCGGGACAAGTGCAAATGGAAAAGAAAGCAGAAAGCCAAACACCTATGCTTATTGGACAGGAAATTACGATGGAACAACATTCACTCCCGATATGGACGAGCCGCAATGGCTCGATCATGGTTTCGATTGGTACGGAGCAGTCACGTTTGAAGACGGTAAAAATAAAGGTTCCTTAGAAAAACGCTACGCTTTTGCATGGATGAACAACTGGGATTATCCAGATAAGACGCCAACGATGAAAGAAGGGTTTAACGGCTTCGATTCAGTAACCCGGGAAATTACGCTTTCAAAACAAGAAGACGATCAGTACAGCCTGTTATCAAAGCCTGTCGAAGAATTAAATCAGCTAACTGATTCAACAAACTCTGTTGAACAAGTAGAAGTAAACGGAGAGAAAAAGTTAAAGGTAAAAGGTGAAGCTTATCAGCTTGATACAGATATTTCATGGTCAGATGCAGAAAATGTAGGCTTACGACTTCGAGAGTCCGCAGATCAAAAGCGGCACATTGATGTGGGCATTTTTGCAAAAGATAACGTCTCATATGTGAACAGAAGCTATAGCAATCAGCCTGATCAAAGCAAAAAGTATGTGGAAAGCCGTGATTACTTTGATGCAGGCAAGAAAAATGTTCATTTGAAGATATTGGTAGATAAATCAAGCATTGAAGTCTTTGTTGATGATGGAAAAACTGTGCATTCTAGCGAGGTGTTTCCGCGTCACAACGACCAAGGAATTACGCTTTTCTCTCAAGGAGGAACGTCTCTCTTTAAAAATATAGAAATCAAACATCTTCGCTCTCTTCAGTAATTTCCCTACTTTTAAAAAGAAGGAGCAGAATATCGCCTTATTGTGGTTTAGGACTAGATAGAAAGGGTACATGTCTACTAACAGCAAATGAAAGGGTGTTTATTCAAATGGAAGAGAAAATGAGACAACTAATAGAGGGACTTAATACCGATTTAGCGGGTGAATATTCGGCGGTTATTCAGTACACTTACTATGCGTCTACAGTAACCGGCCTAGAATATCAAATTTTAAAACCTTTCTTTGAAGGAGAAATTCCTGATGAGCAAGGACATGCCCTTTATTTATCAGAAAAAATCAAAAACCTTGGCGGTGAGCCAACAACAAAGCCAGCTGAGGTGAAGCACGTCTCAAACGTAACGGAAATGCTTAAAGAAGCGAGCAAGGCTGAAAAAGAAACTATCCAGCGCTACGAAGAGCGTAAAAAACAAGCGGAAGAGTTAGGGTTAACAGAGCTTGTTGTAAAGCTTGAAGATATGATTGCAGATGAAACAAATCATATGGAAGAAATGGAACGTTTATTAAAAGATCCCCGCTTAAGTTGATCATACAAAATATATAAAAGCATCCCGTACCAGGTGTTACGGGGTGCTTTTTTGCAATTTAAAAAGGAAATAAAACATCATGTACGCATGTTTCTATCAATGAGAGGAAAGTCATATTTTTGAAATTATCTATCGCTTTGGAAAAATTTATAGTAAAATAATTATTTGGCTGCATATGGCAGCAACTATATGCGGGGCATCACATACATATAAAGGCTAAAAGGGTATCCGTATATTGAAACCGCTTTTATCTTCTATAAGAAAAACCATGGTATGCCCGCAGTTGCAAGGAGAGAGAAAGATGAGGAAACGAATCATGACAGCGCTGCTGCTTGTCACTGTTTTAGCTGCAATGGAAGGAACCATTGTCAGTACGGCTGTTCCAAGAATTACAAGTGATTTGTCGGGCATTGAGCTAGTTAGCTGGGTATATGCCATTTATATGCTGACAACTGCTGTATCTACACCTATATACGGAAAGTTAGCGGATCTATTCGGCCGCAAAAAAGTTATGCTTGTTGGAATCATTATTTTCTTAATCGGATCGATACTTTGCGGACTTAGCTTTTCGATGCAGCAATTAATTGTCTATAGAGCGATCCAAGGGCTGGGCGCCGGGGTCGTTATGCCGCTTACAATGATTATTATTGGCGACTTGTATGAAGAAGCAAAAGAAAGAGCCAAAGCGCAAGGGTGGATTAGCGCAGTTTGGGGAGTTGCGGGAGTTCTCGGGCCTCTTCTTGGAGGATTCTTAGTGGATACGCTGTCTTGGCGCTATATTTTCTTTTTAAATATACCGTTTGGACTAATGGCTTTTTTTGTTCTTTTAGTAAACTATAAAGAAGAAGTGGTAAAAGAAAAACGCTATATCGATTATATTGGAGCGGTGACGTTTTCAGTGGGAACAATTGCGTTTTTATACGCGCTTTTAACCGGAAGTCAGCATCAAAACTGGGGAGATCCGACCATTATAGGGTTATTTGTTCTAGCTGTTCTAACATTCATTGGCTTTATTTATATAGAAAAGAAATCTCCCGAACCTCTTATCCCGCTTGAACTGTTTTCCATTCGAAGTGTATCTGTTATAAACTTATTAACACTTCTTGTGGGATCAGTAGTTATTAGTATTACGGTCTACCTTCCAATTTGGAGTCAAGGAGTGCTGGGGAAAAGTGCAACCGCTGCTGGTTTTGTATTAATGCCTATGCCAGTATGCTGGACGATTGGTTCACTGCTTTCAGGGAATTTAGTAGGGCGTCTTAAAACGCACTCCATCCTTACGCTGGGCACGGCAATTGTAAGTACGGCTTGTTTTATGCTGTTTTTAGTTTCCACTCACTCACCCGTATTTTTAATTTATGTAGCCGTTGGGGTCCTTGGGTTAGGAATGGGTATTATTACGCCTATTTTTATGCTAGTTATTCAATCATCGGTCCCGGCTAGCAAAAGAGGAGTAGCGGTGGCTCTTAATACGTTTACAAATACATTTAGTCAAACGCTAGGTTCTGCGGTGTTTGGTACAATCTTTAATTTAGTGACACTTTCACAAGCAAAGAAATTAGGGCAAGAGAATTTAAATGCTTCGTTTGAGACAGGCGGAGTACCAGCAGAAGAACTGTCAAAGCTGCATGAAATTCTTGCATCAGGTGTGCACATTATTTACAGTGGAACGTTTTTAGCTGCATTACTAAGCTTTGCTGTTTCATGCTTATTAGTAAAAAACGAACATAAAAAAATAAAGACTATATCTATGCAAAAGTAACGAAAGAGGCTGTTACAAAACCAGTTTAGTTGAAGGATAATCCGAACGAGTTTGATTATGAATCAAACTCGTTCGGATTTTTTATAGGTATGGTGAATGTAGCTTTCACATATCTAGCTATTGAGTGGATTGATTTCGTTATATATCAGTCTCTTCCTTAGAAGAATTATCAAAGAAAGAAAATAAAAAAGATATTGTCTGATAACGTTCCCGTAAACTCATTCATAATAAGAAGGATTCTTATCAATGCAGAAAATTTTTTATTTTTTGTTTTTTTAGTATGGACATTTACCTAGTTGTTTATTATTATGAATTCTATAAGCATTGAATTTTAAGCGCTTTCAAAAGAAACATTTGTCTTTCTCAGGAATACACTTGATTTTTAACTCATATACTGTAAGTGCTTAGATTAATCTTTTAATGGGGAAAAGAGAAGTTTATAAGACGTGTTGAACAACAATGAGGGGGTATGGAAGATGACAAGCAGACGTTTAAAAGAATTCTTGAATAATAATTTAGAAGATTTAAAAGATAAAGGATTATACAATGTCATTAATCCGGTAGAGGGGCCAAACGGACCTGTGATTCAAATTGAGGGAAAGCAATTAATTAATTTATCATCCAACAATTATTTGGGTCTTGCTACAGACGAGAGGCTTATTAACGCGTGCAACGAAGCCACTGAAAAATACGGAGTGGGGGCTGGAGCTGTCCGAACGATTAATGGAACTCTAGATATTCATATTAAGCTAGAGGAAAAGCTAGCCGAGTTTAAGCATACAGAAGCAGCTATAGCTTATCAGTCTGGCTTTAACTGTAATATGGCAGCCATCTCCGCGGTTATGGATAAACATGATGCGATTTTATCAGATGAGCTGAATCACGCTTCAATTATTGACGGATGCCGGCTATCAAAAGCAAAAATTATTCCTTTTAAGCATTCAGATATGGAAGATCTTCGTGTAAAAGCGGGCGAAGCACAAAAATCCGGTTTATATAATAAAATAATGGTAATTACCGATGGTGTATTCTCAATGGATGGAGACATTGCTAAGCTTCCGGAAATTGTAGAAATCGCAGAGGAATTTGACTTAATCACATACGTAGATGATGCTCACGGGTCGGGCGTATTAGGGAACGGCATGGGCACAGTCAAACATTTTGGCTTATCTGAAAAAGTAGACTTCCAGATTGGAACATTATCAAAAGCGATTGGAGCTGTAGGTGGGTACGTAGCCGGAAAAAAAGACTTAATCGACTGGTTAAAAGTAAGAAGCCGTCCGTTTTTGTTTTCGACTGCTATTACACCAGGCACGGCTGCTGCCTGTATAAAAGCAATCGAAATCCTAAGCACAAGTACAGAGCTGCAGCAGCAAATGTGGGAAAACAGTCGGTATTTAAAGCAAGGACTAAAAGAACTAGGCTTTAACATTGGAGAAAGTGAAACACCTATCACTCCGTGCATCATAGGAGAGGAAAACCAAACGCAGATTTTTAGTGAGAGATTAATAGAAGAAGGGGTATACGCTAAATCAATTGTTTTCCCAACCGTTCCAAGAGGGACAGGACGCGTTCGCAATATGCCGACGGCTGCTCATACGAAAGAAATGTTAGATGAAGCACTTCGTATCTACAAACAAGTAGGCAAGGAAATGAAATTAATCTAAACGTTTAATCTAGGCAGTACACGAGGAGGATATTGACATGAAAAAAGTATTAATAACGGGTTCTTTAGGGCAAATCGGTTCTGAGTTAACGACGAAAATGAGAGAGATATATGGTTCAGAAAATATTATTGCCACCGATATTCGCAAAACGACGAGCGATGTCGTGACTTCAGGTCCATTCGAGATTTTAGATGTAACGGATCAGACTGCGTTATTTACGATCGCTAAAAAGCATAAAGTTGATACGATTATTCACTTGGCTGCGCTGTTATCAGCGACAGCCGAGCAAAAACCGCTTCTAGCTTGGAATCTAAATATGGGCGGATTAGTAAACGCGCTCGAAGTAGCACGCGAGCTTCAGTGTCAATTTTTCACTCCAAGTTCAATTGGTGCATTTGGTCCAACGACTCCAAAAGACTGGACGCCGCAGGATACAATTCAACGTCCTACCACGATGTATGGTGTTAATAAAGTAGCGGGTGAATTACTTTGCGATTACTACCACCATAAATTCGGAGTAGATACACGAGGGCTACGTTTTCCAGGCTTAATTTCATACGTAACGCCTCCAGGTGGAGGAACAACGGACTACGCTGTTGAAATTTATTATGAAGCCGTTAAGCATAAGCGATATACGTCCTATATTGACAAAGGAACATATATGGATATGATGTATATGCCTGATGCATTAAATGCTGTTATCCAACTAATGGAAGCAGATGGTTCTAAGCTTAAGCACCGAAATTCATTTAACGTTTCTGCCATGAGTTTTGATCCAGAACAAATGGCGACTGAAATCAGAAAAACGATTCCGGAATTTGTTCTGAATTACCAAGTAGATCCTGTTCGACAAGCAATTGCTGAAAGCTGGCCTAACCATATAGATTCCAGCTGTGCGATAGAAGAGTGGGGATTTAAAACAGAATATAACCTAGAAAAAATGACGAGAGAGATGCTGGGAAAGTTAAAAGTTGAATCACAGCTTGTCTTAACGTAAGTAGAGAAAAATGATTTCTTCTTTGAAAATAAAGTAAGCGCTTACTAAAAAGGTAGGTTCCTTGTTTATGCAAGTTCTACTTCGTAACAGTGTTGGACAATACACATAGATCTCCTAATCCTTTAAGTGAGCGCTCGTTCGTTGAATAATCAGCACCTTTTTAGGTACCGTCTGTTAAAATAATAAGGGGATAGAAGGGAGGGAATGACAGTTGAGCAATAAATTTCAACAAGTTAATGATTTTTCAATGGGAAGATTAACATCTTTACTCGTTCTTTTACATAATACGGAACTAGCTGAAGGTATTGAAAAGGAAATTAATGAGAGAGGATACAGCTACACAGTAGGAAAAGTCGGAGCGATGGAGCTGTCTAAAGTCGTGGCGGCAATTGAAACGAGCGCCAAGACAAACAAAATTATTAATGCCCAGTCGTACCGGGAAGTTCACGCTCTTTATCATGCTATACTTGAAGCCATTCAAGGAGTTAGTCGAGGAACGCTGCAGCTGGGTGATATTTTACGGACGGTAGGACTCACATTTTCAATCGTGCGCGGAAAAATTGAGTTTTCAGGATCAAGCGACGAATGGATTAGCGTTTGTGTGTATGGAACGATAGGTGCGCCTAAAAAAGGCTTTGAACATGATACATTAGGCTTTGGTTTTAACCATATTTGAAAAAATAATGAACGAAATAGTGTGTATGTAAAAAGTGAAAGATGTACATAGCTGCTTTAAAGAAGATATTTTTCTTATTGAAAGGTTCTGTGCGGCGTGTTAACATAATAATTAATATAATAACTGCCTTTAAGACGGTCCAGAGAGGCCGAAAAGGACGGATCACTCATTTACTGCTTCTATGCCTATCTGTGCCCTTTTGCCCTCTGCGACAAAAGGGCTTTTATGTGTTACTTACCTCTTTTAAACGAAGTCCAGAGAGGCTTCAAAAGAGAATGGAGATATGTTATTTATCCATTCCTTCAAAAAAGAAAGAGCGTTGATACGGAAAGAATACACTGGAGGGTGGAACAACATGAATTATCGTAACAAGACAGTTGTAGCATCAGTAGCAGGTTTGACGTTAGAAGGGATGGACATTATGTTTATCTCGTTTGCTATGTCAATGATTATTGCTGAATTTCACATTGATTTAGCAACAGGTGGACTTATTTCTTCTATTACGAATATAGGAATGCTGATAGGTGGAGTCATCTTCGGAATTTTAGCAGATAAATTTGGAAGAGTGCGGGTTTTTACCTACACGGTTCTTCTATTTGCAGTCGGAACGGCATTAACAGGTTTTGCAGCAAATGTTGAACAAGTGTATGCTTCGCGATTTATTGCCGGAATTGGGGCTGGAGGAGAGTACGGGATCGGTATGGCTCTTGTAGCAGAAGCGTGGCCGAAACATAAGCAAGGACGAGCTTCATCCTATGTTAGTATTGGCGCACAATTTGGAGTGATCCTTGCGGCGCTTTTAAGTTCTCTGATCCTGCCGATTTTCGGATGGAGAGCGCTGTTTTTTGTGGGAATCATCCCCGTCATTTTTGCTTTTATCGTACGAAAAAATTTAAACGAATCTCCTGAGTGGCTACAAGCTCAAAAAGAGAAAACAGCGGTTGTTAAAAATAATGGTAAGCTTCGTCAATTATTCGCTACGCCTAGGACGGCGATGACGACTATTTCGCTGGCAGTGATGGCTACAGTCCAAATTGCAGGCTATAACGGACTTATGATATGGCTTCCGTCTATGCTTCAGCAATCACAAGGCCTCTCTGTTTCAAGTTCAGCTCTTTGGACAATCAGTACAGCCGTTGGAATGATTATAGGCATGCTAACATTTGGTCAATTTATGGACCGTTTTGGATCGAAACGTACTTTTGGAATCTTTCTTCTTGCTTCAGCTTGTGCGGTATTTTTATACTCGTATGCCGAAGGAGGTGCAGGGCTGCTTATAGGAGGAGCTGTGGTCGGATTTTTCTCAAACGGAATGTTCGCGGGATACGGAGCATTGATCAGCAGCCACTATTCAGTAGAAGTGCGCAGCACTGCAACGAACACCATTTTTAACTTTGGGCGAGCGCTCGGAGGGTTATCCCCCATTCTTGTCGGCTATCTTTTGCAAAGCTATGATATGACAGTAGCGATGACGTACTTGGCGGGGCTGTACTGTATTTCGTTTATTTTTATGGTAAGTCTTAAAAGAACGGGAGAAAAGAAAGTGAAACAAATGAACGCTCAATCTGTTCTTTAAAATAAAAGATAGATTCTATGCTTTTCTGGAAAAAACCGCGCTTATTCAAAAGGGCGGTTTTTTTGAGTGTATAAAAAATACATTCAGATATACGGTTGTTTTTTCGCAGATGCTTTATTAACAAAGACACATTATCTATAAAAATATTTATGGATAAGCAGATATTTTCTAATTTGTATTATAGTAATTCCTCTCTTACAATAGGGTGTGTAAGGCAGAAACAGAAAATACTATCTTTATTTACAGGAGGACGTTACTATGTCTAAACATATATTAATGGTCGTAACAACGGCTGACAAAATGAAAGAAAATCATCCAACAGGCCTTTGGCTTTCAGAATTTGGTGAAGCGTACGTAGAGTTCGAAAAAGCTGGATTTACGATTACTGTAGCAAGTCCTGTAGGAGGAAAAGCGCCGGTGGATGCTCGCAGCCTTGAAGGGGAGACTTCTCAAGAAATCTTAAATACAGCTAAGCATCTAGAGAATACTCTAAAACTTGATACCATTACAGACAGTGCTAAATTCGATGCTGTTTTCTTACCAGGCGGTCACGGCACAATGTTTGATCTGCCAGATAATCAAACGCTCCACGCTTTAATTCGTGAACTATACGAAGGAGACAAAGTAGTAGCCGCTGTATGCCACGGACCCGCAGGCTTAGTAGGTGTTACATTATCAGATGAAAAGCCGTTGGTCGAAGGAAAAGATGTCGCTGCGTTTACAGATGATGAAGAACGTGAAACAACATTGGACCGCTTCATGCCGTTTCTTTTGGGAACACGTCTGCGTGAACTTGGGGCAAATGTAGTAACTGCTCCAAACTGGGCAGATAATGTACAAGCAGATGGCAACCTAATAACAGGTCAAAATCCTCAGTCAACAATCAGTGTAGCTAAAGCAGTCGTGAAACACTTATTGAAATAAGATGTAAAAAAGCCTGTAGGCTTATAGCCTACAGGCTTTTTTATGAACAGCATCAAGAAAGACCGATGTGGATAACATGTATGTTGTGCCGTCTTGAACTAGAGAAATCAATCATCATACAAAAAATATGATGGTCAGTGTAATAAATTCAAAAAGAGGGAAGCTTTTTATGGAGAATATTTTTAAAGAAATGAGGAAAAACGATGTCAGAAATTATTATTAACGCCATTTTGCAAGCCAAGCCAGGAAAAGAAGAAGAGCTTCGATCAGAGTTAGTAAAAGTTATTAAACCATCAAGAGAAGAAAAAGGATGTATTCAATACACTCTCCACCAGGATACAGACAAAGCAGGCACATTTGTTTTTTATGAGAAATGGAAAAGCCAAGAAGATGTTGAAGCTCACATTGAAACACCTCACTATCAACAATACAGACAGCAAACAGAACCGTTAATTGAAAGCAGAGCGGTACATCGTTTACAAGAAGTACGTTAATACAAAAAGAAGGGGAACAAAAGTGTTTTAGTGGAAAGAAGATCCGAACGAGGAACCGAGATTCTTGATGGAGAATCAAACTCGTTCGGATTTTTTTGTGGTTATGGTGAACGTAGGTTTCATTTAGTGAGATCACGCAGAAGCGTAAGCGATGAGGAAAAATAATGTCAGCTGCGAAACGCCGATTGGAAAAGGGGTAAGACAGTGAAAGAAACAAAAAATAATAGAAGCGGTGTTTGAGAAGCAGACAGGCGGGTAGATAAAAACTAGATGACATAGTTCAACAATTAACAAACTAAAAGGAGAGATCAAATCAATGCGTACAAATTTAAAACACTTTATTAACGGCGAATGGATTGAATCAACAGGAAACGAAACGTCAGATGTGATCAATCCTGCTACTGAAAAATCAATTGGTAAAATTAGCTTAGGTACAAAAGAAGATCTAGATAAAGCCGTGGCAGCAGCTAAAGCAGCTCTTCCCACATTTTCAAGAACAACAAAAGAAGAGCGAATTAAAATGCTTCGCAATATTGCAAAAGGATATGAAAAGCGTAAACAGGAGCTTATTGAAGTTATGACTGAAGAGCTTGGCGCTCCTTTAAAGATTTCAGAAGAAGTTCACTATGAAATGGGACTCAGCCACTTTAAAGAAGCAGCTAATGCACTTGAAGATTACACATTTGAAAAAGATCATGCAAGCTACAAGGTCGTAAAAGAGTCTATTGGAGTAAGCGGACTTATTACACCATGGAACTTCCCAACAAATCAGACCTCTACTAAAATTGCAGGAGCTATTGCAGCAGGAAGTCCAATGGTATTAAAACCATCAGAACTTACACCGTATGCAGCGATGATATTAGCAGAGATCATTGATGAAGCTGGTGTACCAAAAGGTGCCTTTAACCTTGTAAACGGAACGGGAAGCACAATCGGTGACGGTATTAGTTCTCACCCGGACATTGATTTTGTATCATTTACAGGATCAGGTGCTGTAGGCGAGAAAATCATGCAAAATGCGGCTAAAACAATCAAAAAAGTAGCGCTTGAGCTAGGCGGGAAATCGCCGCTAGTTGTATTAGAGGATGCGGATGTAGAAGAAGCGGCTAAAATAGCAGTTTCACACATTGCAATGAATACAGGGCAGGTATGTACGGCAGCAACGCGCATTATCATTCCTGCCTCTATGAAAGAAAAATTTGAAGAAGCAGTGAAGAAGGTTCTACCATCATTCCCAGTTGGTGATCCATTAAATAAAGACAACGTAACTGGACCGCTCGTAGCGGAAAAACAGTGGGATCGCGTACAGGATTATATTAAAAAAGGAATGGACGAAGGTGCAACACTTCTTACTGGCGGAACGGGTAAACCAGACGGCTTAGAGACAGGATACTTTGTTAAACCGACAGTCTTTACCGACGTTTCAAATGATATGGTTATTGCACAAGAAGAAATCTTTGGACCTGTAACAACTATTATTACGTATGAGGATTTAGAGCAAGCTCTTGAAATTGCGAATGATACAATTTATGGACTTGCAGGCTATGCGGTCGGAAAAGACCAAGAAACACTTGACTATGTTGCTAAAAATATTAGAGCTGGTCAAATCATCGTCAACGATGCTGAGCAAGACAGAGCTGCACCATTCGGTGGATTCAAACAATCTGGTATTGGACGCGAGTGGGGAGCATTTGGTATTGAAGAATATCTAGAGCCAAAAGCAATCATGGGCGTTAAAGTTCCGGCAAAAGTATAATTGATGTAAAAAAAGAAAGGAGTTTTTCTCCTTTCTTTTTTTTTATGGATATATAAAAGAGAGCTAGTTAAAAAAAGAATAACGGAAGCAAAGGTGGATAGCATAAACGTGTATCACGTATATGAAGTGACACGTTAAAGGAGGGAATTATAAAGTGAACAGAGAGATGCACGGAAGTTCATCAACGGAAAGTTTTATTCCCATGAGCTCTATAGCCAGTGGAAAAGGAGTCGAAGTGGCACCGGATATCTACAGCTACACTACGCAGATTGTTAACATATGTTTTATAGGAAATCCAGACAAAGAAAATAGTTTTGTACTTGTGGATGCGGGAATGCCTAATTCGGCTTCTATGATTATCAAAGAGGCAGAAGAAAGGTTTGGAAAAGAAAAAAAACCAAAAGCAATTATTCTGACACATGCACATTTTGATCATATTGGATCTATTATTGAACTAGTGGAGAAGTGGAAAATACCGGTATATGCACATCCGCTTGAACTTCCATATGTGACGGGTAAAAAAAATTATCCTACACCAGATGGTACAGTGGAAGGCGGGCTTGTAGCAAAGCTTTCTCCGCTATTTCCAACGGAAGCCATTGATTTAGGTTCTCATGTGCAAGCTTTACCAGCCGACGGTTCTGTACCCCATATGCCGGAATGGGAATGGGTTCACACCCCTGGTCATTCTCCAGGACATATTTCTCTTTTTAGAAAGCGGGATCTTGCCCTTATCGCCGGGGATGCTTTTGTTACCACTAGGCAAGAATATTTACTGGATGTACTAGAGCAAGAATTGGAAATTAGCGGTCCTCCTCGTTATTTAACTACGGACTGGGCATCTGCCAAAAAATCAGTTGAAGTTCTTCAGTCACTTCATCCATCTGCGGCGGTGACAGGACATGGAAAACCGGTTTCCGGCGAATGGCTTTCAACTAATTTATTGAAGCTTACGAAGAATTTTGATGAGATTGCTCGTCCGGATTATGGAAAGTATGTATAAGAATAAAGAAAAAAATTTACTCTTTACGCAGCTCTTAAAAGCTGCAGGTGAAGATCAAAAGCTCTACGAACTCAGTGAGTTCGTAGAGCTTTTTTAGTTTTTCGTATAAAAGTAAAAAAAGTTACAACTACCCTTACTAAAAATTTTGCTGAATAGCCTGCTGCGCTTCGCGTAAATGTCTTAAGTGCTCTTCCATTCTTCTTAATTCTTTATCACCAGACGCCGCTTCTTTTTGTTCATTAATTTGCTGCTGAACGATATTCAAATGCATTTGAGCATTTTGAAAATTAGCTCCATTCAAATTCATCTGTCCTTGATAAACAGCCTGCTCAGCTAATTGTAGTGCTTCTTTAATATGAGTGTATGAATTCATGCCTCTCATCCTTCTGTATAGTATTTACAGTTAACATGCGCCGCTTTTCCGCAGCTATACAAAAGGACTTAGAAATAAAATGAAAATTACGTAGTACAAGCTAAGTAGGCTGCATACATTTATCATAGTTTAATTTATAAAACCTCAGAAGCAGGGAGGGATGTATGTGGGAGCTTTTTTCAGCTATATGTTATTAGGGCTATCGTTAGCCGCGCCAATCGGTCCAATTAACGCCGCTCAGCTTGATAAAGGAATTAAAAATGGTTTTTTACATGCTTGGTTCTTAGGGATAGGAGCAACATCGGTTGACGCTCTTTATATGCTTGTGGTTTATTTTGGGTCCGTTCATTTTTTAAGCAGCGATTTTATGAAAACGTTTCTTTTTTCGTTTGGGTGCTTTGTATTAATTTATACCGGTATTGAAGGATTAATGAGCGCAGGGAAAATTACACAGCATCGGAACGTAAAAGGAGATTCGGTAGTAAAGTGTTTTTTTTCAGGTTTTTTCATTTCATTAACAAACCCGCTTACTATTCTTTTTTGGCTGGGTATTTATGGCTCTGTTTTAGCCAAAACAGCTAATACATACGAAACAGAACAGCTTATTTTATACAGCTGTGCTATTTTTACAGGGATTTTATGCTGGGATATTGCTATGGCAGCTTTAGCAAGCACTTTTCGAAGGTATTTAGCGGCGACGTTTTTGACTGCAGTTTCCGTTATATCGGGTCTTTCTCTAATAGGATTTGGTATATATTTCGGCTGGCAAGCTGTACAGCAATTCATTATTTAAAAGGAGAGAAAGCAGAATTGAATTTAAAGCGTTTTCTATCTGCTGAAAAATAGTAGAAAGCTGCCTCTTTTTGCGCATAAATTTTTCAAACTATCACACACTACATCGAGGTGTAAGGAGTGATAGTATGAAAAAGAAAATAGGCTGCGGAAGTCAGGTTGAAGGGAAATTAAAATGGTGGCAGCTGTCTTTAATCGGGGTAGGGTGCATCATCGGTACAGGCTATTTTTTAGGATCAAGTATTGCAATAAAAGCCACGGGTCCCTCCGTATTAATTGCTTTTTTACTAGCAGCAGTATGTACATTTATTGTATTTGACGCTCTTGCTAAAATGAGTGCTCAAGATCCTCAAAAAGGTTCGTTTCGCTCCTATGCTAAAAAAGCTTATGGAAGATGGGCAGGTTTTAGCAGCGGATGGGTGTACTGGAGTTCAGAGATGCTAATCATGGGGAGTCAGCTCACGGCTTTATCTCTTTTTACACGTTTTTGGTTTGAAGATATTCCACTGTGGGTCTTTGCCTCTATTTATGCTGTTTTAGGCATTGCTGTTGTATTAATCGGAACAAAAGGCTTTGAACGAATGGAAAATGTATTTGCTGTCACAAAGGTGGCTGCTATTTTAATGTTTATTGTACTAGCTAGTCTCGCTTTATTTGGATTTCTTGACGAAGGTGCCAAACAAGGAGTGCCGCGAACGATAAGTGAAGTATTTCCTCATGGATTTTTAGGTTTATGGGGCGCTTTGCTTTATGCCTTTTATGCTTTCGGCGGCATCGAAGTTATGGGGATCATGACGGTTCGTTTAGAAAAAAAAGAAGACGCACCGAAAGCGGGAAGAACTATGCTTATTCTTCTTGGAATTATTTATATTGTTTCACTGAGTTTAGCTATTTTAATTGTGCCATTTCATGATTTTCATGGAAATCAAAGTCCATTTGTAACGGCTTTAGAAACATACCATCTTCCATTTTTCCCTCATGTTTTTAATGGAGCAATGATTATTGCGGGTTTCTCAACAATGTCAGCGTCTTTTTTTTCCGTAACAACAATGATTGTCACTCTTTCAGAAGATGGAGATGCTCCTGCATTGTTTTCAAAACAAAAACAGAAAAAGCTGCAGTTTCCTTTACCGGCTTTACTTTTAACAACAGCAGGATTAATTGTTTCTATTGTTCTTTCCTTGCTATTGCCCGGGAAAATTTATGAGTACATTACAACAGCAGCGGGACTGATGCTGATTTATAACTGGTTCTTTATTTTAATTTCCTTTCATCGCTTAATCAAACAAACCGTTTGGGATAAAGTGAAACAAGCTGTTGGCCTCTTATTAATCCTGCTAGCAGTAAGCGGTACGCTGTTAGAATCTGCAAGCAGACCGGGCTTTTTTGCAAGCTTAGGCTTTTTAATTGTTATAAGTCTTGTTATTTTGAAACTGCGCCATAAGTGGAAAGAAGAAGAAGCCGCTAGCTAACATATATTTAATCTTTATGAGGGATACTATGCACGTTGTACAATTACAAAAATAAAAGGTGGTTATGATCATGCCAAAAAACAAGCAGACTCCTTCTTCACAAGTAGATCAAAAACAAGTAGTAGATGACAAAGCAAAAGCGCTACGAGAAAATAATTATGAAGATGGTCATATTCGCAAGATAACTCAAAGCGGGGCAGACGGTCAATAACAAAAAAAGACGCGTTCGCGTCTTTTTTTGTTGAAGCGTATCCTTACCAACGATGAGCTTTTGCATTACTTCGCAGGATGATGTTCGTTTGAGACATCTCTGTATGTCCATTTACTTGGGACTTTGAACGCTTCGGTCTCGTCCAGTTGTGGCGGAATAGTTCTGAATGCTGATCTACATGATTTTTATCATTCATCATAATCACCTCAAGGATAGGATACTTTCACAAGATATTTGCAGTGAAATATCTCTCTTATAGAATGGGGTAAAAAAGAAGAAATACACCTAGCACTTTTAACCATACATATAAAAGCAGTGCCTATTCATAAACTACAGAAGGCAACTTCTAACTTCAGGTTAAGCTTCGGATTTATAAAGGAAAAACTGCCTTAGTGGGGACTAAGGCAGTTTTTGCTGGAGGAATTAAACTTCAATAATGATGGGAAGAATCATAGGTCTTCTTTTCGTTTGGTTATATAAGAACTGTCCAAGGGTGGTCTTAATTTCTTTTTTCATAATGTTCCATTGGTGAACGTGCGCTTTTTGTAATTGGTTTACGATTTTAGTCACTTGTCGATTAACGTCTTTTAATAGCTGCTCTGAGTCTCTTGTATAAACAAAACCTCGCGAAATGGTATCTGGACCAGAAACAATTTTTCCTTCCGTTTTATTTAAAGTAATCACAATAACCAGCATGCCATCTTCTGAAAGTTGTTTACGGTCACGTAAAACCGCGTTTCCAACATCGCCAATGCCAAAACCGTCTACATATACATTGCCTGCAGGGATTTTTCTTGTTTGAACAGCTGTTCCGCCCTTAATATCAACAATATCACCGTTATTTATAATAAAAATATTCTCTTTTTCCACCCCAACGGATTCCGCTAATAAGCTGTGGTGATGAAGCATGCGAAACTCACCGTGAATCGGGATAAAATACTTTGGTTTCATCAGTGTAGCCATTAATTTTAATTCTTCTTGATAGCCATGTCCTGATACGTGCATCCCTGTTGCGCTTCCTGAACCGTAAATCACATGAGCCCCGAGTGTGAAAAGACTGTCGACAATACGAGAGATATTACGTTCATTACCAGGAATAGGCCCTGCTGATAAAATAACCGTGTCTTCAGGAAGAATTTCTACTTGTCGGTGATTTCCACTGGCTAATCTAGATAGAGCGGCCATCGGCTCGCCTTGGCTTCCAGTGCAGAGAATAGCGACTTGTTCAGGCGCAAGTGAATGTACTTCATAAGGTTCAATTAGCATCCCTTCAGGAATAGTTAAATACCCTTTCTCTAACGCAACTGATACAACGTTAACCATGCTTCTTCCAAGAAGCGCAAGCTTTCTATTCGTTTTAATCGCTGCATCTACAATTTGCTGTACCCGGTTAACGTTGGAGGCGAAAGTAGAAATAATCACTTTTCGCTTTGCTTTACGAAAAGCTTCTTCTACATGTTTGCCAACTAGCTTTTCTGAAGGCGTAAATCCAGGGCGTTCAGCATTTGTGCTTTCGGATATTAAAGCCAGTACACCTTCACTGCCGATTTTCGCCATTTTATGAAGATCTGGATATTGGTCGTTAACAGGAGTTAAATCAAACTTAAAATCTCCCGTATGCACAACAGCTCCTTCAGGGGTATGAAAGACAATGCCGAGACAATCTGGAATGCTGTGATTCGTTTTAAAAAACGAAAGCGGAATATTGCCTAATATAATTTCGGACTCTTCGTTGATTTCAATAAGCTCCGTCTCAGCAGATAATTGATGCTCTTGAAGTTTAATATCAATTAATCCAAGGGTAAGGCTTGTTGCATAAATAGGGAGATTTAACTGTTTTAAAAGATAAGGAATACCTCCAATATGGTCTTCATGACCATGAGTCACAACCAGTGCGCGAACTTTTTCTCGATTCTCTTGTAAGTATGTAATATCAGGTATGATCAAATCAATTCCTAATAAACTTTCATCAGGAAATTTAGACCCGCAGTCAATCACAATGATGTCATCGTCATATTGAACGGCATACATATTTTTTCCTATTTCATTAATGCCGCCTAAAGCAAAAATGGATAGTGTATTGCTATTTGTACTCACACTTATTTCCTCCTATATTTTCAAAATGAATATGCAGAATTTCTACTCTTAGTATGAACATTTATTTCTGGTGCATTCTGTTAAATATGGAGATTTTATTTTTATTTAATATGAGGATGCAAGCAAAAAGAAAAGAAGGTCATTTTCCTAATACTACCTCTTATTTTCTTTTTATAACTCCATAAAATATAGACGTTACACATGGAGGTGGATGAAATGAGTAAACAAAATAAAAGCACAAACCAAGGAGTCAGCAGCAGTGCAGTAGCTGTCGATAATGTAAATAAAAGTATTTTATCAAACGATATTCATACAGATGAGCTTCAAAAAGCAAAAGTAAGTCGTCATAATAAATAAAAGAATGACAGACAAAAGAGCAGCTTTGAGCTGCTCTGGATAAAATAGAGATAGGGAAGTGAAAAAACGTGTCAGAACACAAAAATTCTCAGTATACAGAAGAAAATAAGTCCACGCCTAGTCGTCCTCTTGAATATAAAGAACGCACAAACGAATCACAGAGTACACGTCAAATGCTACGCAGTATTCTCGAATATTCAAGTCGTTATCGTTAACAAATTTTACATATAATCACGGGCATATTCAAAAGGGTTCGTCTTAACAAATATAAGGTAGAAAGAACCTTTTTTGAAAAAATATATATTATTTACAATAAATTTAAAAAAATCATAAATGAACCTGCTATAATCCTCTTGAAAAGACAAGCATTGCAAAAATTTGAGAGGAGCATTTTATATGCGAAAAAAACACACTCGCGTAGGTTATGCCGTTTTAACAATGTGTACGGCTTTATCTATCTCACTGCCTTTTACTACTCATTCAGCATCAGCAGAAAGCGCTACTGATCCTGCACCAGAAATTAAATCCACCGTTGTGAATGACAATAATGGCAAGAAAGTCTTGTTTGATAATACCCATGGCCAAACTGCCGGTACAGCAGATTGGGTTATTGACGGAGGTTTTTCTGATTTTGGGAAAGGACTGGCTGGCAGCGGATTTGATGTAAAAGAACTGCGGAAATCTACGCCGATTACATACAGTGACCTCAGCGGCTATAGCGTGTTTGTTGTGCCAGAAGCAAATATTCCGTATAAATCTTCTGAACAAGCTGCCCTTTTGCAATATGTTCAGAACGGAGGAAGCGTCTTTTTTATTGCAGATCATTACAATGCAGACCGAAACAAAAACCGCTGGGATTCTTCAGAAGTTTTTAACGGGTACCGTCGTGGAGCATGGACAAATCCAGCCAAAGGCATGACAACGGAAGAAGCAAACTCTGATGCAATGCAAAACGTAACAAGCTCTGACTGGCTGGCGAATAACTTTGGTGTTCGCTTTCGCTATAATGCCATCGGCGATGTGACAGCCAATGATATTGTAGCTCCTTCTCAAGCATTCGGTATTACGCTAGGTGTTTCAACCGTTGCTATGCATGCAGGTTCTACGGTTGCTATTACAGACCCAAACAAAGCAAAAGGAATTGTGTATCTTCCTAAGACAACAACAAAATGGTCAAATGCTGTAGATCAAGGAGTGTATAATGGAGGAGGAAGAGCGGAAGGGCCTTTTGCTGCTGTTTCAAAAGTAGGGGCAGGTAAAGCTGCTTTTATAGGAGATTCTTCACCGGTTGAAGATGCTACACCAAAATATAAACGAGAAGATACAGGATCTTTTAAAACCACATATGACGGATTTAAGGAACAAGACGATTCTACACTGCTTGTAAATATGGTCAATTGGTTAGCGAAGCAAGAAAGCTATACCTCTTTGAATCAAGTATCAGGACTTCAATTGGATCAAGCTACAGCATTACTTTCGTCGGAAACGCCAAGTCAGTCCACTGAGCCTCAGACAGAGCCATGGTCAGCACCTACAGCAGGCTATAAATGGTACGATACGTCAACTTTTGCATCTGGTTCATATGGTTATAAAGGTGGAACCACACAGCCCCCAGCTGCTAGTGCTTACGTGTTGGAACATCAAGCCATTTTACCAACGAGCGGCATATTCCAAATACGCGTAAAGGTAAGCGGGCTTTCAGCTAACACTACGTACAGCACGTTTAATCTAGGTGCATATAACGGATCGGGAACTCAAATTGCTAAAGTTCAAAACGCAGATGGAAGCTGGCCGTCATCGTATGGATACAGCAGCAATTTTTCAATTACAACGGACGCATCTGGAAATGGAGAAAAGGTTTTGAATGTCCAATTAAATCCAAGCGCAGTGGGGAGTGCCAATCTTCGCTTACGCCAAAGCGGTACGAATGCATATACAGAAGCTGTGACGGTAGGGAACGTAGCGGTTGAACCATTGCCTTAATAAGGCGGAAGCAAGCACTTGTGCTTGCTTTTTTATTGTTGTATTCTCTATCTTTGAGCGTTAAAGAAGCGTCAGACGAGAGGCTTATCCATAAAGGAGAAATATGATATCTTAGAAGAAAGAATGAAGTAAAAGGAGTCAGCTAATATGTCTAAATATAAAGAATTAGAGACGGGTTATCTAATGGATAAGATTAAAGAATACAAAAACTTAATTTGGAGAGTAGGACCAGGAAGTGAAAGAACTATAGAAGCTGTTCAAGAGATTCAAGGAATGGAAAAAGAGTTAAAAGCACGCAATGCAGAATTTGAAGCTACGGATTGGAAAGCTTTTACTCGGGAAATAAAAGAAAACTACGATTTTACTTATTAAGAAGACACATTCATAATAATGTGATAAGGAAACACGTCTCCAAGTAGAAGGCTTTGTGCTTTCTACTTGGAAACGATAGAAATAGTATGAAGACAATTAAGAAAAATGATCTAATATCAGCGAAGCAAGTAATCCAAGTGCAGCAATTAATCCCGTAATAGAACCTCCTTCTTCATAGGCCTCTGGCATCATTGTAGAACCTACCATAGCAATGATACCGCCGCCGGCAAAAGCAGCAATAGCAGCCATAAGTGTCTCAGATGCATGGTCTAAAAAAACAAAACCTGTCCATGAGCTAAAAGCTGAAATGAACAAAACAGCTGCCCATAGTAAAAAAATTTTCTTTTTAGAGAATCCGCTTTTTACTAGACCGGTCGTACTGGACAGTCCTTCAGGAATATTACTTATAAAAATAGCGATAACAAGAAGCCAGCTAACGGTTGCATTTTCAATTAAGCTAGCCCCAATCATAATGGACTCTGGGATGGCATCCATTACGGTTCCTATAAATATAGCAATTCCAGAACTACTCGCAGCCATTTGTTTGGTAGACCTCTTTCTTTTATTCGCTCCTTGACGTGAAATTAGATAGTCTAAAAAAGTAAAAACGACAGCCCCGGCAAGAAAACCAAGAGAAGTAGCTTTTAACCCGCCGTTATGAACCGAGTCTCCAAGCAGCTCATAGGTAGATGCTCCGATTAATACACCTGTCCCAAAAGCCATAATATAACCAATTATCTTTTTGCCGATAGGCAAAAAAACTGCTGCCAAAGCACCAAGAAGGACAGCTGATCCTGAAATTCCGCCCCACATCGCAGCTTGCCACATGAAAAATCCCTCCTCATCTCTATTTTCTATGGATACTTTCCCTAAGAAGAGAAAGAAAAAACGTAAAAGGAGAAGAAAGGAATTTTTTCGATTAAGTAGTGGTTTCATTTCGTTAGCCTTAAGAAATAGAGTGTTCCCGTACCCTGCGCCTATATTTATTTTGAATGTTCATAAAATTTAAATTATACTGAAATAAAAAACTATTTCACTCAAATGATTGATTTAATAAAGGTTAAAGGTTTAATTGAGTGTTTTTCTGAAAAAAACAATTGTATTTCTGAGGGAAATTTATTATTATAAAATAAGTAATTATACAGTCGGATAGCTAAAAATAGAAAAAGTAGTTTAGTTGTAAAGGTACTAGGTAAAAATGGAAGGTTTTAAAAACGATAGCTGTTCCATCAGACACAAAAAGTATCTTTCCTAACAGAGCTATAACAAGTTTAGGAGGAGGAAATGGAATGGCAGACAAAGAGCTAAAAAGAGGCTTAGAATCCCGTCACATTCAAATGATCGCGCTAGGCGGAACAATTGGCGTTGGATTATTTATGGGATCAGCAAGCACCATCCAATGGACAGGTCCATCGGTATTGCTTGCTTACGCAATCTGCGGAATGTTTATTTTCTTTATTATGCGTGCCATGGGCGAAATGCTGTACATGGAACCAAGCACAGGTTCATTCGCTACATTTGGCCACAAATATATTCATCCATTGGCAGGTTATATGGCTGCGTGGAGCAACTGGTTTCAATTTGTAATCGTAGGGATGTCTGAAATTATAGCGGTAGGAGCATATATGCATTATTGGTTCCCACATTTACCAGCTTGGGTGCCTGGTATTATCGCCATGTTGATTTTAGGCACAGCAAACTTAATTTCAGTAAAATCATTTGGAGAGTTTGAATTTTGGTTTGCGATGATTAAGATTGTAACAATTATTTTAATGATTATCGCAGGACTTGGGTTGATTTTCTTTGGATTTGGAAATGGCGGAGACGCAATTGGGTTATCAAACCTTTGGGCACACGGCGGTTTCTTTGCAGGCGGATGGTCAGGCTTTTTCTTTGCTCTATCTCTTGTTATTGCAGCTTATCAAGGAGTCGAGCTAATTGGTATTACAGCTGGTGAAGCAAAGGATCCTAAAAAAACGTTAACAAGCGCAATTCAAAGCATCATCTGGCGAATTTTAATTTTTTATATTGGAGCAATTTTTGTCATCGTGACGGTATATCCGTGGAATGAGTTGGATTCCTTGGGAAGTCCGTTCGTATCTACATTTGCTAAAGTTGGCGTTACAGCAGCTGCAGGTATCATTAACTTTGTAGTTATTACAGCAGCGATGTCAGGCTGTAACAGCGGAATTTTTAGTGCAGGACGCATGCTTTATACGCTTGGTGTAAACGGTCAAGCACCTAAATTCTTCACAAAAATTTCTCGTAACGGTGTTCCGATTTACAGCACACTCGCTGTTATGATTGGGTTAGTAATTGGAGTTATTTTAAACTACATCGCTCCACCGAATGTATTTGTTTATGTATACAGCGCTAGCGTGCTTCCAGGAATGATTCCTTGGTTCATTATTCTTATCAGCCAAATTCGTTTCCGTAAAGCTAAAGGGGCTGAAATGGACAGTCATCCTTTCAAAATGCCTTTTGCGCCTGTAACAAACTATATAACTATTGCTTTTTTACTTATGGTGCTTGTAGGCATGTGGTTTAATGATGAAACGCGTATTTCACTTATTGTAGGGGTTATTTTCCTGGCTCTTGTTGTCATCAGTTTTTACGCATTCGGAATAAATAAGCGCATGATACCTGATACAGAGAACGATCAACTAAAGAAATAACTATGCTTTTTCATAAATGAAAAGCAAAACAAAAAAACGGCTGAGAAAAGCCGTTTTTTTGTTTTGTTTAAATGAAAGATACAAGAAAAATGTTATTGTGCGCTGATAGTTTGGATAAACTATATTCGTTCATATAACGTAAAGGAGCGAATGTTATGAGAAGCCACAGATATATTATCAAAGATTCACTAAAAGCTGATGAAGTTGCTAGAGATTTGGAACTGCAGCTGGACATAAACCGAATGTCGGATGTCAGAATCCTTTCGGTAAATGCACAAAACCAAATACTCGTTCAAATGGAGGAGGAGAACGAAGAAGCAGGAGATGTTATTGATGTATTTATGAAAGAGTATAAAACCGCAGAAATTATTGAATAGCATGTAATTGAGAAGAATATTGAGGGGTTTCGTTGAATAAATAAAAAGAAAACACCTTTAATTTTTATTAAAAAAGGAACGCACGAAGAAAACTTCTTGTTTATCAAGAAGTTTCTTTTGTATCTGAACATTCGTTTGTATAGGTAAGGAGAGGTGATGAAGGTGAAAAGAAATGGTGAGGGTCACGTCTTTTTTATTATTCTTGGAGGCCTGTTTATTTTAATAGGCACACTCTTTGCAAATACTTCCGTTTATTTTCTCATCTCCGGATGGATAGCAGCCGTCTGTTGTTTAGGAATCAGCGCTGTACTAAAGAAAGGAAAAACAAAATCAGTCAGTAAAGAGGAGGAAGAATAATAATTTTTATATAAAAATGGAAAGTAAATATATGAAAAGGAAGAATGGATATCCATTCTTCCTTAAGTCATGGTGTGTATGAAATTGTCTTAGAAACGTCCGCCGCCAAGTTGTTGCTCAGCTAATTGTACAAGACGTTTTGTGATTTCGCCGCCTACTGATCCGTTTGCACGTGCAGTAGTGTCAGCTCCTAAATTTACTCCGAACTCGCTAGCGATTTCATATTTCATTTGATCGATTGCTTGTTCAGCTCCGTATACTAATAATTCATTATTATTGCTGCTTTTGTTGTTTGCCATTGTATTCAACTCCTTTCTGTAACGTTAAGGTGTGAATAAAGGAAGAAGAATATGCAACAAACTGATATTTATTTTATAAAAAATGTATTTTTACGTTGTTTGTCCTTCTAGAAGCTTAACGGGAAGGCAGATTTCACGAGGTATATTGCTGAATTCTCCTTCAATTTCTTTTAGTAAAATATCAATGGCTGTTTGAGCAATCGATTCAATGGGCTGTTGAACTGTAGTTAGACCAGGTAACAAAGTCTGACTGGCCTCCGTTCCGTCATAGCCCACGATTTTTAAATCTCTTGGGATGTTTTTTCCTCTTTTTTGTGCTTCTGCAACTACTAAAGCTGCAAGTAAGTCATCACTTGCAAAAATACCATCTACTTCCGGATTTTCTTCAAAAACCTTAGAAATAGTTTCTCTCTGGATGTTGCGGTCGAAGGTATTTGAAATTTCATACGTGATAGGCTGTTTTTCGTACTTTTTCATCACGTTTTCATAAGCTTTCCTTCTTAAGTTAGCTGGAGTTTCGAGTTTAAGGGGGCCGTTAATATGAATAATATGCTTACAACCTTTTGAAATGAGCAATTCCGTGGCTTGTTTTCCTCCAGCATAGTTATCAGAAGATACGGTAGGAATATCTGTTGATAAATAATGATCCACTGCTACCACAGGAAGACTTTGACTTTCTGAATCAAAAATACCTCTATTATAAGTGACGGCAATCACACCATCTACCTGATTTCTGATAAGCATCTCTACATATTTTTTTTCTTTATCAATTCGATTAAGACTGTTGCAAAGAAGCACTTTGTAGTTAAGAGAAGCACATATACTTTCAATGTGAAAGGCTAACTCTCCGAAAAAAGGGTTGCTCGTTTGCGGGACAATCATACCGATTAAATTTGTTCGCTTATTAAATAATGAACGTGCAATATCATTTGGGAAATAATTAATTTCTTTCATTGCTTTATAAACATTTTCTCGCGTTTCTTTGCTTATGTAACCACGGTTATTTAATACACGAGAAACGGTAGTCGGTGAAACACCTGCAATTTTTGCTACATCACTAATCTTGGCTTTCATCTAGTTTCCTCCTAATTTCTCCAAAACATTGCTTTTATAGTATATATCAGACATGTAAAAGCCTTAAAATAAATTGCAATCAAGCAAATAGCTTTCAGTCGTTACGTTTTCTTTTGAGTGATAAAAATCTATGTAAGGATTGTAAACGGTTTATTAAACAATTTAAACATACCACAAAGCCCACTTTTACACCTAATACAATCTTTTTTTAAATATAAAATATGAAACCGGTTGACATATGAAACCGGTTGACATAAAATCAAATTGAAAGTGCTTTCATTTTGTTAGATAAAAGATTTTATATCTTAAGCTAAAGGGGTAACTAAAATGAAAAGTTCAAAAAGTTTATATTGGAAGCTGAGTGCATATTTTTTCTTCTTCTTTTTTACGTGGTCGTCAAGCTACTCTTTATTTTCTATCTGGTTAGGGCAAGAGATTAAGTTGAATGGATCAGCAACAGGCTTAATCTTTTCTGTAAACGCTATCTTTGCTTTGTGTATGCAGCCTTTGTACGGATATATATCTGACAGGATAGGTTTAAAGAAACACGTTTTATTTTTTATTAGCTGTCTTTTAGTGTTTGTAGGACCATTTTATATTTTTGTTTATGGACCTTTGCTTCAATACAATGTGTTGATAGGGGCTATTATTGGAGGCCTATATTTAGGAGTAGCGTTTTTGGCGGGCATCGGAGCGATTGAAACATACATAGAGAAAGTCAGCCGAAAATATAAATTTGAGTACGGAAAATCTAGAATGTGGGGGTCATTAGGCTGGGCTGCAGCTACGTTTTTTGCAGGACAATTGTTTAATATTAATCCTCACATTAATTTTTGGGTGGCATCTGTTTCAGCAGTTATCCTAGTGGCTATTATTTTTTCTGTAAAAGTAGAAATGAGCAGTTATGAAATGGAAAAAGCTGAATCCGTCACGCTAAGAGATGTAGGCAGTTTATTTTTATTGAAGGAATTTTGGTTTTTTATGATTTATGTTGTTGGTGTTACATGCGTATATGGGGTATATGATCAGCAATTTCCTATCTATTATGCATCTTTGTTTCCTACTGAATCGATAGGTAACCAAGTATTTGGCTACTTAAATTCGTTTCAAGTATTTTTAGAAGCTGGAATGATGTTCGCAGCACCGTTTATTGTAAATAAGATCGGTGCAAAAAATAGTTTAATTTTAGCAGGGTTTCTAATGGGATTTCGTATTATTGGGTCAGGGCTTGTTGTTGGTCCAATTGGAATATCTTCGATGAAGCTTATTCATGCATTAGAACTTCCTATTATGCTCATTGCCATCTTCAAATATTTGGCAGCTAACTTTGACACGCGCCTATCTTCTATCCTTTATTTGGTTGGATTCCAATTCGCTTCACAAATAGGTGCTTCAGTTCTTTCACCCATAGCGGGAGGATTATATGATAGCGTAGGTTTTTCCCGTACCTATTTAATTATGGGAGGTATGGTTTTGGTATTTAACGTTATTTCAATGTTTACACTACTAAACTCTAAAAAACATAGATTTATAAGAAAAGATGTACAAGAAAACACGCAGATTATATAGGGGGATATGATGATGTTAACGGTAAATAAAATTGAGCAAGCTCAACATTCATTAAATGAAGCAGAGAAAAAGGTGAATCATCAATATCGGTTAGGGTATCATATTATGGCGCCAGCGAACTGGATTAATGATCCCAATGGGTTGGTTCAGTATAAAGGAGAATATCATGTTTTTTATCAGCATCATCCTTATGACGAGAACTGGGGACCGATGCATTGGGGACATGTGAAAAGCAAAGATCTTGTTCATTGGCAGCACTTGCCGATTGCTTTAGCTCCTGGAGATCCATTTGATAAAGATGGATGTTTTTCTGGAAGTGCCGTGGATAACGAAGGAGAGCTTACGCTAATTTATACAGGACATAATTATATAGACAAAGAGCTGGATACTTTTTTTCAAAACCAAAATATAGCTGTTAGTAAAGACGGCATTACCTTTGAAAAAGCAGAGGCCAACCCAGTTATTGCTGAGCCGCCAGCAGATAGCTCTCATCATTTTCGGGATCCTAAAGTATGGAAGCACGAAGATTTCTGGTATATGATTCTAGGAAACTCAACAAAGAAACAAGAGGGCCGTGTTATCTTATACCGATCTTCAAATTTACGAAAATGGGAATATGTTGGTGTCCTTGCTAAAAGCGATGGAGATCTAGGGTACATGTGGGAGTGTCCAGACTTCTTTGAGTTAGACGGAAAGCATGTGTTAATGATTTCTCCTCAAGGGATAGAAGCAAAAGGTGATTCCTATCACAACCTTTTCCAAACGGGATATTTAGTTGGAGAATATAATTATGAAACCAATACATTTCATCATGGGTCATTTACTGAATTAGATTACGGCCACGATTTTTATGCTGTTCAAACGCTTTTAGATGATAAAGGGCGGCGAATTGCAATTGGCTGGATGGACATGTGGGAAGCTAATATGCCAACGAAAGAGGATGGATGGTGCGGTGTGCTAACGCTTCCGAGAGAACTAACTTTAAGAGGGGATAAAGTGTTAATGAACCCCGTCCAAGAGCTTACATCACTTCGGAAAACTCAGTATAATATGCTAACCAATAAAGCTCTTTCTAACAGTTATGTAGTAGAAGTAAATGAAGACTTGCTAGAGATACAAGCTGTATTTGATTTAGCGGACTGCCAAGCTTCATCGGTAGGAATAAAAATTCGTGGAATAAACAACGAAGAAACGCTTATGTGTTACAACCTTAATGAGCAAAAGCTATTGCTTGACTGTACTCACTCGGGAAAAGAAGATGGAGTGAGGAAAGTAGCGTTACAAGCAGGTGAGACACTAGCTTTACGAATATTTGTGGACCGTTCTTCCGTTGAAGTATTTGCAAACGAAGGACAAGCGACCATGACGAGCCGTATTTATCCAAAAGAAAGCAGGCTCGGAATTGAATTATTTACTGAAGGAGGAAACGTAATTGTAAAAGAGTTAACGTATTGGAATTTAAAAGATATTTGGGGGTAAAATACAGAGGAAGAAGTATATTAATACTTCTTCTTTTTTGAGCATTTAATAGCTCGTCAACAAAGCGGAGGTATATAAATGGATAAGGCACTTTAGATTAAAAGTACGAGCAAATACGATATAATAGTAAAAGAGAAAATAAATGAAAGAGAAACTGTCCTGCTCTAAGACGCCCAAAAGAAAGCAGGGTAGAGCAAGGCTTACTGCGCTTATAAAATAACGATCAGTAAAGAAAGAATTATGTTTTAAGACACAAAAAGAAAAGGAGATACGATGACTAATCAAAAAGAAACAGGATGGAATTTACGTAATAGCTATGCGGAGTTACCAAACATCTTTTTTACCCCTCTTGATCCTAATCCAGTGAGTTCACCTAAAATAGTTAAATTTAACGACTCTTTAGCCGCGTCTCTAGGGTTACAAAAAGAACAGCTGCAAAGCCCAGAAGGAGTTAGCATTTTGGCTGGAAACAGTTTTCCAAAAGGTGCTTTCCCGCTTGCACAAGCTTATGGGGGGCATCAATTTGGCCACTTTAACATGCTAGGAGACGGCCGGGCTATGTTAATAGGAGAGCAAGTTACGCCTTCGGGTGAGAAAGTAGACCTTCAGCTTAAAGGCTCAGGCCGAACACCGTATTCCCGAGGAGGAGACGGCCGGGCAGCTCTAGGACCTATGCTGCGTGAGTATATTATTAGTGAAGCCATGCATGCTCTTGGTATTCCGACTACTCGGAGCCTAGCAGTCGTAACAACAGGTGAATCCATTGTTCGTGAAAAAGAACTGCCGGGGGCGATTTTGACGCGTGTAGCTTCCAGTCACCTTCGTTTTGGCACATTTCAGTTCGCTGCAAAATGGGGAACGGTCGAAAACCTTCAAGCTTTAGCTGACTATGCATTAGAACGTCACTTTCCCCACATAGAAAAGAACGAAAAAAAATATTTATCATTGCTTCAAGAAGTGATTAAGCGTCACGCTACCCTAGTTGCTAAATGGCAGCTTATTGGTTTTATTCACGGCGTCATGAATACGGATAATATGACAATTAGTGGAGAAACAATTGATTACGGACCATGTGCATTTATGGATACCTATGATCCAGAAACTGTATTTAGTTCAATTGATGTACAAGGGCGCTACGCTTATCAAAATCAACCAGGCATTACAGGGTGGAATCTTGCGAGGTTTGCTGAGGCTTTATTACCGCTATTGAATCAAGATATAGAAAAAGCAGTTGAAATAGCGCAAAGCGCTGTGACCGAATTTCCAAAATTCTATCGGGAAAACTGGCTGGCAGGTATGCAGGCTAAACTTGGGCTTTTTAACGAAGAAAAAGAAGATGAAGCATTATTCCAAGACCTTCTTACAATAATGAAAACTTATAAAGCTGACTATACAAATACGTTTCGTGCATTAACGTTCGATAAGCTAGAAAATAGTGACTTGTTTGAAAGCAAAGAATTTGCACAGTGGCATGAGCTATGGCAGAAAAGATTAGGTAGACAAAAACAATCTAAAGCGGAGTCACAAGAGCTTATGAAAAATAATAATCCGGCTGTCATTCCTCGAAATCACCGAGTGGAAGAAGCGTTAGACGCAGCACAAAAAGAAGACTACAGCGTCATGGAAACCCTTCTTGAAGTGCTTTCTAGCCCATATGAATCTCCGATTCAGCCAGAGTATTGTACACCGTCTGCTCCGTCTAATCAGCCTTATCAAACGTACTGTGGAACTTGATTCTTAAATAAGAACTGCTATTTAAAAACAGCATAAATGACGTCAAAAAGAGCTCTTTATAAAGAGCTCTTTTTGATTTCCTGAAAAATGTATTATTGATTCATTAAAATGATAACGATTTCTCGTGAAAAGCTACATAAAATTTAATAGGATAAAAGAATCAATTCGAAAAGTAATTATCTAATTCTTTTGTCTCTTATTATTGCCAATAGGAACTATTATATAATAAATTATTCCACTATTTCACAAAAAATACATTAACGATATTTTTTTGAAAATGGCTTACTTAAACAGCTGTAGAAGAGCTTATAAAAAATATCAGGTTAAATATGATGATGAATTTGCCCATTTAATCAAAAAGTTGAAGGTTTAAGACTTTATAACCAAATGAAAAATATAAGGGGAGAAAAAATGAGATGATTACTCCATTTTACCTATTTGACTTTTCAATATTATGCAAGTAATCTTGGAAAGGTAATGGAACCGGTTCTGTTATTTCGCCAGATTGATATTACTTCTCGATACATAGAAAATGAATTGCTTGTGAGTGACACAAGAAAAGGTATTATACAAAAGGGAGAAAAACAGATGAATATTAAGAAAATCGCAAAGCAAACTACAGCTTTATCTTTTGCTACAGCTCTGTTAGTAGGTGCTGGGTCTCAAACATGGGCTGCTGAAAGCAATCATAAAGATACCAACAATAATTATAGAGTTTCCCATATTACGCGTGATAACATGCTGAAAATTCCTCAGCAGCAAAAAAGCGAACAGTTTAAAGTTCCAGCTTTTGATAAATCAACAATCAAAAATATTGCCTCTGCAAAAGGGTATGATAAATCGGGCAATTTAATTGATTTAGACGTATGGGACAGCTGGCCTCTGCAAAATGCTGACGGAACAGTAGCCAACTATCATGGTTACCAAGTTGTATTTGCACTAGCAGGTGATCCGAAAGATGCTGATGATACATCTATTTATGTGTTTTATCAAAAAATCGGTGAAGATTCGATTGACAGTTGGAAAAATGCAGGAAGAGTGTTCAAAGACAGTGACAAATTTGTACCGAATGATCCTCATTTGAAAAAGCAAACACAAGAATGGTCAGGATCTGCTACTTTAACATCAGACGGAAAAATACGCTTATTCTATACTAACTTTTCAGGTACAAACTATGGAAAACAAACCTTAACAACAGCTCAAGTAAATGTATCCCAGCCAAGTGGAGAGACGTTAAAAATTGAAGGTGTTGAAGATCATAAATCCATTTTTGATGGTGATGGTAAAAAGTATCAAAATATTCAGCAGTTTATTGATGAAGGCGCATATGGTTCAGGAGATAATCATACATTGAGAGATCCTCACTATGTAGAGGATAAAGGGCATAAATACCTTGTGTTTGAAGCAAACACAGGAACTGAAGATGGTTATCAAGGTGAAGATTCCCTTTACAATCGAGCTTACTACGGTGGAAATAATCCATTTTTCCAATCAGAAAAAGAGAAATTACTTCAGAGCTCTAATAAAAAGAAAGCCTCTTTAGCAAACGGTGCATTAGGCATTGTTGAACTAAATAACGATTATACCTTGAAAAAAGTAATGGATCCACTGATTACTTCAAACACGGTGACAGATGAAATTGAACGCGCAAATGTATTTAAAAAAGATGGGAAATGGTACTTATTCACAGATTCTCGCGGATCTAAAATGACTATTGATGGTATCGGCCAAGATGACGTATATATGCTAGGGTACGTATCAAATACGCTGACAGGAAAATACAAGCCGCTAAATGATACAGGACTTGTTTTACATATGGACCTCGATCCTAATGACAAAACGTTTACGTATTCACATTTTGCAGTTCCACAAGTGAAAGGAGACAATGTCGTAATCACAAGTTACATGACAAACAGAGGCTTTTATTCAGAGGAACATTCTACTTTTGCTCCTAGCTTCTTGTTAAATATTAAAGGATCAAAAACAGCTGTTGTGAAAAACAGTATTTTACCACAAGGGCAATTAAGTACCGATAAATAATTTTTAAAAACGAAAGAAGATGGCGGTAACTGCTGCTGTTTTCTTTCGTTTTATTATTTAATCAAAAATGTGCTGTAAACGCAGTGCTGATTAAAATAAAAAAGCAGTATATACATTGATAGTTATTTAAAGAAAATGAAATATTCAGACAGACTATAACTTTAAGAATGAAACCGGTTGACATGCAGGTTTGACTAACTTAATATATTTACATATAATGGTTTGAAACGTTTTCATAGATTAGTATGACATGAGGGTACTTGTAGATGAAATAGCTTGTAGTAGTAGGGAATGATCATTTCTTTGAAAGAGAAAATTCCAATCGTGAACTGAAAATAAAGAAGGTGCTTCTAATGAAACGAATTGATAAGGTATACAATCAGCTGTTGAGTAATTTTCAAGAGTTTACAGAAGTGGAACTTTTACATAAACAAGGAAGCTCAGCGATTGAAATTGCTGAACAGTTAGATTTAGAGAGATCTAATGTAAGTCTTGAACTTAACAAACTTGTCCGCATGCAAAAAGTAATCAAAATTAAAATGTTCCCCGTTCGCTACGTTCCGCTAGAGGTTGTTGAAACCATTTGCCATCAAAAGTGGGATACGAATAAGATGGAAGTAGAAAAACTAGAGCAGCTATCTAATGGAGGAAAAGAAGAAGCTCTTCCTGCTAATCCTTTTGAATTAATGATTGGAGCTACCGGAAGTTTGAAAAAATCGATTTCTCAAGCAAAAGCTGCTGTTCTTTACCCGCCTAATGGATTACATATGCTGCTATTAGGTCCCACGGGATCGGGAAAATCTCTTTTTGCAAAACGAATCTATCAATTTGCCTTATATTCAGAGAGGCTAAAAACAGATGCCCCGTTCATTACCTTTAACTGCGCTGATTATTACCATAATCCTCAATTACTTCTTTCTCAGTTATTTGGTCATAAGCAAGGGAGTTTCACCGGAGCAACTGAGAGTAAAGTAGGTTTAGTAGAACAAGCAAATGAAGGGATTCTCTTTATGGATGAAGTACACCGGCTTCCTCCCGAAGGCCAAGAAATGCTTTTTTACCTCATTGATCAAGGTACGTACAATCGCCTAGGGGAAACAGATCATAAGCGAACGTCTAAGGTATTAATTATTTGTGCTACAACTGAAAATCCCGGTTCAGCCTTACTGCAAACTTTCTTAAGAAGAATTCCGATGACTATCCATATTCCCTCATTAGAAGAGAGGTCTTTAAAAGAAAAAATTCGCCTCACCACGTTTCTTTTAGAACAAGAGGCTAAACGAATTAATAAAAAGCTAAGTGTTCACATTGATGTATTAAATGCTTTAATCCACACTGAAAAATTCGGAAATGTAGGGCAGTTAAAGTCGAATGTGCAGCTCGTTTGCGCACACGGGTTTTTAAATAACCTTGATAGTAAACATATGGTGGAACTTACAGTGCGAGATCTGCCTGACGATATTAAACGAGATTGGATTTCAAATAGTAAAAATATGGAGCGTAGCAAAAAAATTTCTGAATATGTAAACCTTAAAACGATTATCTCCCCGGCTATGGAGAGCCAAGAAATAAAAATGGAGGAAGACGTATCATTTAATTTATATCAGTTAATAGAAGAAAAAGTAGATGTTTTAACAAAAGAAGGTTTATCTCAAGAAGACATCAATCAGTATATTCTTACCGACATTCATTTGAATGTTCGAAGCTTTTTTAATCAAAAAAATGGCCAGACCTCTAATTTAATGAAATTCGTAGAAGACGATGTGATTCAGCTTACAAAAGAATTAAAACAGTTGGCTGAAAAAGAATTGAACTGTAAATTTGATCGTAGATTTATTCATTTTTTAAGTATGCATATGGAATCCTTTTTAAAACGAAAAAAACAAGTAGACGTATTAAATACAAAAGAGATAGATGAAATTCGCGAAACATATCCAAAAGAATATGCGGTAGCACTGCTTTTTAAAAATCGAATTGAAAAGTGGTTTAACATTAGCGTGCCAGAAATAGAAGTCATTTATCTCACAATGGTTATTCAATCAATTCGAACGTTGGAAGAAAATAAACGAGTAGGGATTGTAGTTGCTGCCCATGGAAACAGCACGGCAACTTCTATGGTTGAAGTTGCTACGGAGCTTTTAGGAAGCACTCCTATTATAGCTATTGATGTGCCTTTGACGGTATCTCCGGTTGAAATTGTAGACAGGTTAATCCAAGGAATTAAGAAAGTAGATGAAGGAGAAGGCGTATTAATGCTCGTGGACATGGGTTCGCTTGCCATGTTAGAAAGCAAGTTGGAACAAAAAACAGGGACTAAAATTAAAACCATCAGCAATGTGACGACGTCTATGGTATTAGACACCGTTAGAAAAGTAAATTATTTAGATTTAAATTTATATGCCATATTTGATTCAGTGCAAAAAGACTTTATGGAATTTATAGATAAGCAGCAGCACGTGTTTGGAAAAAAGAAAGCACTTGTTTCTATTTGTACAACAGGAAGCGGTACAGCAAAACAATTAGAAAAAATCTTAACGATTATTTCACGCAAAGTATCTCAAGAACCTATTAAAATTCTAACCGTTTCTTCTATTAAATTAGCAGCAAACATTCGAGAAATTCAAAAAGAATATGAAATTGTTGCAACGGCAGGTACTAAAAATCCAAGGATTGATGCGCCTCATGTATCATTAGAAGTCCTCATTGAAGGGCAGGGAGAGCGAATACTTCAACAGGCAATTACAAAAGAAACGATAAGCTATGATGATGAGAAAACCGAAGCGAATATTGTGGTGCGTGAACTTTGCGAAGAAAACTTGCGAAAGTACCTTCTATTTATTAATCCGTACCTCATAAGTGAAATTCTGTTAGAATGGTTAAGTCATGTACAAGATGAGTTAGAAATGGAATTAAGCAACACTGTTATGATTCGAATTGTGATGCATACAGCCTTTGCTTTAGAAAGAATGATAAAAAATGAACCTCTTACTTTTCCCGAGGATGAAGAAATCACTCACCAGTTAGAAAACATTTATCAAAAAACGGAAAAAACATTACAAGCCGTCGAAAAAAAGCTGAAACTTAGCTTAACAAGAGATGAAAAATTATTTATTGCCACCATTTTTGCGGATGAAATGTAAAAATCATATTATAATTCTGAGAAACTAGTTTGATTTATATGCCACTAGTTTCTTTTTTTATCCCATTTTTTAAATAACAGAAAAACCTGTATTAAAACGCATGACGTTTTGATACAGGTTTGTTTATTTTAAGGAACCTGTATCAACAACGCAGGAAAAGGTATTGAAAAATAAATGAAAGCGCTTAATACTCTTTGTTGGCACGATACTTGCAATAAATAAGTGTAGAACGTAAAAGAGAGGAGCAAGTGTACATGATTTCAGTCATTATTAGTGGACATGGTGATTTCGCGCCAGCGTTAGAGGGGTCTTCCAAAATGATATTTGGTGAAGAGAATCACGTAGTAGCCGTACCTTTTCTAAAAGGCGAGGGTATCCAAACCCTTGAAGAAAAATATAAGCAGGCACTAGAGGAGATGCCCTTAGAAAATGAAGTGCTTTTTTTAGTAGATATTTTCGGAGGTACACCCTACAATGCGGCTACTCCATATATCCTTAAAAATAAAACAGCGGATATGGTATCCGGAGTTAACTTGCCTATGTTATTAGAAGTGTTAGCCATGAGGGAACACGTTACATTAAAAGAGATGCTAGGAAGATTAAAGCAGGTGAATGAAGAAAGTTTTCAAGTGTGCAGTGAACATTTGGAGAAAATCCAGCAAGCAAACCAAATCGGAGAGGATGGATTATTATGAAAATCGTTTTAGCAAGAATTGATGACCGCTTTATTCACGGGCAGGTATTAACAAGATGGATCAAAACAAATGCAGCAGATCGAATTATCATTGTTTCAGATGAGGTGGCAGCGGATGAAATGCGAAAAACGCTTATTCTTTCTGTGGCTCCTTCGAATGTAAAAGCGAGCGCTGTCTCGATTTCTAAAATGACAAAAGCATTTCACAGCCCTCGCTATCAGGATACAACAGCCATGCTGCTGTTTGAAAACCCCGCAGACATTGTCGCGCTTGTTCAAGCGGGCGTACCTATTGAGACAGTAAACGTAGGGGGCATGCGTTTTGCTAATGACCGAAAACAAATCACTAAATCTGTAAGCGTTACCGAAAAAGATATCGATGCTTTTGAGAAACTGCAGGAACTAGGCGTAAAGCTTGAGCTGCGCCAATTACCTTCAGATTCTAGTGAAAATTTTATTCAACTACTGAGAAACGAAACAAAAATCAAATAAGGAGATGAGTTTATGTCTTCCATACAAATTATTTTATTATTAGTCATTGCAGCAATAACTGGCATCGCAAGCGTGTTGGACGAAGGGCAATCCCATCGTCCTCTCATTGCCTGCACGTTAGTAGGCTTGGTGCTTGGAGATTTAAAAACCGGCATTATTTTAGGTGGAACACTGGAATTAATGGCTCTTGGATGGATGAATGTTGGATTGGCGATGGCACCTGATACGGCTATTGCTTCTGTTATTTCAACTATTTTAGTTATCACAGCTGGTCAGGGGATTGGTGAAGGCATTGCGGTAGCCATAGCTTTAGCAGCTGCAGGGCAAGTACTCACCATTTTTGTTCGTACCATCACAGTATTTTTAATTCATCGAGCTGATAAGTATGCGGAAGAAGGAAACTTTAAAGGAATTGAAATTATGCATATTACTGCTATGGGGTTTCAGGCTCTACGCGTTATGATTCCAACTTTAATTGTTACATTAATCAGCGTAAGCGCCGTGCAAACTTTCCTCGGAAATATTCCGGAAGTTATTACAAAAGGCCTGCAAATTGGAGGAGGCATTATCGTGGTCGTAGGATATGCCATGGTTATCAATATGATGAACATTCCTCATTTAAAGCCCTTTTTCTATATCGGGTTCTTATTGGCGGCATTTACAGGGTTTAACCTGGTAGGATTTGGAGCGCTGGGTCTTTGTTTAGCACTTCTTTATCAGCAAGTAATGCAGCAGCGAAATCAAATGCAGCCGGCAGGCGTTCCCGCAGCTACAGGGAGCGAACAAGTATATGATGATGACGATGATTTAGATGCCTAAACGGCGAACTTAAGGGAGGGATAGAGATGGAAAATGAAAAAAGATTAACGAAAAAAGATATCTTTAGCATGTTCATTCGTTCGAATTTTTTACTCGGTTCATTTAACTTTGAGCGTGTTCAAGCAATGGGCTACTGTTATGTTATGATTCCAGCAATCAAACGCTTATATGGACCAGGAGCTCAGCGAAATGCAGCATTAAAGCGTCATTTAGAATGGTTCAATACACACCCATGGATTTCCGCACCTATATTCGGCGTCACGGCAGCAATGGAAGAAGAAATGGCAAACAAAAAAGATTTTGATGAAAAAGCTATCAGTGGAATGAAAATTGGATTAATGGGCCCACTTGCTGGTGTAGGAGACCCTATTTTCTGGGGAACGCTTCGACCAGTTCTCGCAGCCCTAGGCGCCTCGCTTGCGTTAGGCGGTAACATTGCCGGACCACTGCTGTTTTTCATCTTAATTAATGCAATTCGATTAAGCACAAAATATTATGGATTAAAATATGGCTACTTAAAAGGAACAGAAATTTTAAAAGATTTAGTAGGGAATCGAATTCAAAAACTGACGGAAGGTGCATCCATTTTAGGACTCTTCGTAATGGGAGCGTTGGTTTCGAAATGGACTACTATTAATATACCAGTGGTTGTTTCTAGGATCAAAGATGATTCTGGTAAAGTTGTGGTAAAAACCGTGCAAGATGTACTTGATAGTATTCTACCGGGGCTGCTTCCTTTAGCGCTAACTTTATTAGTAGCATGGATGCTTCGAAAAGGTACAAATCCGCTGCTTATTATTTTCGGTATTTTCTTAATTGGTATAGGGGGTTATTGGATAGGCTTTTTAGGATGATAAATAACAGGAGTCATCTATTCTTCTAGCATCTGCTGGTGAAAATGTTTTACATAACCAGTATGCAAATAAAGGAGGAAAGGAAGATGAAAAGAACCGTTAAAAAGTTATTGATGATTGGAGTCGCTTGTTCCATAAGCTTGTTTTCTGCATGCCCTGTATTAGCTGATAATACAGGGTATTATCAAGAAAAATACCGGAATCAATTTCATTTTTCTCCAGAAGCGAACTGGATGAACGATCCAAATGGAATGGTCTATTATAACGGAGAGTATCACCTTTTTTATCAGTATTATCCTTACGGTATCACTTGGGGACCTATGCACTGGGGGCATGCAGTTAGTACAGATTTAGTGAAATGGAAACACCTGCCGATTGCTCTTTCTCCAGATGAGAACGGAGAGATTTTTTCCGGAAGTGCCGTTATCGATTGGAATAATACCGCAGGGTTTGGAAAAGAAGCAATGGTAGCTATCTTTACACACTCAGGCAGAAAAGGACAAGTGCAAAGTCTAGCATACAGCAAGGACAGCGGAAGAACGTGGACCAAGTATGAAGGAAATCCTGTTATGCCCAATCCCCGAGTTCCAGACTGGCGCGACCCAAAAGTGTTTTGGCATGACCAAACCAAGCAGTGGGTGATGTCTTTAGCTGCTAAAGATAAAATTATGTTTTATACATCACCTGATTTAAAAAATTGGAAATACGCAAGTGAGTTTGGACCTGATGGAGGCATCCAAGCAAACGGTCAAAGTGGTGCCTACACATATACTTTATCCGAACAAAAAGGTCAATCCTTTACTTTGGAGGGAGAAATTACGCTTGTAGAAAAGAATGGACGCGCAGGCGCAGGCGGTCTTGTTTTTCGTTCTAATAAAGACGCAACAAACGCATATACCGTCAATTTAGATGCAGAAAAGAACCTCTTAACACTTAACAAAGTAGAGAAAGGAAACGTAACGACCGTTGTTTCAAAGTCGATGAGGCTTGATACATCACAAGCATATCATGTAAAAGTAGAAGCAAACAGTCACTACTTTAAGGTACTGTTAAATGGAAAACAAGTTCTAGAAGGCAGTGATGCATCTTTTGAAAATGGTCAGTTTGGATTAACAGCATGGAATTCCACAGCTGTCTTTCGTCATGTTAAATTTACGAATCAATCTAATTTTATAACCAATCTATCTAACTGGAAACCTGTTACGGGAACGTGGAATGATACTGCTGATGGAAAAATCGGTAAATCTGATAGCGACGGATATACCATGAGTGAAGAACAGGGAGATCAGTTCATTTTTAAGTCAAATATGACATTTTTAGATGAAAACCCTGGTTCAGGTGCACTACTCTTTCGGGCAGACGCGGAAGCCAAAAACGGATATATAGCTAGCGTGGATGCTTCTAAGGATACAATCAAACTAGTAAAGCTTCAAAATGGCATTTCAACTGTCCTTGCCGAAACAAACGAAAAAATTGATACGAGCAAATCACATCAAGTAAAAGTAACTGCATCGGGAAATAAACTTGATTTGTATATAGACGATAACTTTACCCTTACTGCAAAAGATGAAACTTTTTCAAAAGGATTGTTTGGATTACATGTTCATCAATCTTCAGTCCGGTTTCAAGATGTTAACATGACCAAGTTTATTGATACTGATGAAAAGGAAATTAAAAATAAAAGTTTTGAAACAGGCGATCTCACCGGCTGGAAAACGATAAAAGGAAATGCATTCACAAACGATCATGTAACGGATGCAACCGCAAATTGGAGCGGTCTCTTTGAACAAAAAGGAAAGTATCATTTATGGGGGTTTTCCGATAAGCAAGATGGGGATAATGCCACTGGAGAATTACATTCATCTTATTTTAAATTGAGCGGCTCAGGTGAAATCAATTTGTTAATGGGAGGCGGAAACGACCCCACAAACCGCTATGTCTCCTTAGTCAGGGCCTCTGACGATAAAGAATTGATTCGTCAAGCGAATACAAAGTTTGCAGATGAAAAGTATCAGCGCTACGTATGGGATGCTTCTAAGTATATAGGAGAAGTATTGTATATTAAAGCCGTTGATCAAGCTGTAGGCGGATGGGGGCATATTAATCTAGATGATGTTAATGTATTTAATACAGAAAAAATGCCGGATAAAGTAGACAGTGTAGCAAAAGAACCGGAGGAAGTTAAACAAAGGGAAAGCGGAGAGCTTTCAGATTGGAATACTGTGTCAGGAGAATGGGTGAAATCAACTCATGGAAGCAACGGAGGGATTTGGGAGTGTCCTACTTTACTCGAACTGCCGGTTGATGGAGACAGCACAAAGAAAAAATGGGTGCTGCAGGTAAGCATCAATGATGGAGCGGCAGCTGGAGGTTCAGGTATGCAGTACTTTGTTGGTGATTTTGACGGAAAAACATTTAAAAATGAAAACCCGCCAGAGGAAGTGCTTTGGACAGATTATGGTGCCGACTTTTATGCTGCTGTAGATTGGAGCGGAGTTGAAGGAGATAACGGAGAAAAGTATTGGCTAGGCTGGATGAGCAACTGGCAATATGCAAACAATACCCCAACTACTACTTGGAGAAGCTCTATGTCGATTCCAAGAAAAATAGAACTCACTAACACAGCAAAAGGACTTCGTTTAAAACAAATACCTGTTTCAATTGATTCAATTCGCAATAAGCAAGAAAAAAAGGTGTTGAAGAATCTGATGGTCGTTGAAAATAAAAATCTTCTTTCGGGCATACAGGAAAACAAATATGAAATTATGGCAGAATTCGATGTTTCTAATACAGATGCACAAGAATTTGGTTTTCAAATTCAAAAAGAAGGCAGTGAAAATACAAAAGTCAGCTATAACGTAAACAAGCAGCGATTATTTGTTGACCGAACAAACTCTGGAAATTTTGATTTTGGTGAAAATGTGAAAGGCAAGCACTCTGCTTCCATGCTTCCAAGAGACGGAAAGGTTAAGCTTCATATGTTTGTAGACCAGTCATCTGTAGAAGTATTTGGTAATAACGGCACGGAAGTAATAACAGATCAGCTCTTTCCAACGCTTTCAAGCAATAAAATAAGGCTTTATAGCAAAGGAGGAGCTGTGAAATTGAATTCCCTGAAGATGTATCCATTAAAATCTATTTGGAATAAAAGTCCTGTTGAGACAAACTTATCAGGGTGGAAAAGCATTAGCGGACTATGGGCCGATACGATTAATGGAAAACAAGGACGAAGCAAAGAAGATGCCTTTGCTTTATCATCAGAAAAAGCAAAGAATTTTATATATGAGGCAAAGATAAAGGTGTTAGACGATCCTGTTTCAAATTCTACAGGAGCAGGAGCGCTAGTATTCCGTTCGGATGAACAGGCAAATAACGCTTACGCTGCGAATGTAGATGTGCTTAATAATCAAGTAAAACTCATTGCGTTTAGAGACGGAATAGGCAAGGATCTCATTATTTACGATGATGGGGGAAAGCTGGATTTAAAGACAAATACGGATTATCGCTTGAAAGTAACGGCTGAAGGAGAACACATTCAAGTTTATCTCGATGATAAGCTTGTGATTGATGCAGTGGACCATACCTTTTCAGAAGGCTATGCGGGGTTGAATGTATGGAATTCTACTAGTTTGTTTAATGAAGTGAAGTTTGAAACAGTGGATTAAGGGATTGTGAAAGCTTCTGCTTGTTTGAGGGAGCTTTTATATAACATAAAAAAGCATGCTGCGGTAAAGTAGCATGCTTTTTTGAATTTCATAGGTTAATGAAGAGGATTTTGACATATGATAAATATCTTACTAGTCTAATTAATCGTACATTTTAGTTCTTAAAAGGTCTTTTGAAAAATCCTCATAAAAATATGATAAAATCGGATAGGATATATATTTCGAGGAAGGAAAGTGTTTTTTATGATTATTGGTAACGAACAAGATTTAGAAAGTTTACGCAAAATTGGACGCATCGTTGCACTTGCGCGCGAAGAGATGAAAAACCAAGCAAAAGCAGGCATGACAACAAAAGAGCTTGATATGATCGGTAAAAAAATATTGGATGAACACGGTGCTATTTCTGCACCTGAAAAAGAATATAATTTCCCAGGTGTAACGTGCATTAGTGTAAACGAAGAAGTGGCTCACGGTATTCCGGGAGATCGAGTATTAAAAGATGGCGATTTAGTAAATGTGGATGTATCTGCCGTACTTGACGGCTATTATTCAGATACCGGTATTTCATTTGTTATTGGGCAAGACGAAGAAAAAGAAAAGCTGTGCCAAGCTGCAGTAGATGCATTTTGGGCAGCCATGAAAAAAGTAAAAGCTGGTTCAAAACAAAACCAAATTGGTCGTGCTGTCTCTAACTTTGCACATCAAAACGGATATGCTGTTATTGAAAACTTGACGGGTCACGGTGTGGGCCGCAGCTTGCATGACGCTCCTAACCATATTTTAAACTATTATGATCCAATGGATAAAGCACTTTTGAAAAAAGGCCTTGTTATTGCTGTAGAGCCGTTTATCTCTATGAAAGCTGATCATATCATTGAACGCGGAGACGACGGCTGGACGTTTGTTACACCTGATAATAGTCTTGTAGCACAATGTGAGCATACAATTGTTGTAACAAACGGTGAACCGATTATTTTAACTGAACTATAATCAAGTTTCGCACGTCTTCTTATTTTTATAGATTCCATTAATTAATAAAAAGCTACTTCACTTAGCAATGTTTTTTTATTGTGTTATAGTGAGGTGGCTTTTTTGATTTATTATGCAATCAATGATGATCATATTGATTTGCTTTGTTCAGATAACGTTTGAAAGATAGTGTAATTGAATATGCTCAAGGGAATGCTAAACATAAATCAAAATGAAAAGGGGTATAAAATGTGGAATATGTAAAAAGAGAAACGGCTATAAGTGAACTGACGCATCATATGGATGACATTTTAAACAAATATAACCTTCAAGGCGTCTCCGTATATGAAGAAGAAGGAGAAGGTAATCACTATTATCTTGGCTACACAGTAAAAAAGAATGATCAGGTGTTTATGCTAAACAGACCTTATCTAAAAGATAAAGACGGGAAACTAGCAGTAGAAAAGCAAGAATGGACTGTTCAAGGTAACGAAGGAGAAACAAATGGACATGCTTCACTTGAAGATGCATTTCAAAAAATTGATGAAATCATACATTAAATAAATTTGATGAATTTCACTGCGGATACTTTTCTTTGAACGCTTGAGTACGAGCAGTAGAAGCGCAAATAGGTGACGGGTGTCTTTTATCTATACTATCTAAATTTTCTTTGCTTTAAAATCTAGAAAATTATATAATAAAAAATTGTTTTTTTAGGTTTTACTATATAAATACGGGGTACACATATAGTACAGCAGCTATCATGCAAATGGTTGTTGTCAAAGGTTAAATACTTAGCGTATGAAGGGACTGATTAGTTTTGAAAGGCTTAACAGCGACTTCAGCAAATGTATTACCGCAAATTGAAAGCAGATATTCGTATCTGACACAAGGCACTTTGGTTATGAACCGATATACGTAACGAAAGGGCCTGAATAGGCAAACAAAGGAAAGACTGAATCAACGAGAAGAAGCCTGCATCTAAAAATGTAGGCTTTTTCTTTTTTACAGATGAAACTAAGATGACGAATGAGTACATAGCGGGTATGAATTCAAAAGATTCACATTCAATCAATTTTCCATGCACGTTTTTCTTGAAAAAAGGTCATAAGTTGAAGATACTGTATATAACTATGTAAAAGAATTTTTGAAGACAAAATAGTAAATCTGCTTGAGGTGAAAATGATGAGAAAAGCAAATAAAAGTGAATTTCTGTGGAATACGTTAGACGGCTGGCTTTTTATCCCTAGGAACATTCCTTTACTATTTCTTTTTGTATTTCTCTTAAGGGTTTCTTACCTAGGTTGGGTTAAGCTGTTTCATAAATTCGTTTAGATACACCAACAAGCTGAAACAAAAACTGTTTCAGCTTGTTGGCGTGCTGATTGATTTATTTTATGGATAGCTGTACCGTAATTTACCTAAATTATTCATTCCACCCTTTGCATACATCAACCCACTTTAAGCATTTCGAAAATTCTTCTAGTTCGGGTATTGTTAATTCGATTGCACTATTTCCACTTCCACAGGCAGGGAAAACGGTGACAAAACGTTTCAGAGATTCATCTAGATACACGTGAACACCTTCATTAACGGCAAACGGGCATACTCCGCCTACAGCATGACCAATCAGCGTTTCTACTTCACTTGCTCCAAGCATTTTTGCTTTGGTTCCGAACTCTTCTTTATATTTTCGGTTATCAATTTTCGCATCTCCTGCTGCCACAATCAATAGAACAGTTCCTTCGGCGTTAAAAGAAAGACTTTTTGCGATCCGTTTCGGCTCGCATTTTAAAGCTTGCGCTGCTAGTTCTACAGTAGCACTGGACTCATCCATTTCGATAATTCGATTCTCCATACCGTATTGTTTAAAATATGCTTTTACTTTTTCAATCGCCATTTTTTATATCCATTCCTTTCGTTAACTCTTGCAAATATGTATGATTGCCTTACAGAGAATGTGCAGTTGTTCTTTACAGTGAAAAAATCTTATTATTTTAATATACAGAAATTATACACAACTTTGAAGTTAAAAGCACATATTCGTTTTAATTAAAAAAGTTACGTAGGTAAAGTATTTTTAACTGATTAAAGCAGGATTACGGAACCCTTTGACGAATGTAACTATGTCGGCTGCGAAAACATAGGCATTAGAACGAAAGATAAATGATGAAATTGAAAAGGCGCAAACGTTCTAGTGAAATGAGGAGAAGTAATGCCAAATTTACACACTGTCGTCAGTTTTTTTAGCAGTACATGTATGACAACGATGAGTATGATTTATTTGTTTTCCCTTGTGCCGCGTGCATGGTCTTTTAAATTTCGATTTGGAGCCATGATTATAGGAATCCCAGTCGGCATTATAATGGGACAGGTTGCTATGCTGATCGGCTGGCACCATCATTAAAACTTTGAACTTTTTAACAAAAAAGGAGACGTGTAAAATGAATATTGTTACATTAAACAACGGTTTAAAAATGCCTCAGCTTGGATTTGGCGTATGGCAAGTAGAAGATAACCAAGCAGCAGCTGCAGTGTCAAAAGCAATTGAGGTTGGGTATACCTCTATTGACACAGCCATGATTTATAAAAATGAAGAAGGAGTAGGTCAGGCGATTAAAGAATCTTCTGTTCCTCGAGAACAGCTGTTTATTACAACAAAAGTTTGGAACAGCGACCAAGGCTATGAAAATGCATTACGTGCATTTGATGAAAGCTTAGAACGATTAGGACTTGATTATGTCGATTTATATTTAATTCACTGGCCTACGCCTCAATATGATGAGTATGTGGAGACGTATAAAGCATTAGAAAAGCTTTATCACGATGGAAAAGTAAAAGCAATTGGCGTCTGCAACTTTGAGATTGAGCATTTAGAGCGCTTGTTAAACGAATGTGATGTAACACCGGTTTTAAACCAAATTGAGTGCCATCCGTATCTTGCTCAAAACGAATTAAAAGAGTTTTGCGCCAAACATAATATTTTTGTGGAAGCATGGAGCCCTCTTGATCAAGGAGGAGAAGTGTTACAAGACGAGGTCATTCAAAAAATTGCTGAAGTACATAGCAAAACTCCGGCTCAAGTTGTATTGCGCTGGCACTTACAAAACAACACAATTGTCATCCCTAAATCAGTTACACCGTCTAGAATAGAAGAAAACTTTAACGTGTTTGATTTTGAACTCACTGCCGATGATATGGCAGAGATTAATGGGTTAAACAGCAACCGCCGCAAAGGTCCGCACCCAAGTGACATGAACGTCCGATAACGTTTAAAGAAATAAGAATGTGCAGCTATGAACCATTGCTGCTATAAGAAATAATGAGTTTATTTCAGATTATTTAAAATTTTCTTAAATAATAATTGACAAATGATTAATTCAGCGTAATACTTAGTGTAGGTACTCTAGTTGCTTTAAGTTGTACAGCTTAAAGTGTATAGTGATTTAGTCATTTAGCGATTGTTTGTATGTATAAGTTGAAATGCCGATTATTAATAAAAGCCCATAGTGTAAGTAGGTTAGTTTATAGGGGGCTATATCAAAAGGAGCTTGTTTCCTCTTTGATATAGCCCCTTTTTGTGTTCAAAAAAAAGGTAGTCCAAGGGAGCGGGTATGATGTTTATTCAAATCGACGGAAATTCACTGACGTTCGACCAAATCTACAAAGTTATTTACCAAGGATACTCCGTAAAAATTAGCGATCAAGCAGTTGAACATATACAAAAAAGCAGAACGTTAGTTGAAGAAAGTATTACGAACAACAACGTAATTTACGGAGTAAATACTGGATTCGGAAAGTTTAGCGATACGGTTATTTCAAAAACGGACTTAGCTGATCTGCAGATTAACTTGATTCGCAGTCATGCCTGTGGACTAGGAGAACCATTCTCTTTAGAGGTAAGCAGAGTGATGCTGCTGTTACGAGCAAATGCATTAGCTAAAGGGTATTCAGGCATACGACTGGAAACCTTGCAGCTGCTTATCGATTGCTTAAACCAAAATGTAGTGCCGGTTATCCCAAGTCAAGGTTCACTTGGAGCTAGCGGTGACTTAGCTCCATTATCACATCTAGCGCTGCTGTTAGTTGGAGAAGGGGAAGCTGTATATAATGGTCAGCGAATGCAGGGAGAAGAAGCTTTAAAGCTAGCGGGGCTTGAGCCTATCCAATTACAAGCAAAAGAAGGGCTAGCTTTAATCAACGGCACTCAGGCAATGACAGCTGTAGGAGTAGTTTCGTACCTTGAAGCTCAAAAACTAGCTGATCTTGCTGACGGGATTGCAGCACTGACGTTAGAAGGTCTGCAAGGCATTTTAGATGCATTTATGCCCGAGTCTCATGCGGTAAGACCTTATCCGGAACAACAGCAGGTAGCTGCCCGAATTCTTTCGTATTTAGAAGGCAGTCAATTAACTACTTCTCAAGGTCAAATAAGAGTGCAAGATGCTTATTCACTGCGCTGCATTCCTCAAGTTCATGGTGCTATTTATCAAGTTTTAAATTATGTAAAAGAAAAGATATTAATTGAAATTAATTCAGCAACCGATAACCCGCTCATCTTTGCCGACAGCGGCAAAGTAATTTCTGGAGGGAACTTTCACGGGCAGCCCATTGCGTTTGCTATGGATTTTCTAGGAATTGCACTGGCGGAGCTTGGGAATATTTCTGAACGGCGCATTGAACGAATAGTAAACCCTCAGCTTAGCGGGCTTCCAGCATTTTTAAGTGCAGATCCTGGTTTAGAGTCTGGACTCATGATTACTCAATACGCTGCTGCTTCATTAGTTTCCGAAAATAAAGTATTGGCGCATCCATCAAGTGTCGATTCTATCCCATCTTCAGCGAATCAAGAAGATCATGTCAGCATGGGAACGACTGCTGCACGTCATGCTTATCAAATTATCCAAAATACACGAAGAGTTCTATCGATTGAAGCAATTTGTGCGGCTCAAACAGCCGATATTCAAGGAGTCGATAAACTTGCTTCGGAAACAAGAAAAATTTATTCAAGAATTAGAAAAACCGTACCAACCATTACTAAAGATCGAATTTTCTCACGTGATATTGAAGCGTTAGCAGCAGATTTCAAAACCTTTGTGCAAGATACTAATTATGAACTAGCGCTGTAATAAAAATGTTCGTTTAACAGTTTTTCATTTTTATAGAGGAGGAAAACAAAATGGAGACAAAACAAAGTGGGATGAAAGCACCTCGTGGGACGGAACTAACGACAAAAGGCTGGGTACAAGAAGCTGCTCTTCGCATGCTTCTAAACAATTTAGATTCTGAAGTAGCGGAGCATCCGGAAAAGTTAGTCGTATACGGAGGAATCGGAAAAGCAGCCCGTAACTGGGAGGCGTTCGATCGTATTGTCGCAGCGTTAAAAGAGTTAGAAGAAGATGAAACGCTTCTCATACAGTCCGGTAAGCCTGTTGCGGTTTTTAAAACCCACAGTGATGCACCGCGTGTTTTATTAGCGAATTCGAATCTTGTTCCTGCTTTTGCAAATTGGGAGACGTTCCATGAGCTTGATAAAAAAGGGTTAATGATGTACGGACAAATGACTGCAGGAAGCTGGATTTATATCGGAAGCCAAGGCATTGTTCAAGGAACGTATGAAACATTTGCTGAGTGTGCCAACCAGCATTTTAACGGAACTTTGAAAGGAACGATTACGGTAACAGCCGGATTAGGAGGAATGGGAGGTGCACAGCCGCTAGCCGTTACGATGGCAGGCGGCGTTGTAATTGGAATTGATGTTGATCGCACGCGTATTGAAAAACGTATCGAAACAAAATATTGCGATACGGTAGTCGAAAGTGTAGCTGATGCAATCACGTTAGCTGAAGATGCAAAAAGATTGGGCAAAGCGCTTTCCATTGGATTAGTTGGAAATGCAGCCGAGATTCTTCCTGAAATGATAGAGCGAGGATTTATCCCAGATATTGTGACGGATCAAACATCGGCACATGATCCACTTAACGGATATTTGCCGATTGGAGTCAGCTTAGCAGAAGGAGAAAGATTGCGGAATACAAATCCAAATGAATATATAAAACAATCAAAAGCAAGTATGGCTATCCACGTTCAAGCCATGTTAGAGATGCAAAGAAAAGGCGCGGTTGCTTTTGACTATGGCAATAATATTCGCCAAGTGGCGCTTGATGAAGGCATCAAGAATGCATTTGATTTCCCAGGATTTGTCCCAGCGTATATCCGTCCGCAGTTCTGTGAAGGAAAAGGACCATTTCGATGGGTTGCTTTGTCAGGAAACCCAGAGGATATTTATAAAACAGATGAAGTCATTTTACGTGAGTTTTCGGATAATACGCATCTTTGCAACTGGATTAAAATGGCGAGAGAAAAAATTGAGTTTCAAGGATTGCCGGCTCGCATTTGCTGGCTAGGATACGGAGAAAGGGCGCGCTTTGGAAAAATTATTAATGATATGGTAGCAAACGGAGAACTGTCAGCACCTATCGTTATTGGCAGAGATCATCTAGATGCCGGTTCTGTGGCGTCGCCAAATCGTGAAACTGAAGCAATGAAAGACGGCAGTGATGCAGTAGCAGACTGGCCGATTTTAAATGCATTAGTTAATACGGCAGCAGGCGCAAGCTGGGTATCTGTTCACCACGGAGGAGGAGTAGGCATGGGGTATTCTCTTCACGCTGGAATGGTTGTAGTAGCAGACGGGACGGAAGAAGCCGCCAAACGTCTAGAACGTGTTTTAACAACAGATCCAGGCATGGGTGTAGTTCGTCATGTAGACGCCGGCTATGATAAGGCCATTCAAACTGCAAAAGAAAAAGGAATACAAATTCCGGGGTTAAATGAATAAAAAAGGAGGGATACGTATGACTATTACGTATATCAAATGCGCTGCACAAGTCATTACGGTTAAAGGAGGAAGTCAGCCTAGGCGATCGGAGGAAATGTCAGATCTAGGAATCATTGAAAATGGCAGCGTACTCGTGAAAAATGGAAGAATTGTATTTGTTGGGCCTGACGTCAAAGCGCAGGAATACCTTGAGCATATTCATGAACCTATTAATATAATTGATGCCGAAGGAAAAATCGTAACGCCTGGGTTAATTGATCCACACACTCACCTTGTGTTTGGCGGCAGTCGTGAAAAAGAATTAGAAATGCGCTTAAACGGGGCAAAGTATATTGATATTTTAAAAGCGGGAGGAGGAATTTTACAAACAACCGTTAGTACACGACAAGCAACAGAAGAGGAGCTAATCAAGCAATCTACAAAACGTTTAAATAAATTTCTGCAGTACGGAGTTACAACTGTCGAAGCCAAAAGCGGGTACGGTTTAAATCTTAAAGATGAAATCAAACAATTAAAAGTAGCGAAGAAACTGAATGAACAGCATCCGGTAGATGTTGTTTCAACCTTTATGGGAGCTCATGCGGTGCCAGTTGAGTACAAAGGAAATGAAGATGAGTTTGTTCGTTTCGTTATCGAAGAAATGATACCAATCGTTGCAAAAGAAGAGCTAGCGGAGTTTTGTGATGTATTTTGTGAAGAAGGCGTGTTTACAGTTGAACAGTCAGATCGTATTTTACAAGCTGGAAAAGCATACGGACTAAAACCTAAAATCCACGCCGATGAAATTGTGTCTTTTGGAGGGGCAGAATTAGCGGCTAAAGTGAGAGCTGTGTCAGCGGATCATTTGTTAAAGGCATCGGATCAAGGAATTAAGCAAATGGCTGAAAGCGGAGTTATAGCCGTCCTATTGCCGGGTACTGCATTCTTTTTAATGGAAGAGCCGGCGCGTGCTAGAAAAATGATCGAAGCAGGAGTGCCTGTTGCTTTGTCTACAGATCGAAACCCAGGGTCTTCTCCTACGGAATCGCTGCCGTTTATTATGAATTTAGCTTGTTTAACGATGAAGATGACGCCAGCAGAAGTTTTAACCGCCTGTACGATTAACGCGGCTCATGCCATTTGCAAAGGGGATCAAATCGGAAGTATCGAAGTAGATAAAAAAGCCGATTTAGTGCTATTTGACGCTCCCAATTACCAAACGCTGCAGTATAACTATGCCGTAAATCTTGTAGACACGGTATTAAAAGATGGAAAAGTTGTGGTTGAAGGCGGTGTTTTACATGAACTATCCGTACCCACAGCTTGATCGACCGCCTTTTTGCTGGCAGCGTCAAAGTACTTCTGACCCAAAAGTAAGTGATTGGATTCAGACAGTTGAAGATGGGAGCAACGTCGACTTTACATCGATAGATATTACGGTTTTAGGCGTGCCTCTTTCAAGATCTTCCATTAGCGCTTCTGGAGCCAGTGAAACGCCAATGGCCATGAGGAAGCTCTGGAAATCCTTTAACCCGTATCATATTGAGTATGATACGGATTTGACTTCCTTGTCAGTGCTGGATTTAGGAGACGTCAAGCAGCACGTCACGGATATAGGGAAGTCTCATCAGTATATAAAAGAAGCGATGATGTCTATGCGGAAATGCCATCCGCATGCGCTTCCTATTATGCTTGGAGGAGATCATTCTATTACAGCTATGTTAGTAAAAGGGTGGAAAGAGTCATATCCCGAACAGAAAATAGGGATTTTACAGTTTGATACGCACTTTGACTTACGCAGCTTAGAAGATAACGGTCCTTCTAACGGAACCCCTATACGTAATTTAATCGAAAGCAACACGATTGATGCAGCTCATGTATGGAATATCGGACTTCACGGGTTTTATAATTCAAAATCGTTAAAGGAATATGCAGATAGCAAAGGCGTCCATTATGTAACATTACTGCAAGCAAGAAAAGCAGGAATAACTCATACGGTGAAAGAAGCATTAAAACAGCTGAGCAAAGAGGTAGACATGATCTATTTAACAGTTGATATGGACGTGTTAGATATCGCTTACGCACCGGGAGTTCCAGCAGGAACGACAGGCGGAATGAGGACAGATGAGTTGTTTGAAGCAGTATACACCGCCGGGAGTCATCCGCTTGTTCAAGCAATGGACATTGTATGTCTAGATCCGCTGCGTGATGTAGGAGAAATTACCGTGAAAGCAGGCGTACACGTGTTTTTGAATTTTTTAACGGGCGTTGCAAACAGAAAGTAAGGAAGTGTGCTTCCTTACTTTTTTTATGGCTCTTTTTATAAGATTAAGAAACGATTGTTGAGATTGGGATAAAATAACTTTAGAAGTATGTATGGATTTTAGTAAATATATTTTTACTAAAATAAACTATTTTTATTGTTTTTATTCAAATTTAGTAATAATATATTTACTAAAGAAGGTGGATATCTCATGAAGGAAAAGCTGGCTAAGGAATATATCGCTTTAATACCGGTTTTATTTGAAAATTTCAAGAACTTAAATAAAAATGAAGTGAAATTAACACATTTACAAAATCACGTAGTTGAATTTATGTATATGCAGAAAAAAGATTTGAATATTAAGGGAATTAGCCAAGGGTTAAATATTGCCAAACAACAGTTAACGAATGTTATCAGTGAATTAGAAAATGAAGGATATTTAACCAAAATGCCTGATCCGCGAGATAAGCGTGCGGTTTTAGTCTCATTAACGTCTAAAGGAAAAAGTATTCAAGAGGAAAAATGGAGAGGGATTTATAGTAACTTTCATGCAAATCTTGCGAAGTTAAATGAAGAAGAGCAATTAGACCTGCACTTCGCTCTTCATAAATTAAATGTTTTATTAAAAAAGATGGAGGGATAAATCATGAATCAAAGAGAGCGAATTTCACTTATTAGTGTAGGCGTTATAGGCGGGACAGTAATGGGAGTAATTTATAAAGATATATCAAACTGTTTAATTACAGGTGTTATTGTTGCTTCAATCATTACTGTAATGCTCAATCAAAAAGCGAAAAAAACAGCTAGATAGTATGAATAAAAGTAAGTCAGCACCAGCAAGTTGCGAACTCGACGTTCTGGTGCTGATCTTATAAAACCTATCTTCTAGATGAACATTACGAAGCCGAATATGTGTTAAGAGCCTCAATCATTAAATCCCAAAAACCATCTACATCAAGGGTTAAACCAAACTTCGCATTTGCTTTCCTTCCTGTAACTCCAAGCAAATCAACTGAAGTCGTTCCAGCCGTGTATTCTCCGCGTGTTTCTACTACAATATTAACTTCTTTGAGCGTAAATAGTTCTGGAGCTATGCAATAAGCAACGGTTAATACATCGTGAACAGGCGGACCATCAAAGCCAAACGTTTCTTTATAGGCAGATTTAAAAAACGCTAATAATTCACCCACCTTTTTTGCTACGTTATTATCAATGTTCATCACTTGGTTAATAACGTTATCTGTTGCAACGGCTTGATGCGTAATATCTAACCCTATTACTACTAGTGGAATACCGCTATCAAACACTTTTTTAGCCGCTTCTGGATCTGCCCAAATGTTAAACTCAGCCGTTGGCGTCCAGTTCCCGAAGGTTCCACCGCCCATAAGGATAATCTCTTCAATGTTTTCTTTAATTTCTGGAGCTTTTATTAAAGCTAAAGCAATGTTCGTTAAAGGACCGGTAGGCAAAAGCGTAACGGGATCTTCTGACTCTTTGACCATTCGTATAATAGTATCTACTCCGTGTTCTTCGCTCCAGCTGCGAGAGAGAGCCGGGAACTCAGGGCCGTCTAATCCTGAATCTCCGTGTATACTAGGCGCGTTTTCACGTCTGCGCATCATTGGTTCGCTTGCTCCTTTTGAAACAATCACGTTATGTAACGATACTAAATCACACACTTTCAAAGCATTCATCGTCGTTTTTTCAATTTCTGCGTTTCCTGAAACAGTTGTAATCGCTAAAATATCTAATTCCGGTCGTGCGGCAGCCAAAATAATAGCAATAGCATCATCATGACCTGGATCACAGTCCATAATAATCTTTCTTTTTTTCATTATGATCACCTCTATAGAATGGATAAATTGCTGTTAATTTTACATGGATTTTATTTTTTCTAAAATAGCTTCTGTAAACTCCGACGTAGAGGCATGTCCGCCTAAATCTTTCGTTTTCACTTCAGCTTGGAGCGTTTGATAAAGTGCGTGTTCTACTGTAGCAGCTACTTCTGTAAGTTTGTGATCCCCATGTTTTTCAGCCAACCATTTCAGTAGCATGGCTGCTGAAGAAATAATACCGGTTGGGTTTGCTATGTTCAAACCTGCGATATCTGGCGCAGAACCATGAGCTGCTTGTGCCATAGCGATATGTTCATTTGCATTAAGAGAAGGGACTAATCCTAAGCTTCCTACAAGCTCGCCGGCTAAATCTGAAAGAATATCACCGTACATGTTTTCTGTCACAATGACATCAAAATCGGCTGCACGACGTACGAGATGAGCAGCCATGGCATCGATATGGTAGTCGTCCACTTTTACTTCAGGATATTGCTCAGCTATTTCTCGACAAACGTTTAGAAATAGTCCGGTACTTAATCTTAAAACATTTGCTTTATGTACGATTGTTACTTTTTTACGACGCTGCATAGCCAATGCAAAAGCTTCACGCGCAATTCTTTCTACGGCTTTTCGCGTAAATACGCCCGATGTCACCACAACGTCTTTTGTAATCTGCCATTCCCCATGTCCAGAATACATATTACGATCGGCATAAAATCCTTCTGTATTTTCTCGGACGATCACTAAATCAGCTTCTTTCACGACGCTTTTAATACCTGGCATTGTTTTAGCAGGGCGAATATTTGCGTAAAGATTTAAACTGTGACGAAGCTCTCCGCTAGGATTACGCTTTTCTTTGTGTTCAAGAGGGTAAGCCGCAGAATCATGCGGGCCAAGTATCCATCCATGCGTATGTTTTAAAGCATCTATCGTTACTTCTGGAAGAGGATCGTTATATTGTTTAATTCCTTCCCATCCCATAGGCAGATAAATCCATTCCATTTTTACTCCTGCTTTGCAAGAAGCATTTTTAACTACCTTAACTGCGGCATCGACAATCTCCGGCCCGATGCCATCACCCCCCAATACCCCGATACGATAAACAGTCATTGTTTTGAACACCCTTTCATTATGCGCAATGCTTTTATAAATAGATTGAAGGTTTATAGTATTAATCTACTTAAAAAAAAGACAATAATAAAATAGTATTTTTTTATGTTTATAGATTAAATTCTTTTATCTTTCTTTTTGCAGCTTTTTAAAAAAAGAACTAGCTAATGCTTCGTGCTCCAGATTTTCTATCAACCAACATCTTAATTGGCGCTGTTAATTTTTTAAAAACACCCAATTAACACCTAAAACACGATTTAATTATATCATAATTCAGAAAATTAAACGGTTCTACGTTGGCACGAAAATTGCTTGTACTGTATATGAGGAATACAAAAGAAAGGAGCAATATGTAGTCGCAGATAAGGAAGCTGCTTTTAAAGAAAGAGATGTTTGTCTAAAGCTATTATTTCACAATGAAGGGGAGAAGAAGAATGAGTGAACCGCAAAAGGAAATGAGTTCATTAAATCAGGTACGGAAAAAAGAGAGGAAAATAAACGTTTTTGCTTTATTGTTAGGCTTTCTTGTGATTGCTACCATTTTAACGTATATCTTGCCAGCTGGAGAATATGCGCGTGTAGAAGTAGACGGGAGAACAACGGTAGATCCTCAATCGTTTAAATGGATTGATTCTACACCTGTTGGATTCTTTGAAATGGTCAAAGCAATACATACAGGAATGGTAGAAGGAGCCGACATTATCTTTTTTGTATTAATTATCGGCGGTTTCTTTGGTGTACTAAGCGCTACGGGGACAGTAGATGTATTAATTACAACGATGGCTAAAAAACTTGCTACCCGAGAAAAATTATTAATTCCTGTTATGATGTTATTTTTTGCAGTAGGCGGTTCTTTAATGGGGATGGCGGAAGAAACGCTAGCCTATATTCCTCTTTTAATTCCCTTGGCACTTGCTCTTGGATTCGATGCATTAACAGGGACTGCTATTGTGTTAATTGGCGCATCGGCTGGTTTTACTACGGCAGTTATGAATCCATTTACAGTTGGTGTTGCGCAAGGAGTAGCAGAGCTTCCTATGTTTTCTGGAATGGGCTTTCGACTCATCTTGTTTGTAGTTGTTTACGCTGTTTCAGTTTGGTTTGTCTACCGATATGCGATGAAAGTGAAAAAAAGTCCTTCTATTGGGACGTACGGAAAATACAGCATAACCAGCGCAAATAAACTTTTAAACTCGGATGCCAAGTTAACTAGAAAGCATAAATGGATTATGGCAGCATTTCTTGTTAACTACGTAATTCTTGCTTTTGGCGTTATTAAGTATAAGTGGTACATTACTGAAATTGCCTCTTTATTTGTCATTTTGACTGTTGTGATTGGGATTATTGGAAGGCTCTCTGTTGAAAATACAGTTAAGTCATTTACAAACGGGGCAGCAGCACTAGTTGGAGGAGCGCTTGTTATCGGAGTTTCTCGTGCTGTTCTTGTTGTTTTAAATGAAGGACATATTGTAGACCCTATGCTTCATCAAGTATCTGGAGCTATTCAGCATATTCCGGGATATTTAAGCGTCATCGGAATCTATAACTTCCAAGCGCTGATTCATCTTATTTTAGCATCTGGAACAGGTCATGCGATGCTGACGATGCCAATCATGACGCCTCTTGCAGATTTACTTGATATTACAAGGCAAACAGCAGTATTATCTTTTTCTTTTGCAGATGGCATTGGAAATATTATCTTCCCGACAGCTGGAACATTAATGGCTGGTTTAGCGATTGCGGGAATTTCATGGACAAAGTGGGCCAAATGGGTGTTGCCGTTAGTCCTTATTCAATATGTGATTGGTTTAATTGCCGTTGTGATTGCTTATTTTATCAATTACGGACCATTTTAAGCATTAAAATTATATAGAAAAATGTTATTCGTAAGTTGAGCTTACTAGTAGGAGGAATAGAAGTTGTTAACCTTAATCAAAAACGCAGAAGTATATGCACCAGAGTATTTAGGAAAAAAAGACGTATTGCTTGCAGACAGCAAAATCATCCTTATAGAGGATTGTATTGATCATGTAAATACGTCCATTCCTATTCATGTTGTAGACGCTGCTAATGATGTTATAGCTCCAGGCTTTATTGACTCACATGTTCATATTATTGGCGGAGGAGGAGAAGGCGGATATAAAACACGCACGCCTGAACTAATGTTAACCGATGCAACGACTGCCGGTGTTACAACTATTGTAGGTGTACTTGGAACAGACGGTACAACAAGAAGAATGGAAAGTCTTCTTGCTAAAGCAAGAGGATTAGAAGAAGAAGGAATTAGCTGCTTTATTCACACAGGTTCTTATCAGATACCAGTAAAAACGTTAACTACCAGCATCGAAGAAGATCTTATTTTAATTGATAAAATTATCGGAGTAGGTGAAATTGCCATTTCTGACCACCGTTCCTCTGAACCGACATTTGAAGAACTGGTAAAGGCGGCTTCTGCTGCCCGCAATGGAGGGATTTTATCAGGGAAAGCCGGAATATTAGAAGTTCATGTAGGGGATGGAAAACGGAAATTATCTTTATTAAATCAAATCGCAGATGAAACAGATCTGCCAATTCGTCAGTTTCATCCTACACATATTAATCGAAATGAAGAACTGTTTAAAGAAGGAATTCAATTTGCAAAACGAGGTGGCTATGTAGATTTTACAACTAGCACCATTCCATATTTTTTAGAAGAAGGCGAAGTTAAGTGCAGCAAAGGGTTACGTATCATGCTTGAAGAAGAAGTTCCAATCTCGAGCATTACGTTCTCATCCGATGGACAAGCGAGCCTGCCGTTTTTTGATGATAACGGAGACTATAAAGGGCTTCAAGTTGGAAAAGTGTCTTCTTTATTTCAAGAAGTACGAGATGCAGTATTAGAAGAATCAGTGCCGTTAGAAACAGCTCTTCAAGTCATTACTTCTAATCCTGCCAAAGTATTAAAACTGGCCAGTAAAGGGCATATTGAACCTGGAAAAGATGCAGATTTAGTCCTTTTAGACAAAGAGACACTAACAATTAAAACAGTTTTTGCTCAAGGTAAAGTAATGGTAAAAGACGGTGTCCCTATTGTGAAAGGAACGTTTGAATAACAGGTTTTAAACATCATTTAACGAAAGTATCGAGGAAGGATACGAGCTAGTCAGAGAAAGATATTAAAATTTGCGTGGAAAGGATCTTTCAAATGAAAAAGAAACTTGTTTCATGTCTTATCAGCTTTACATTACTTTCTTCTTTGAGTACACCGCTGCTTGCAAAAGCACAAGAAAATACTGAAGACATTAAAGGCAGCCTTGTTATTGCAGGCGGAGGTATAGGGACATCTAATCACGAAATCTATGAAAAGTTTCTCTCGCTTGCTGGAGGAAAAGAAAAAGCAAAAGTAGGGATTATTCCAGCTGCTAGCACAACGCTGCAGTCTTCTAAAAAGTTTAAGGAAGACCTCGTAAAATACGGAGCAAACTCAGATTCTATTAAAATTCTTCCCGTTTCAAATCACGATTTTTCTGATACACAAAAGGACGAATCAACCTGGAAGAATCAAGTAAATGATAAGAAGTTATCCCGTACGATTAAAGGACTAACGGCAGTTTGGTTTGTTGGAGGAGATCAAACCAAAATTGTGGATTCTCTTCGTCAAAATAATGGAAGTGATTCTGAAGCGTTAAAAGCTATTTGGGATATATATCGTAAAGGAGCAGTAATCGGAGGCACAAGTGCAGGAGCTGCAATTATGAGTGACGTCATGATTACAGGAGGAGACAGTCTAGGAGCGTTAAAAGACAGTTTAGAAAACAAGGAAAATAAACATGTAAGCAAAAACAAACGCAGTCAAAAAGAGTACGAGCCTCTATCAATTCAAAAAGGGCTGGGGTTTTTCCAACACGGCATAATTGATCAGCACATGGATGAACGAGCACGACTTGGGCGACTTGCAGTAGCTGCATATATTTCTGAACGTGACAAAGAAAAAAACTTTGCATACGGTGTGGACGAAGATACGGCTATGGTCGTTAACAATAAAGATCAAAAGATTGAAGTTGTTGGACGAAGCGGAGTAGCCGTCTTGGATATGAGTAAAGCTAAGCTTGTATCTAAGCAGAAAGCTCGTTCGGGATTAGAGAATATGAAGGTTAGTTACTTATCTTCTGGAGATAAAATTAACTATCATTTAAAGTCATTTGAATTTCCAAAAGAGAAAGTAGAAACGAAGGGATTTGAATATTACTCGTTTAACGCACTGTCTGCTACGGGTGTTTTTACGCCATATGGAAGATTAAAGGCTTATTTATCCTATTCTCTTGTTGACAATGAATCGATGAAATCTGCGAAAAGCTATGTTTATGACAGTAAAGGGTCGGGATATGAAATTGCTTTTCAAAAGGACAATGATACAAACGGCTACTGGAGATATACTGACGGACAAAAAGACGACTATTCCATTGTAAATGTCAGAATGGATATTACGCCTAAAACCTTCAAATTCCAATCGGATAGAAAAACTAGTTTAACGTATAAAAAACCTACTTTTTCTTCATCTGAAAGTCCTGCATACGATTCGATTAAAGGTAATCTCTTAATTGCAGGAGGAGCGCTTGGCAGCAGCAATTCAAGCGTGTATAACAAGTTTATTAATCTTGCAGGAGGAAAACAAGCCAAAATAGGAATTGTGCCTGCAGCGAGTACTAAGTTCGACTCTTCTAATCAGTTTAAAAGTGATTTAATTAAATACGGAGTGAAAGCGGAAAATATAGAGATTTTACCTATTTCGAACCATGACTTTAAAGGGACTTCTGAAAATGAGTCGACTTGGAAAACAAATATGAACAGTGATAAACTAGCGCAAAAAGTTAAAGGGCTAACGGGCATTTGGTTTGTAGGAGGAGATCAAACCTTGATTACGGGCTCCTTGCGTAATGAAAATGGTTCGGACTCAAAAGTTTTACAAGCTATATGGCATACGTATAAAGACGGGGCAGTACTTGGCGGTACGAGCGCCGGCGCTGCAATTATGAGTAATACTATGCTCGCAGGCGGAGATAGCTACGGAGCTCTTTCTTACGGATTTACAAACACATATAATGATATGACTCAGCAAGAAGGCGGGCCTGCTTATTTGGAAAAAGGTCTTGGCTTTTTCCAATACGGTCTTGTTGATCAGCATTTTGACAACAAAGCAAGACTCGGACGTCTTATTGCAACAGCATATGAAAAAGGAAATAAAAATCAGCTTTCATACGGAATTGATGAAGATACTGCTATGGTGGTAAATAATAAAGCAAAACAAATAGAAGTTGTGGGAAGAGGCGGTATTACGCTAGTTGACTTAGCGAAGGTACAGGCAAATGACAAATTTCCGAGTGATTACAAAAATATTCTTATCTCTTGTATCACTCCAGGCGACAAAGTAAATCTCACAACAAAAGAAATCGTCATAAACCCAGCTAAAACATCTACTAGAAAAAATGAATACTACAGTGAAAAAGTTGGACCAAATACAGGTCTTTTCTCTCCGCACGGTGTACTAAGCAAGTTCTTAGCTTACGATCTTGTTGATAACGCTCAGAGTAAAGAAATAAAGAGCTATGCATTTAACCAAAACAAAGGTTTTGAGCTTACCTTCCGAAAAAGTGCTGAAAGCAATGGTTATTGGGCTTATACAGACGGTCAAAAAGACGATTATTCCATTGTGAAAGTTGCGTTAGATATCAAACCAATAAAAGTAGCTATTAAATAAAAAGAGAACAGACAGTAATTCAATGCATCTAGCACTTTAGCATATTGTGCCTCCACCTATTAAAGCGGAGGCACTTTTTTCTACTTATTTTTATTTGCAATAGGGACAAACGTCCGCTAGATGAAATGGAGGGCAACGTATAAAATGATAGGTACAGTATTCCAAGACTAATCTCTGAAGGCAAGCAAATTTAAAGGCCTGTAGAAAGGTGTTCATACGATGAAAAAGAAATTAGTTTTAATAACAGGAAGCAAGCAAACTAGAATCATTTTGCACAATCAATTAAAAGAGCTGCTAGACGATTACATTTTTATTGAATGCTTTGCGATTGACGAAGAATTACCGGGTGAAATTGATGGCGATGTTGTACTCTACTCATCAGAGAGTATAAAGCACGAACTGAAGGACAGATTAGACGTTCAGCATGCACATGAAATTGTAGGAAATAGAACGATTCACCATAAACATATAAATGAATTGCTGCAAATCCCCGCCCATACAAAAGTATTAATTGTAAACGATGACGATAAAGAAACCCTTAAATTAATAGAATCTCTCTATCAAGTAGGTATTAATCATGTTCAGTTTATTCCTTTTAAAAAGCAAAAGACCTATTACGAAGGTGTGGAAGTAGCTGTTTCTCCAGGTGAGATTCACTTATGTCCGCCATATGTAAAACATGTAATTGATATAGGCGTTAGGCTTTTTGATATGGCGACCATTTTTGAACTTATAAAATCATTTGGTTTTAATCAGTCTAATCATTCAATTATTTGGGATCGCTATTTACGAAATATTATTGAGCTGCAAAAAAAGCTAATAGAAGCAGAAGGGCAAATGAAAGAACTTCACCTCCATGTAAAGAGTGTTGTAAATGTAGTAGAAGATGGGATCCTGGCCGTGGATTTCAATAAAAGAATTACGTTATTTAATAAAAGGTTAGAATCATTGTTTCAGCTATCTTCTTCTGATGTTGTAGATCGTGAAATTCAACATGTCATTTCTAACGAAGGCCTTGTGGAGTTTATTACATCGTCCGACGAGAAAAGTCAGTACTTTAACGTAAACGGATACGAAATGGTTATCTATAAGTCTATGATTCAGGAAAGCAATACTACGGTAGCAACGTTTAAAAGTGTGAATCAAGCTGTTGAAATAGAAGGAAAAGCGCAGTCAGAACTTAGAAAAAACGGCTTTTCTGCTAAGTATAATTATCAAGATATTATCGGAGAACACCCAGCTTTGCTTAAAACGATTGAAATTTCCCGGAAAATGGCGGTTACTGAGTACCCTATTTTAATTCAAGGAGAAACCGGTACAGGAAAAGAGCTGTTTGCTCAGGCTATCCATAATCATTCTACACGTAAAAACGGACCGTTTCTTGCCGTGAATTGCAGTGCCATGACCGATACATTGCTAGAAAGTGAGCTGTTTGGGTATGAAGAAGCCAGTTTTACAGGAGCCCAAAAAGGCGGCAAAAAAGGGCTGTTTGAGAGCGCTGATAAAGGTACGATCTTCCTGGATGAAATTGGTGATATCAGTCCGCGTTTACAAACTCAGCTTTTAAGAGTGCTTCAAGAAAAAGAAATTAGACGGGTAGGAGGGACAAGAGTTATTCCGATCAATGTAAGAATAATAGCAGCTACTCACAACAATTTACTACATAAAATGAAAGAAGGGTTGTTTCGAGAAGATTTGTACTATCGTTTACACGTATTATCTTTAACGATTCCTCCTTTAAGATATAGAAGAACCGATATTCCTTTACTGATTCATCATTTTATTTCTAAATCAAAAACGTGGACGCATATCCATCCAGAAGCGATGAAGCTGCTTATCGAATATGAATGGCTAGGAAACATAAGAGAATTAAAAGGAGTCATCGAGTATTTGCTTACTGTCTGCGATGAAAACGAAGTGAAAGCAAAAGACGTAGAGTATAGGCTTAGTAGTCAAAAGGAGGAGCATACTTTACATGAAATTGAAAATAAATCGGTTGACTTGATCGAACTTCAAGAAAATCACGCTCTGTTAGAAACGATAAAGCAGTGTAATGATACAGGAAAAGCAGCAAGCAGAAAGTGGATTACACAGCATTTAAAAGGCTTTACTCTTACAGAACAGCAGGTGAGAAATCGTTTGGATGTACTAGAAGAAAAAGAGTATATTATAAAACGCAGAGGCAGAGCAGGAACGAAAATAACAGAAAAAGGACTGCATTATCTATATCATTTAAAAACAAAACAGCACTTAATCAATCCTTAATATACGGAAGAAAGGGAAACTTCACTAATCAAGTTTCCCTTTTCTATAAAATAGTGTCGTCATAGACTGGGCGTTTACGGCTGATTTCCTCCGTATACTTTTCCTGTAGAGGAAGTAATAACACCGCCGTTTACGTTTAAAGTATAAGCTAACCCTCCAGAACCCGTCCAAGTGGAAAGATTAAAAGTGCTGCCATTAAATAGTTTATAGATAGAAATATTATTAAACGTCAGCGGCTGACCGCTTATACAAGTAGCAGGCGCCTTATTCGTTTTAGCTAGATAAACAGCTGCATTTGTAGAGCCTGGCTGTGTTACTACTTTAGCTGAACCATCTTTTTCTACCAGAAGCGCTGACTGTTCATTAACAGCAATTCCTTTGGCGCTTGTTCCAGTTTCTTCTCCGTCTTGGATATTACGTGCAAGAAATGTTAAAAAGCGTCCCATTCTATCTCGTTGTTCAAAATGAGTGTCTGTTTGAATGTTATTATTATGCGGGGTTTGAATCAAATAATCTGTAAAAGAAATAAGAGAACTATAGGGATTGTTTAGCGCTGTTTTCGAATCTAAAGTTGTAGAGCCTGCTGAGATAGAGTCATAAACGTGATCACCTTGAATCATGGTGCCGGCACTCGTTCCTCCAAAAGGAATGCCTTGATTAATACGATTATTTAAGGCTGTAAGAGCTGGGGATCCTTCTAAGAAATCTACGTAATCAGCTTGATTGCCTCCAGCAAAAAAGATGCCTTCTGCTTTGTTAATTTTGTCAATTAAAGAAGAGTCTGAACCTGCTCTTATTAAATCATCAACAACAATTGTTCTAACAGAGTTAAGGGGCTTACCTATGCTTTTGGCGAGGTCATAGATATATGAATTATAGGCGTCAGTACCCGTCGCTCTTATAACCAAGAAATCTCCGCCGTTTGCCTTTTGAATCATCCATTTGAATGCTTCATCTACATCGATGCTTCCGCCCATATAGACTTGTCCGAAGCTTGTACTAGTAGCTTTGTCTGCAGTACTTCCGACTTGATAAAGCGTATAAGGTGCAGAAGCAGCGGAAGTGGAGATTGGAAGTAAAAGAGATGCCGCGAGAACAGCACAAGTAATGACCTGCTTTTTAATACTTTTCTTACGTTCAGCTTTTTTCATAAAGTTCTCCTCCTTTAATAAGTGTTCATAAATGAACACGCAAGTTTTATACCAACTTATTGAACACCGGCAAAATAGTGAAAGAAGGCTTTTTTTAAAAGCTCTATGTGTAATATAGGTTATTTATGGGTCATTATTAAGGTTTTTTACACCCGAAAAATGGCGAGAACGACTCTAACTTGGATATCTAATAGTGAAAAGAAATTGCAAAAGGTATATTACAAGATTACATCCCTCATTGAAAAATCACCTTTAAAAACTTAAAATTATAATAGAAAGGAAAAACAAGGATAAAAAGAAGAGCTGTCCGCAATAGCGACTTATTTATCAAACAGACCTTCATTCTATCAATATCTTCATCTCTTAAACATTTTCCACCAGCATTTCTACGCAGAAAAACTATACATGAGAGGATCTGTCAAAATGAACAAACAGGAAAGTAGCTACAGATGGGTTGTTTTTGGAACCGCTTTATTAGCGTATTATTTGATTGTCAGTCAACGAACAGCCCCTGGACTTATTACAGAACAGTTAATGAAAGATTTTCACGTTTCAGCGTCTGTTATAGGATTAATGACTAGTATACAATTTTTAGCATATGCAGGTCTTCAGATTCCTATTGGTTTACTTTCTGACCGATACGGTCCCAATCGATTTTTGATTATAGGGTCGCTTTTAACGGGAGTAGGAAGTCTTATCTACAGCACGTCTCCTAACGAATATGTGTTAATTTTCTCTCGTTTACTAGTCGGTACGGGAGACTCCATGATTTTTGTCAATTTAGTGTTAATTTTAAGTCAGTGGTTTAAGGGAAATGAGTTTGTAAAGCTATTAGGTTTAATTGGGCTGGTAGGAAGTGTAGGTTCATTATCAGCTACCGTGCCTTTGTCTATGTGGATTTCATTTTCAGGCTGGAGGGTTCCCTTTCTTAGCATAGGTCTAGTTTTAATCGCGGTATCCTACCTGCTTTATGTCGTTTTAGTGGTAAAACCTAAACGATTATTTCAAGATGATGCTAAAGCAAATAAATCCTCTGTTAAGACTCCGGAAAGTGTATGGGCGATCCTAAGGAGAGTGATGACGACTCGCCAAGCCTGGGCAACATTTCTTTGTCATTTTGGTGTAGTTGGTACATATATCGGTTTTATTGGTTCTTGGGGAGTTCCTTATGGAATGAATGTGTTCCATTTATCTCGCGCTGATGCAAGTCAGCTTATTATGTATGGTCTGTTTGGCGCTATGATTGGCGGACCTTTAATCAGCTGGATATCAAGCAGGTTAAATTCCATTAAAAAAATTTATTCACTTATTCATCTTATTGTGGTGCTTAGCTGGACTGGGTTATTACTTTCCGGCGTGAAACCTTCATTCATGCTAGTCGTTATTTTGCTTTTTATCATCGGCTTTGGAAACGGCGCAAGCGCTTTGACATTTGCCGTAGTACGTCAATCCTTCTCAGTAAAAGAAGTAGGAGTTGTATCAGGTTTTGCCAATATGGGAGGCTTTTTAAGCGCAGTATTATTACCTAGTATTTTCGGAAATGTCCTGGATTTATTCCCCGAGCGTTCGCTGCATGTTGGTTATCATTATGCTTTTATGATTCCCATTTTGTTTTCAATGATGGGGTTGTTAGGTGTCTTACTAATTAAAGAAAAAGGAAAAAAGGAGCAAAAGGTGCTGAATGCTTCTTAATGTCTTATACAATGAGAGACATGCAAGAAAAAACGGGGCTGTCTGCGCCCACTCTGCGATACTACGAAAAGGAAGGCATTTTACCATTTGTGGAACGAAATGAACATGATCACCGTCTATACAATGACCAGAATATCGAGTGGGTCAAGTTTATTTTAGCCTTACGTGCAACAGGGATGCCGCTTGTCGAGATTAAACAGTATGTAGAGTCATATAAAAAAGGAGAAAGTACCATCAGCGAACGTAGAAACATGATGCTTCAGCATAAAAAGAAAGTGGAAGCAGACATGTCGCAAACCTACCTGCATCTAGAACGAATTAATTATAAACTTGCGCTGTACGATACGTTGGAAGCTGGTTTAAACAATAAACAAATAAAAATTTAAATGCTGATAACAGAGAATCCTGTTCATACACAAACTATACAGGTGTTAAAAACTGCGAAACAAACAAAACAAGATAACTGCACAGTTATCTTGTTTTGTTTGTTCTATTCTAGTATGTACTGCTTAAATAAAGAGCTACATCGCGAATTGCTTTATCAGTTGCACTTTCTATTAACTCTCTGTCCTTTGTATACGAATAAAGAGTATCGCCGTGAAGAAGGTGGTCTGATAAATTTAATAAGCCGACAGCCCGCTTGTTGAATTTATGAGCAATGGCCAAAGTGGTAGCTGTCTCCATATCCACACCGAGAAAACCTGCAAGCGACCATTCCTTTACCATGTCAAGTGTCTCGATCAGCATGGCACCCATACTGACCACGTGTCCTTTTATATAGCTGTAGCCTTTTTGTTCACAATATCTACAGGCGGCTTCCACTAACTCTTGGTCAGCTTCTACAAGCGTTTTTTCTGGTAAATACCAGTGTGATACGCCATCTTGCATTTTTGCTGCAGATACGATTAAGATATCTCCATATTGTATAGTAGAAGATAAGCCTCCAAAATATCCCGTTTGAATAAATAAGTCGGTTCCGCTGCCGGCAAATTGATGTACGACGTTTGACGCCATCGGACTGCCGTACACATTCGCAAATCCTATGTTTCTGTTATTTAACTTACCTATTACCGTGTTCCATTTAGGCATATGAACATCAGTGGATAAGATCTCTTTCCATAAATTTATATTATCTTGAAATTCCCACTCACCATGAATAATAAATGCATTAGGTAGCTCTTTTTCTGGTAGCTTTAATACGTTTAGCCAATCTTCTTTTTCAAAATCGCCATACAGCTTCATCTTTTTCTCCTTATTTTCTCATTTAGACTAGTTAGAAAAGAATTCTTCATTACTAGCTTTCATTCCTTTAATTTTTAGAACTAACAAATATAAAAGAAATGACAGTGCTGATTTAAAAATGAAGTTATGGTGCTTTTTTTGCTCATTTCTCGACAAATATTTAGAATTAAAAAGGAATTCAGTAATAATAAAAGAAATTTCTTACTAACGCTTATTTAAATTAGATAAAGCTGTGAGAAAAGCTCCGTTTAGTGAATGGATAAGAGGAGGGAAGGTACAGGTGTCAAATTATTTTCCCATAATTAAAACAAAAAGGCTTACCCTAAGGGAGATTACAGCAGAAGACGCAGGCAGTATTTTAAAATACCTATCCGATAAAGCAGTAATGAAACACTACGGTCTAGAGCCTTTTACAACGGTTGAAGATGCTTCAAATGAGATTGCGTGGTATAAATCGATCTTAAACGAAAAATCTGGAATAAGATGGGGTATTACTCTTAAAGAACAAGACGACATTATTGGCAGCTGCGGGTTTCTTAATAGAGTTCATAACCATTACCGTGCAGAAATTGGATATGAGCTAAGCAAAGATTACTGGGGGAATGGGATTGCTAATGAGGCATTGGGCGCTGTTATAAAATATGGTTTTACACATTTTAATTTGCGAAGAATTGAAGCATTAATAGAGCGTGCTAATACTGCTTCACAAAAATTAATAAAAAAGCATGGCTTTATAAAAGAAGGCTTATTAAGAAGCTATGAATTTACGTGTGGAAAATTTGATGATTTATATATGTATTCTTTATTAAAACAAGATTTTGACAGGCTTCAACCACATGAAGGGAATATCTAGACATCGTTATTAAGAATACGAATAGCATAATGACAGATAAGGGGAAAATGTATGGCCCATTTTAATGTTGATATTGTTCACTATCATCCTCAATTTGCTGAACAAACGGTAAAAATGTGGAGAGATAGTAAAGAAAAAGCGATTGAACAAAAGGAAATGCACAGTTTTGACCGTCATGTCTATTTTTTAAATCATATATTGTCAGCACACTATAAAATTGAATTAGCGTTAATGGATGAACAAATAGTAGGAATGATTGCTTATCATGCTGACGAAATTAGCCAACTGTACGTTCATGTAGATTATCAAGGAGGAGGAATCGGACAGCTTTTACTCGAAAGAGCCAAGACAGAATCAAATAGAAAATTAATATTACGTACATTTGAACGAAATAAAAATGCCCAGAGGTTTTACGAGAAACACGGCTTCAGTATTATAAAAAGAGGATGTGAAAACGAAGAGAAACTACCCGATATTACATATGAATGGACAAACAAATGAAGCATACGTAATTTTAATAAAGGAGCGGTTAGTGTGAATACGTTAGCACATGAAACATAACAACGCTGTCTATATGTCCGTGGTCCGCCTTTTACTAGTTTAAGATAGATGATTAATGCTAGCTATAAAAAGGAGGAGTTTAATATGATAACGGACAAACATTTTTTAAACGCTGTAGACGATACAAATGTTGATTTTACTGGATGGGATTTTTCTATTATTACTCGTACTGGTCGTATGGATAGCGACATGCTTTCGTGGTCGTACGGAAGTGAAGCTTTTCGTCTTATTCAAAACTCTAATGCCGCTTTAGATATGGGAACAGGAGGAGGAGAATTTTTATCTTTGTTACAGCCTTTTCCTCACGTTATGTACGCTACAGAAGGATACAAACCTAACGTTCCAATCGCTAAAAAACGTTTAGAACCGCTTGGTGTCACAGTTGTTGAACGAACTGAAGACGCAAATTTACCGTTTAAAGATGATACATTTGATTTGATTTTGAACCAGCACGAATCTTTTTGTGCTTCAGAAGTAAGCAGGATTTTGTCAAAGGAAGGCACGTTTTTTACGCAACAAGTGGGGGGGTTAGACTGTTCACGAATCAATGAATGTATAGGGGTTCCAATAAATAAAGAGTTTTGTAATTGGAACTTAAAGAAAGCAATAGAAGAGCTTAACCAAAGTTCTTTTAACATCATTTCTTGCAACGAAGAGTTTCCTGTACAGAGATTTTATGATATCGGAGCGCTCGTCTTTTATTTAAAGGCAATTCCTTGGCAAGTTTCTAATTTTGATATCGAAACACATATCGGCGGATTGTATAACATACATCAAATTATAGAGTCTGAAGGTTTTTTCGACGTAGAACAACATCGTTTTATTATTAAAGCTGAGGTAAATAAATAGGTAATCAACCAGAGAAAGCCGATCTCTAACTGGAGACCTGCTTTCTCTGGTTTAATTATGTAATTGTTTGCTAGATAAATCTAGCTCAAAAAGAAGAGAATTTCGATCTGGATAATCATATTGAACTGTCAGATCCTTTTTGGTCACTTGTTTAAACCCAGCTTTTTTATAGAAATTATGTGATCGAGTAGCTTGAGATGGAGTATCTAAAATAATTTTAGAAAACCCGTGCTTCTGCACAAAAAGAAGTAAAGAAGCATAAAGATTTTTTCCTATTCCAAACTCTTTTCCTCTATAGTGCTTGTAGACAAAAAATTTCTTTAATATGCCTATTTCACTGGTTTTCTTTTGCAACCCAATACATCCTACTACTTCTTGCTTATCATTCAAAGCTATCCAAAAGTTACCGCCGGTATGGAGATAGTTTGACTTAATGTCTAAAATATCCGGCTGTTCTTCAACACTAATACCTACACCAGCTTCTACATTTTGTACATGCAATATTAGTTGAATAACTGCTTCTTTATACTTATCTTCATACAATACAATCATTGATTAATAATAACCCCTTTCCTTCATTAAATGTTTCCTCCTCATTGCTCTTATTATATCTAGTACTATGGTGCAAATCTATTACGATAGTTGAGTAATAAAAATGTATCTATATGGAACGCTTGTTGTCTTGAATATGACTTTGTGAGGTATGAGATTTTGGTAATATGCAGTCTACTGCTTTTTTTGTAATGGGCATAAAAAAATTAAGCAGCACGCCGCCTAAAAACACGGTTAATAGCGTTCCGACACCAATTGGTCCGTTTAAAAGCATCGCAGATAGTAAAAATGTGAAGTAAATCAATGTTCTTGCGAGAAATAAATTTGTTTTAGCTAGTTTTTGTATGATTAATGTTAAGCGGTCAATTGGAATGGGTGCAAAATTTGTATGTAAGTAGGTTGAGGTTCCTACACCTATAATGATTAAACCAATTCCAAAACAACATAATTTGCTGTACCACATTTCAAAGGGAGCCCAACTCTCTAATAAAAAAAGCCATACATCAATACCAAGACCCGTTATGAATGCTGTTAACAGTCCCAGTACTTCCGGCTTTTGTTTGCTTAAAAGGGCATTACCACAAATTAATACACATGCAAGTATAATTTCCCAGCTTCCAACGCTAAGGCCTACGTTTAGGGACAGTCCAACTAAAAGTGCATCAAAAGGTGAAGCTCCTAGGTTGGATTGGATCGTTAAAGAAATTCCCAGAGTTAATAGTAAAATTCCTCCTACATAAACAACATATTTCACTGTAATCAGCTCCTTTACTTATTATTTTTTGTTGCAAATGCAACTATTTTAAGGTACATTAAACGTATATTATTTTTATTGTATTTGCAACAAAAATATGTGCAAAGGAGATATTTATGAGTGAAATTCTGCGTGAAATTGGAATGATAGCAAGAGCATTGGATTCGATTAGTAATATAGAATTTAAAGAGTATGACCTGACTAAGGGGCAGTATTTGTATTTAGTGCGAATATGTGAAAATCCGGGAATCATTCAAGAAAAGTTAGCTGAGTTGATAAAAGTAGATCGAACAACAGCGGCTCGGGCTATAAAAAAGCTTGAAATGAATGGTTTTATTGAGAAGAAAGACGATCCCCACAATAAAAAAAATAAAAACCTTTTTCCAACTGAAAAAGGGAAGAGCGTATATCCAGTTATAAAAAGAGAAAATGATTATTCCGATAAAATGGCATTAGAAGGTTTTACCCAGGAAGAAACAGATACCATTCTTAAGCTGGTTCAAAGAGTAAGAAAAAATATAGAAGCAGACTGGGAGTTTGTCAAAAAAGGAAACAAGAGAAATTATTGAGGATATAAAGGAGAGGCGTATGTCAGTGATGATGGATATAAAAAAGTGTACTCTTGAAGATGTAAATCACCTTCAAGATATTAGTTACAAAACATTTAATGAAACATTTAAAGATCAAAATTCACCTGAAAACATGAAAGCTTATTTAGAAAAAGCATTTACAGTAGAACAGCTACAAAAAGAACTATCAAATACGTCCTCGCAATTCTTTTTTATGTATGTTAATCATGAAATTGCAGGTTATTTAAAGGTTAATATGGGTGATGCTCAATCTGAAGAGATGGGGGAAGAAGCGCTTGAAATTGAAAGAATTTATATAGGTAACAGCTTTCAAAAACAAGGGCTTGGTAAACATTTATTTAATAAAGCAGTAGAGATAGCAACGACACTTAATAAAAAGAAAATTTGGTTAGGTGTATGGGAAAAAAATAAAAATGCGATTGCTTTTTATAAGAAACAGGGATTTGTTCAAACCGGATCTCACTCGTTTTACATGGGAGACGAAGAACAAATAGACTTTATTATGGTTAAAACACTTTTATAGTTTTTTAAAAGATAAATAAAGTACGATAAGGATTATTGACTAATTTAGTTGGTAGAGGATAATCCTTATTGCATACAGAGGTTTTATGATTTTTTTCAAAGCAGATGCTTTTAGAGTAAGCAGTAAGCAAACTAATATGGCTGCTGTGCCAGCACATAGGAGAATGAAATTAATATCACATGCTTACCAATTTACTTTAATTCTATTTGAAATAACATAGACTAATTAGATATATATCGAATTAGAAAGCTTAAAAAATGAACGTTTTTACGTCCATTTTAAAAGATAACGGGCCACATCTCTTTCGGATTTAACTCGTATTCTCCATTTTGCCTATACATAAAATGCTGCATAATTAACTCTCTGCGAATCGTTGCATAATCTTCATGATATTTTTTTATATGTTCATTCAGTTCTTTTTCTTGATACATTTTTCCATGCTGTAAATCACGTATTAAATAAGCTAATATCACGTTCTTTTTCTTTCTTTGACTTGGAATGATCTTTAAAGTTCCATCACTATTTATAAAGTTTTTAACAATCGATAATTTGTCTCTATCCTGTAAATGGTTTTCTTGATTTTCCATCGAATCCTCTCCAATATTCAAAATAGCCTTCGAGTTATATTCGAGTCTTTCAAGGTCTAGATAAAAATAAATAATGTTCCCTTGTCTTCTTTGATAAATAATTCCTACATCTCTTAGCTTTGAAATGTGATGAGTAATAGTTGAAGGCTGTAACCCCAGCTTATAAGCAATGGCTTGCCCGTGAAGAGGCCCCTTTTTTAATAGTGAAATAATTCTAATCCTGGTAGGATCACCAATGGCTTTATGATAATTCACCAACTTATCTAATTGCATAGCTTACTACCTTCTTTCCCTGATTCGATATACATCTAATTCGATAATAATCGAATTAGATGTATATGTCAAAAAAGTGAAAATATTTAAAGTGATCACTTTTCACACTGCATATAAAAAATCTGCCCTGTATAGTCTTCAAACTATAAAAAAAGCGTCTATTTTTTCGTATAATTTAACCATTGTTTTTACCTGTTCTTTTTATTATTAAGAAAAAGTTACCATGTTTTCATCAAATAATACCGGGGAACATATTCAAAGAGATAAATGAATTATTAAAGGTACATGTATGTAAATAATAAATAATAAATGAAAAAGGAATGAGTAAATCATGACAGGAAATTCAAAAATTTTAATGGTTGTTACAAATGGACATACAATGGAAAACGGAGAACTTGCTGGCATTTGGCTTACAGAATTCTCTGAAGCATATTTAGCATTTAAGAAAGAAGGATACGAAGTAGTCGTAGCAAGTCCAAAAGGCGGAAAATCACCTGTGGATCCTAACAGCTTAACAGATGATGTGACGGACGAAGACAAAAAAGCAGGAAAACTTTTAGAGAATACAAAATCATTAGCTGAAGTAAGTTCACAAGACTTTGCAGGCATGTTTGTACCTGGAGGGCACGGAACAATGTTTGACTTTCCAGATGATACGCACTTACACCGTTTGTTAACAGAATTTGCTGAAGACGACAAGCTGATTGCAGCAGTATGCCATGGACCGGCAGCTCTTGTAGGCGGAAAGCTTAAAAACGGTGAGCCGATTGTAAAGGGTAAACGTATTACAGCGTTTACTGATTCAGAAGAGAAAGATACAACGTTAGATAAATACATGCCGTTTCTTCTTGAAACAAAGCTTCGTGAGCTAGGCGCTGAGTTTATTGCAAAAGATAATTGGAGCGATCATATTGAAGTAGACGGAAAACTTTTAACCGGGCAAAATCCACAGTCTACAATCAGTCTCGCAAAAGAATTTGTGCGTGCTTTAAACGCGTAAAAGTATGTATGACCTTAATAGGGATGTCTCATGATTGTTTGAGACACCCCTATTTTCTTTAGGGTGAAATAAAATAGGAATTAAGGAAAATAAAAAGGGCAGCTATCTAAATAGCAGCCCTTTTATTTGTTAGAAGGTTTGTTTCTGAAAATATATGTAGTAATTCCTGTCACAATGATAACAGCCACAACACAAATGATCAGACGAACAATCTGTGTCACAAAGATATTATCTGCAATGCTCATGTTTTTGGTTAAAATCAACGTTCCATAAGCAGCTAAGACAGATAAAAACATATTGACGATTCGTTGAGCCATGTTGTTTTTACTCCTTTCGCTTCACTACTTTACACTTTAACACATGTGTTCGCTGTAAAAAATATTGAATTACAAGTATGTCAGAAAATCAGCACTCCAGTAAAAGAATCTACTTGTAAGGAAGTAGCTGATATCCTATTAGTTATGACAACTAGAGCTCAGAGAAGGAAATGAGGTTTCTTTAGTCGAATTTAACATGCTTGTATTATTTTTTTAGATAGGTGGGAAAAGCTTGTTTGATAAATTAAAAAAGCTATTTATGGATAAACAGGATCAGGAAACAGATGACAAATATATTTTAGTCCCTGAGAGTGAAATAAATGAGAATTTAAAAAGAGATATAGTGAAGTTGGAAGAAGTAGGAGAGGCATACTGCAAAAGTCTTCAGCACAAATATAGAAATAAATTTGAACGTGAGGATAAGCAGAACTTAAAAATATGGGTGTGTCGGGATATTGATGGCGACCAACTGCCAAATCTAAGTTCGGAGCAGTGTTTAGAAAAAGAATATCGTTCCCAAGTGGCAATAAACTTTGAAGGGTTTACAGATGAAGAAGATGCATACGTTCATTACATCCAGTTGTGGTATTACTTTAGTGGGTATTTTAAAGGGACAGGCACTTTGTATGATTTGTCAAAAAATCATTTAGAAGCTGATATTGAAGAAAAGTTAGAAGAATTACTCAACCAATTATAGATTTCTACTTAGCACTGAGATTATTTGTTAATACACAGGGGGAAGGAATATGAGGGGGCGGCCAGAGTTAGAAATAGAAAGGGAAAAAGTTTATAAAACGAAAAAAAATCCTAATGGAACATTTATAGCGCGAATTATTCAAGTGCCTAAGGAAGAAAATATGTTAAATTTTATTCTAGAAATCAAAAATTTAAAGAAAAAGGAACTTTTTTATAGAAGTTTATTAGTAAGGACTGAAAACTGGTACTATTCTTTTCGTCTTGCTAGAGGAGATCTGAAATGGGTATCTTTGCATACAGTAGCGGTATGGGACCGGCTAGGACATAAATTAGTTGAGGTAGCGGCCCCAACCGGTAAGGAAAATTATCGTATTTCCGATGAACACTGTTCAGTTTACCGAGAAAAGTAATAGTGACCATATAGTTAAGGAGAAAACGAATGAAAAAGCATTGCTGCGATTATATGAATTATCATGCGAACTTTACGTGTGATATTCACAGTGATCCGTTTAATTGTCCAGATAATCTTATCTTATTTGATAAAACAAATAAGGAATATGGTTTAATTATCCAGGATGGTGGTTCATCCATCATTGGAATTTCATTTTGCCCATGGTGTGGTAAGAAGCTTTAACTTAAGTATGAAGGGGAGATCCTCTTCATTTCTGGAATGGGGGATTGGGCTTGATTTTTCGTTATCTAGCTATGTTATCAGGATTAGGAATCGTTTTATTAAACCTTTTTGATCCTATACATCAAGGGGTTACGCGCTGGTTGATGGTCATCTGCAGTTTATTCATCTTTAGTAGCCATTTAAAATTCATCTTAGATAAGAAATCGAAAACAAAGGATAATCAAAAGAAGACCTACTAATAAGAATTTCTTTTGATGTTGTACCTTTGATAATTATGTAAATGAAAACCTAAAGAATATGTAGTAAAGAAATAAAAAAGAAAATTATATGTTATAATAATCATAAATATCCAAATAAAGGAACATTATGTTGTTATGAATCGTAAATTTAATTCTCTATTTATAGTCTATCCTATCGTTTTCTTTGTAGTGCGTACTGTTTTTTCTTTTGTGAAAAATAGCGCTGCGGAATCTGTCTATGAGACGTTAGCTATACTTGCCATGTATTACTTTGCAGCTAGTATTTTCTATTCGATTGACTTGTATATGCAAAAGAAAAATAGTTAATAGATTAGAAAATGCTGAGAGTCAGAGTAAAAACAAACGATATAAAGGAGTCCAACAGTGCGCATTAAGAGCTATTTTTTGTTTGTTTTCCCACTCATTTTACTATTATTAGCAAGCTGCGATCCATCTTCTACACCTAAAGAAAAATACTATTCAAGCACCAAAACCACAAATCTTGAATTAGAAAACGTTAAGTCAGTATCAATAGGAAGTTCTAAATATGACGTAGCAAGTTGTTTGATGAAGAAACCAAAATTTATAGAGGTTACTGAGCAGCCTCCGTATACTACCTACATTTATGGAAAAAGTACAGAAAAGTATGATGTTGAATTTGAAATAGTAGATAATAAAGTCAGCAGGTATGACTTTATTAGCAGCAAGTATAGTACGGAAAAGGGAATACATACTGGTGACAGCAAAAAAGATGTTATTAGGGCGTATGGAGAAAATTATCACGAAAGAGAAGGTACCGGAGCAACAATAATAGGGTATTTTGATAAAAATCATAAACTCAATATTGAGTTTTCTTTAGATGACAAGGATAAAGTTGGAGGCATTTTGGTTCAAAAAATAAATAATTAAGATGAGTAATAATCATTTTTGCTGCAGCTTTTAATATGTACTTATTTATGTAAATTGAGTATGTTTGAGCTATAAATCTAAAACAAATAATCAGAAAGGGTTTTTTCCTATTGAGTACGTTTACTAAAGTAGTACCGTCAGCTTTTATACTTCTCTATATAGTATTTTTCTTTTTAGATATTTCTTATCATTATGGTGTTCCTTATTCATATAGCTTTTTTCTTTTTTTATTTTTGTCGTTAATACCTCTAGTTTTATGTTTAGTAATATGGTTTAAGGACAGGGAACGTCTTTTTCTATTTTTGGCTGTAGTTTCAACCCTCCAACTTACGTTTACTGTCTTTATTTATCTTTTGCCAGAAGCAGGAACTAAACCATTAATTTATGAAAAAGTAATCACAAAAGAAGATGTTTTACATAAATAAGCTTACACAAAAAAACTTGAAGAATGTGTATCTAGTATAAGGTTATTAAAGAGATCCCCTTCAATAAAGAGGATCTCTTTGGTGTAGGTGTTTGTAATAGTAATTATATTAACTAGCTCTGTATACTTCTTCATTACAAAGCAGTGTTCCATACTTATTAAAAAAAGAAATGTGTACAGTTTAGTGTAAGAAAAGGGATCTAACAAAAACCATTAATTTATATTTTAACCATAATATGTTATAATATTTCGGAAATGGTGGTGTGACGATGAGCGAAGATAAAGAAACACCTGAAAGAAGAAGAGAGAGATTAAAACACGAAGAGGTAAAGAGAAACCCCACAGGGAATATGAACGATGCATTTAACAGAAATGAAGCTGGAAACCTATCTGGTTTAGCAGGCAGCTTAGGATGGAAGGGGCTAGGTATACTTATTACTGTACTGATTATAGGCTTTATCGTTGTGTCCCTATTTTTAAAATAATGTGAGGTTTATAAATTAAGAGTACTGGAGGAGTCATTTTGAAAAATTATGCAGTGTTTATTGGTAGTTTTATAGTGTTACTGTTTGCTTTTCAAATTGTTTCTGGGCTATTTCTTACACTTACATATGTACCTGAGACTTCACAGCATTTGAGTAGCTCAACGGTCAGTATTTTTTCTTTTAATTATCCATTTTTAAGTTCTATTATAGCAGCGACTTTTTCATTTATTATTTCAAGGAAAGTATTTAAAGTTAAAAAGAGCCGGTAAATAAAAATCCTCTTTCAAAAGAGGATTTTTATTTACTTTTGGGTCCTAGAATACTTGCTATGCTAAGAATATTTAAGAATAAAACAGGTAAATGAAAGGATTTTTTTGTCAAGGTAGAAGCTCTTTCTTCTATCTTTAATTGAGAATTCATTTCAATAAACCATTGACGCCACCCTTTTTCTTCCTTATACTTATAGATGATAATAATTATCACTATCAAATTCATTCTAATATAGATACAAGAAATCACAGCACTAATAGCAATAATAGCCATACAAGGGTACTAGGAGGATTTACAGATGAAAGTAAATACATATGCGAAAAAATTAGCTTGTACGACAGCATCCGTTATGTTGATTGGTGCGTTGGCAGCGTGCGGAAATGACAATAGTCAAAGTTCAAGCGATAAAAAAGAGGCACAAACGTTAACTGTTTATAGTGGACAACATAAAGAAGTGACGGATGCCCTAGCAAAAGATTTCACTAAAGAAACGGGCATTAAAGTAGATGTTCGCGAAGGTTCTAGTAACGAGTTAGCACATCAAGTTGCAGAAGAAGGCAGTAAATCTCCTGCCGACATTATTTTCACAGAAGAAACAGCACCACTTGTTATGCTTAGTGAACAAGGACTGTTGGAAAAGACGGATTCAAAAGCACTTGAGCATGTGGACAAGCAATACGAAGATCCAGACGGTAAGTGGGTTGGGTTGCTTGCACGTTCTCGTGTTGTTGCTTACAACCCAGATGTTGTAAAAGAAAAACAACTTCCAAAATCAGTATTTGATTTCGCGAAACCTGAATGGAATAAAAAAGTTGCGTTTGTTCCAACAAGCGGTGCGTTTACAAATCAAATTTCTGCCATGATTAAACTATATGGAAAAGATAAAACAAAGAATTGGCTAGAAGGATTACAGAAATATGGAAAACAGTATAAAAACAATAAAATGGCTTTAGATGCAGTTGAAAAAGGTCAAGTAGGCGTCGCTTTAATTAACAATTACTATTGGGATAATGAAGCGAAGGAAAAAGGAGCAGACAACATGAACTCCAAGCTTTACTACTTTGGTAATGGAGACATCGGTGATATGATTTCATTATCAGGAGCGGCAATTGTAAAAGCTAGTGACAATAAAGAAGAAGCACAAAAATTCATGGAATTCGCTACAGATGTAGAAGGGCAGCAGGCGTTAACGGAAGCTAGTTCACAATATCCATTGAATTCAAAAGCAAAAACAAAAGGGATGAAGCCTTTTTCAGAATTAAATCCACCTAAAGATACTCTGGACTTAGGCAAGTACTCTGATGGTGAACAGGCACTAGAGCTTCTTCAAGAAGTTGGATTGCTGTAATGAAGTTAACCGGGATATTTAAGGGAAAGGAGCCGCAGCGAAAGAGAACTTCGCTGTTGCTCCTTTTACCTGTTTTTTTATTTATTTTTATTGCATGTCTGCCTTTACTGTATATTGTCATTCGTGCACATGAAGCAGGGTGGGAAACTGCCATACATCTTATCTTTCGTGAGCGCGTATATGACCTTTTAAAAAATACGCTGTTACTAGATATTACAGTCACATTTACGTCGATGGTTATTGGGGTAGCGACGGCCTGGTTTATTGAAAGAACAAACTTGTGGGGAAAACGCATGTGGAATGTCCTTATAACTCTTCCATTTGCCGTTCCAGCGTTTGTCTCAAGCTATAGCTGGGTGTCGTTGAGTCCAGTTTTTGAAGGGTTCTTTGGAGCTTTTTTAGTACTAACATTATATAGTTATCCTCTTGTTCATCTGCCGGTAGCAGCGGCATTACGTGGAATGAACCCTTCATTAGAAGAAGTCGCTCACTCATTAGGTTATGGACCATGGAAAACATTTTGGCGCGTAACATTCCCTCAAATGCGTCCTGCGCTATTTGGTGGTGCTCTACTAATTGCTCTGCATACACTGGCCGAATTTGGAGCGTTATCGCTATTGCGTTTTGATACGTTTACGACAGCTATTTTTGATCAATATACAATGACATTTAACGGCGCCTCCGCGGCAATGTTAACGACTGTTCTTTTGTTTTTATGTTTACTATTTATTGGGCTTGAACTATATATTCGAGGCAAAGCAAAATATACTCCGGTAGGAAGCGGAGTTTCCCGCAGGCAAGAACAAATACCACTAGGGGCTTCGGCACCGTTTGTGCTTATAGGTTTTATAGCTCTTACGGTTATTGCCGTTGGTATCCCGCTTGGAAGGCTTGTCTACTGGCTGATACATGGTTCTTCTGCAAGCTTTCCACTTGCAGAGCTGCTAAGTAATTTATTTACGACTCTATCCTATGGACTCGGTGGAGCCATTGCAACTGCATTGATTGCGTTACCACTTGTCATGTTATCACTTCGTCATCGAGGAACTTTATCTGTTATGGCAGAACGTGTGCCATATATTGTTCATAGCTTACCAGGTCTTGTTATTGGACTAACATTAGTCTTTTTTGCCGTAAGATACATGAATTCAATTTATCAAACATCCATTTTGCTGGTGGTTGGTTATGTCTTACTTTATGTACCACTCGCGCAATCATCCATCCGTGCATCTTATGAACAGGCACCAGAGCGTATCGAAGAAGTGGCACGAACATTGGGCAAGCGTCCGATTACAGTGTTTTTTACTGTAACGTTACCTTTAATCATTCCTGGAATTGGCGCAGGTATGGCACTTGTCTTTCTTAAAATTATGAATGAGCTGACCGCAACTTTATTGTTAAGACCAACAGGCGTTGATACGTTAGCAATAAAAGTTTGGCAGCATACAACAAACTCAGAATTTGCAGCTGCAGCACCTTACGCAGCGCTGCTAATTTTGATTTCAAGCCTGCCTGTATATGTATTAACCATGCGATCGTTTTCTAGTAAAAGGAGAGAAAAATTATGACGGCATTGGCATTATCGATTAAAAATCTTTCAAAAAGCTTTGACGGTGTAAATGTTTTAGAAAACGTGGCATTTGATTTACCCAAAGGTAAAATGCTTGCTATTCTTGGCCCATCTGGATGCGGAAAGACAACATTATTACGAAGTATAGCAGGCTTTGAAACTCCTAATTCAGGCTCAATTGAAATTTCCGGAAAAGAAGTGTTTGGCGAAAAAAAGTATTTATCATCTGAAAAACGCCGAATTGGATATGTTCCACAAGAAGGAGCGTTATTTCCGCATTTAACCGTAGCACAGAATATCGCATTTGGTTTGCCTCGGAACTCCAAGCGTACTGACCGGGTGCTAGAAATGCTGGAGCTTGTTGGGATGGAGGGCTTTGAAAAAAGAATGCCACATGAGTTGTCAGGAGGACAGCAACAGCGTATCGCCCTTGCCCGTGCACTGGCACCAGATCCAGCGCTAATATTATTGGACGAACCGTTTAGTGCATTAGACACAGGCTTAAGAGCGAAACTGAGAGAAGATATCAAATATGCATTAGAAAAATCAAACGCAACGTCTATTATGGTAACTCATGACCAAGAAGAAGCATTCTCTATGGCAGAGATAATTGCGGTAATGAGAGATGGAGAACTTATTCAAATTGCGGAACCTGATGATATTTATACAAATCCAAAAGACTTAAACGTGGCGACATTTGTTGGAGAAACCGTCCTTCTAGAGGGATATGTAAAGGGTGAGTATGTGGATTGTCCACTTGGAACTCTTTCCTATCAAGGGAATTCGCCAGATAAAGATAAAGTAACCGTTATGATTCGTCCAGAGCAATTTACCATCGGTGCCGTTGAAACCGGAATTAAGGCACAGGTAGCCAAAACAACTTACTTCGGTCACGATTCGTTGATTCAAATGCACCTTGACCAAGGCACAAATAGTTTTGCATCCATTCGTGTTCTTGGCAAGCCTAAGGTGAAAAAAGGTGACACGGTTGGTCTTCAAGTAAAGGGCGATGTAGTAATCTACTAACTATCTTACCGTACTTTTTCGTTTCCATGTGGAAGTAGTATATTACAAGTGAAAAAACTAGTTATTCTAGGAGAAGACAATTTATATATGAATATCTAGTAAGATTTAAGCGAAATAGCACCTATAAATAAGTAGGTGCTATTTTTGTGCAGAGAACAGCGATTACTGTTTTTAACGAATTTTATTTTTCCTTTTTATGGTATTATATATATAGATACGTATTCAGTACTGTTGAAAGAGGGAGATACTTAATGTTGCAATCACTGATTTTTGATATGGACGGAACGCTGTTTCAAACAGATAAGGTTTTAGAATTATCACTTGATGATACCTTTAACCATTTGCGCACAATCAATCAATGGGACGCTAGTACTCCTATTGATAAGTATCGTGAGATTATGGGTGTACCTTTACCAAAAGTATGGGAAGCTTTATTACCTAATCAATCAGATGAAATAAGAAAATATACAGATGACTATTTTTTAAAGAGCTTAGTGGAGAATATAAGAAAAGGGAAAGGTGCTTTATACCCTAATGTAAAAGAGGTCTTTAGCTATTTAAAAGAAAATAATTGTTCCATTTACATAGCAAGTAACGGTTTAAAAGAATATTTAGAAGCAATTGTAGACCATTACGATTTGAATAATTGGGTGACAGAGACATTTAGTATTCAACAAATCCAAACCCTCGATAAAGGAGAGTTAGTCAAAACAATTATAAAGAAATATGATATCAAACATGCTGCAGTAGTAGGAGACCGCCTATCTGATATAAATGCTGCAAGAGATAATGGTTTAATTGCAGTGGGGTGTAATTTTGATTTTGCTCAAGAAGCTGAGCTTGCGCAGGCTGATGTGGTAATAGATGATTTGAAGGAGTTAAAAAGGATTGTATCTAACATAAATAGTAGCTTGTCAATCTAATAGACTGATCTTTGTACGTAACCGTTATAGATGGTTAATGTCTCAATTTTATTAAGAGAATAAATTTTTTATATGCTATGTAAAAGGATAGGTCTTTAAAGGCCTATCCTTTTGATTTACCTTACAGTATTGGCATCCACTTGATTTTGAATCTTCACTTCAGTTTCTGCTTCGTCAATGAATTCATACATATAGAAATCTCAATCTATTGAAGTTGAAACATAACTAATGAGTGGTTCCCCTACAACTCTCCAATGTTTACATAATCTTTTCTTGTCATTAATAAATGTTTTACAATACTGAGCTATGCTTAGGTTAAGATTTCCAAAATAGTTTTATATTAAAAATAATTCTATGAGATATGAGAAAGGAGATTTTTGATTATGACTTCGCATATGATTCGTAAATCTGATAGCGCTCAGTTATATATTAGAGGATATAAGATAAAATTGACACTCAGCCAGTGGAAGCTTGTAAGCACTCAGAGATAATGGTTAACCCAACTATAAAAAAAGGAAAACCTCCATCTTAATTTAGATGGGGTTTTTTACATTTCTTTTATTGACCTTTTAATTGGTTAACTATTTAGACTTTATAATAAAAAAGACTGAAAAAAGTTAAAAAATGGAATAAAAAAGAGGAATATTATTTAAGCGAAATGAAAAGAAAGCACAACTAAATATGCATTTTTTAAATGTTTTACCACTTTTTATTGACCATAAAAATTTAAAAGAATTAAAATAAATATAAAGTAAGTAGTTACTTACATTTTAAAACTAGTTTGTAGGAGGATGAATATTTTTAATGTATAGTTTAAGTTTTCAAAAGGTGGACGAGGCGAACGAAAAAGTTGGAGCAAAAGCTTTAAACCTTATAAAAATGAAAAAAGAAAATTTACCGATTCCAGATGGCTTTGTTATTCAAACAGAAGCTTTAAAGCGATATATCGAATGGAATGGGATTGATCGTCACACGGATAATATACACGAGAGAATTTTGCAAGGGGAAATTCCTATTGAAATTGAATCGGATCTTATAGAGGCATTTGGAAATCTAAAAAACTCTTATACGTCAGTAGCCGTTCGGTCATCATCCAGTGCTGAAGATTTAGAAGGTGCATCTTTTGCTGGCCAGTATGAAACCTATCTTAATGTGAAAAGCCCTGAGGATTTTTTAAGTAAAGTGAAAGCGTGCTGGGCTTCATTTTTTACTGAAAGAGTCGAACAATATACTCAAAATATGTATGCTGATTTTGATGAAATTTCAATGGCAGTTGTTGTTCAAGGGTTAATTGAGTCCGAAGTATCGGGAGTCATATTCAGCCAAAACCCCGTTACTCATAATACAAAAGAAATGATGATTAATGCCAGCTATGGACTAGGAGAAGCAATCGTATCAGGCTTAGTAACACCTGATGTTTACCTGATTAATAAACAAACCTTTGAGATAGAGAAAGAAAAAGGGCTAAAGGAAGTAAAAATAATTCCACTTGATGAAGGCGTTGAAGAAATCGAAACAACGGAAGATGAGCAGCAAAAGTTTTGTTTAATAGACGAGAAAATCATTGAATTGGGCGAAATAACAAAAGAAGTAGAAGCTCTTTACCAACATCCCGTAGACATAGAGTTTGGTATTCAAGACAATCAAGTATATCTATTACAGGCAAGAGCGATTACCACATTAACAGAGGCCAAAGAATTAACTCCTTTCCAAAAAGATATATCTTTAAGTTTCGAGGATATGGAAGAGTTTTGGATTTTAAATGACACAAGTTTTTCTCATGCTGTTAGTCCTTTGTACGCTTCATTTATTATTCCGGCATTTTCTGAAGGAACAGCTGCTAGTTTTAAAAAGTTAAAGTTTATGTTTAATAGACTTAATTTAAAACTTTATAAAGGTCATATCTATACAAAAACGGAGCCTTTTAAAGGAGATTCTAATAAAAGATTCCAAGCAAATAAAGAATTGATGGAAAGTATTTATCCAATCCTAACAAAACGAATGAATCAAATGATTAAAGAACAATTCCTGCCTTACTATAACAAGTTAGATAGCTTTACCGAGGGAAAGCTCAATCTTCAGAGAGGAAAAGAGATTCTTCAAAGTTTGACTGATTTTTATAAAACGGCATATGACTTGCATTTTGACATTGTTATGCCTCAAATGTCTTTAAATACTAAGGTTGAAGAATACTATAAAAACCTTACAAATAAAAAATCCGGACATGATGTTTATGAGCTATTGACCGGGAAAATGAACAAATCGTTGGAAACGGATCAACAGCTTTCTAGACTTGCTTTAACAGTTAAAGACGATGCGGAACTTACTAAGATCTTTGAAGAAGAATGTACAGAAACTTTATTAAAGAAATTAGAGGAAAATAAAGCAGCAAAAAGCTTTATGGCTGAAGTAGATACTTTTCTAAAACAGTATGGATATCGAAGCGTCGTAAGTCACGATTTTGTAGGGGAAACTTGGCTAGAGAATCCTCTTCACGCGTTATTGATTATTCAAGGGTATGTTAATGACGGTTACAACTTTGATGAGAATTTCAAACAGACGGTCAAAAAACGTGAACAGAACTATAATGAATTTCTGGAACAGATAGCGGATAGCACACACAAAGAAGAGTTTAAAAAATATTATCAGTGGGCATTAGATGCATCTGTTATAAGAGATGACCATCATTTTTATATCGATGCAATGTTGGATGCAAAAGCTCGTTTATTTCTACTCAAGCTAGGTGATTTACTAGTACATCATCATGTTTTTCTAATGAAAGAAGATATTTTCTTCTTATATCTTGATGAGGTAAAGTCTCTTTTAGAAAATCCAGTAGACGTGACAGAATTAGTTGAGAAACGTAAAAAAGAACACGCAGAACATGAACAAATGTCTAATTTGCCTAGATACTTTGGAGTACCTGAGCCAGCTCACCTAAAAGAAGCTGAGAAATATATGGGAGCTATTGAAGAAAATGACGCTAACAGCGAACATTCTATTAAAGGGTTAGCCTCTTCCTCGGGAACATATACCGGAAAAGTAAAGGTCATTTCAAATACGAAGGAATTTTCCAAGCTGGAAAAAGGTGATGTTTTGGTATGTAAGACCACTACCCCACTTTGGACTACTTTATTTCAAACTGCGGGGGCTGTTATTACTGACGCTGGAGGTATTCTTTCTCATTCGGCAATAATTGCACGTGAATATGAAATTCCTGCAGTGGTTGGTACGAAAATAAGTACGGATAAGCTAAAAGATGGCGATATGGTCATGGTCGATGGTACGAATGGAATTGTCACGCTTCTAAATGAATAAATAGTTCTCTTCGCTTCCATTTGACAACAGCTCTTTTTCCTTTATATACTGCCTAATGGAAAGTAAATACTTACATTCAGGAAGCATAAAGGATGATTAACATGAAAAAAGATGAAACAAAAAAGAAGATAACAAAAGCTACAATAGAACTGCTTAAAGAAAAAGGCTACAAAGGTACTACCACTAGAGAAATTGCAGAACAAGCTGGCGTTAATGAATTAACTGTTTTTCGCCACTTTGGCAATAAAGAAGGCATTATTCAAGCTATTGTCAAAACAACAAGCTTTTCGCTTGAAATTTTTGATAAATCAATTGAATGGGAGCTTGAAAAAGATTTGACGAATTTCGGTTACCTGTTACTAAAAGACTTTGATAATAACCGAGACATGATTTCAATTGCTTTAAAAGATCCTTTAATTTTCTCACAGGCGCACGAAGAAATTTTGAAAAAAATTAATGATACGAAAGAAATACTAAAAGAATACTTTGAAGAAATGCAAAGGAAAGGATATATCAAAGAATTAGATTGCTGTACACAAGCGGAGATTTTCCTAAGTACGTATTGGGGATATTTTATGTATAAACTAAATTTTGGAGACAAAGCCTTACATGCAGATTATCAAGATATGATAAAAAACAGTATAAAAACGTTTATAAAAGGAATTTCTCTCCATTAAAAGGAGGCAATAATGTTTGGGTAAACATAAAGAGCTTATCTTGATTATTTCATTACTAATTGGGACATTTCTTGTACCAATAAATTCGACAATGATTGCCGTTGCTCTATCAACCATATCGGCTCATTTTAATGAACCACTTGCAAGTATTTCTTGGGTAGTAACTATTTATTTAATTGTAATGGCTGTCACTCAGCCTATCGCTGGAAAGCTAGGAGATCTATATGGAAACAGAAATATCTATTTATGGGGCGTGGTGTTCTTTCTGATAGCATCTTTAGGCTGTATATTTTCAACTAATCTCATTTCTCTTATTATCTTTCGCTCACTGCAGGCAGTAGGAGGAGCTTTACTTACTCCAAACACTATAGCAATCATTAGATATGTGGTGCCAAAAGAACGGCTTCCTAAAGTTCTGGGTATATTTGGAATGGGGATGGGTTTGGGTGCTGCAATTGGACCTTTATTAGGGTCTGTCCTGCTTGAAAACTTCAATTTGGAAGCTATATTCTGGGTCAACGTTCCTTTTCTTTTCTTAGCTTTAATCAGCGGAATAGTTATGATTCCTAAATTTAATGTTAAAAAGCAAACAAGTACTTTAGATATTCAAGGTTCCATTTATTTAGCAATTAGCATTTCTTTATTGATCTTATTGACACACGGTATGGAATTTACCAAGGCTTTAATAATGGGAATACTATTTATTTTATCTACAATCTTGTTTATCAAAAGAGAAAATACGGCAGAAAACCCGATTATCGATTTTTCTTTATTTAAAAATTCCACCTTTACAAGCGCTAATTTATCTATTATGCTTAGCAACTTTGTTATGTATGTGATTTTATTAATTATGCCTCTGTTAATGAAGTCTCAATTTCATTTATCTACAGCGCAAACAGGGCTTGTTTTATCAGTTTTTTCGATTTCAATGTCTTTAAGCGGCTGGATAGGTGGATTATTAAACAATAAGTTTAGTTCTAAAAAAGTGATTGGTTTTTCTTTTGCTATGATTATTGTCTCTAATATTCTTTTTCTATCTCTAGAGAACATTGGATCTATTCTTTTTCTTATAGTGGCTTTAATTATTGGAGGTTTTTCGACCGGAATAGGTTTAACAAGCATGCAGGTTGCCTCGTTGGACTCCGTAAGCAAAGAACAGTCTGGTACAGCCTCTGGCATTTATTCAACGTTTCGTTATTTTGGAAGTATTATTTCGTCCACGCTTATTGCTCTTGTTACAAGTTATAACTACATCTTCATTATTTTAGGGATATCGGGGATAGTAGGTATACTAGTAGCTAGAAGCATTAAATCTAGTAGCCAAGATGTAATAAGCAGCAATAATTCTAGTGCAAAAGCATAGTTGTTTTTTGATAAAGCTTTTGTTTATATACACAATTTACTAATCAATCAATAAAAAATAAGTACTGCTTCTAAAATAGGAGCAGTACTTATTTTTTGCCTAAAAATCTTAGAGAAAACAACAGATGAATTCATCTGTTCCCTTCAAAAATGATTTGTTTTAAACAGGGAACTATCGTTTGTCAAGTATGTGGGAAAGTTATTGAGAATGTAGACAACTCTGAAGGGGTTAAAACATGGTACGGGAAGTGCTCTGAAGATTGTTCTAGGAAATAATGTATCGGTAAAAAGAGACTCCCAAAATCATTAGAATTTTAATTAAGACTATAGCTGAACAAGGAGAGTAATCTTATGAAAGTTATAATTGCTTCAGATCATGGTGGGATAAACATTCGTAAAGAGATTATAAATCTATTAGATGAAATGTCCATAATATATGAAGATCTAGGCTGTGAATGCAGCAGTTCAGTCGATTATCCGGACTATGCGATTCCAGTTGCCCAACGAGTAGCAAATGAAGAAGCGGATTTTGGAATTTTAATCTGCGGTACGGGAATTGGCATGAGTATTGCCGCTAACAAAGTAAAAGGAATTCGTTGCGCACTTGTTCATGACGTTTTTTCAGCTAAAATGACGCGTGAACACAACGATACGAACATTTTAGCCATGGGGGAACGATTAATTGGGCCAGGTTTAGCCCGCGAAATTGTGAAGACTTGGTTAACAACCCCATTTGTTGGGGGCCGTCATGAAAATCGTATCTGTAAAATTACACAATACGAAAATGTATCGGAACCTTCTCTTGAAAGAAAATAAAGATAAAAAGGCAAGAATCAATTTGATTCTTGCCTTTTCCTATTATTTCATTTACTGATATCATGATTATAGATCCTATCAGAATAGCAAAACTAACCATTCCAATTCCCATACCAGTTAACCTTCCGTAAAAGCAGCTTATTATGACAACACTGAGACTAATTATTTTTGCAATTAAAATAGATGTAATAAAATATGCCTGATTTATGCTTGGGAGTTAAAGAAGTTTGTTTGCTGATGAAAAAATCTGTACGGTTAGTATCTATATATAGGAGGAAGCGAATATGCAGGGTAAAACGATGATAACAAAATTTATGGCTTACATAACTAGGTTTAATGGTCATCATACAGAGTTATTAGTTTACAAACACAAAGATTATCCAGAAGCAGGAATTCAAGTTCCAGCAGGTACTGTAGAACAGGGGGAAACAATTGAAGAAGCTTTATATAGGGAGGTCAAAGAAGAATCTGGATTAATGGAGTTTTTATCGGTAACAAAATTGAAAACATATGTTTATCATCATGAAGGTAAAAGCCAGTATCATGAATGACATGTTTTTCATTTGGAAATTAAAGGAAAAACCGCGGAACGGTGGGAATATAAGGTTAATTCTAAAGGCGAAGATGCAGGATTAATCTTTTCATACTATTGGGCTCCTATTCAAGCTATTCCCAAACTAGCTGTAAATCAAGATGATTGCATTAATCAGTTATTTTTATAGTTCTAAATTTATTAATAAGAGAAATATGTAGGTATCAAAAAGAATAAAAGTAATTTTATATTACATCAAACCGTTCAGATATATAGCAAAGGAGAATAGGAAACATGCTTAATCAATTAAAGCTGTGGGCTAAAAAGTTAAAAAAGCAGCTATTTATCTTATATTTAGCTTATAAAGATGAACGAGTATCTTGGTATATCAAATTATTTACTGCTTGTGTTGTTGCATATGCCTTCAGTCCAATCGATTTAATTCCTGATTTTATACCGGTTTTAGGCTATATTGACGATATAATCATTGTTCCTTTAGGAATTATGCTTGCTTTGAAAATGCTACCTACAAGTGTTATAGAGGACTACACAATAAAAGCAGAAGAGCTCATTCAAAATGAACGACCTAAAAATTGGGTTGCGGGTTCAATTATTATCGTAGTATGGCTACTTATTTTTATGTGGAGCTGTTTTACTGTTTTTAAATTATTAAAAGGAAGCTAAACAATCTCTAGAGAGTTTATTTAGATACCAGGAAAACGTTAATGCGAAAAAAGACAGCCTGTTATTACTGATTTTGACTCTTTATTCCGTAGTAGGTCAAATGCTTGGAATGGGGCTTGTAGTAAATGATTTTATTGGAAGAATCAAATGGAGAAATATACTTGCATACAATCCTGTAGAATATTTTGCATTAATCCTGGCAGCGAGCGGTGTCATAATTTCTCTGATACTAGGTATACAAAGTTTATATCAATGGATAATTGATCAAAGAAATCGAAAAAAATGGGTGAAACAAACTGTATTATCTTCAACAAAGGAATGAGAGCAGTCCTTTATTTCCTTCATATTTATCTTAAAACAGAAACAAAGATCGTACCTTAGCCCATAATTGATACCTATGGTTATCAATTATGGGCTAATTTATCTCTATGCCTTTTTAAAAAATGTTCAGCTATATCGCTTTACAATTAAAGATAAATGTGGAAATTGAGCTAATTATCCGTTTTTTTATTGTGTTTTTTTACTGTCCATTTCTTATAGATGTAGTGTAAGAGGAAGCCTCTGTACTGATTTATAATATAGTAACTAACAATATAAAGTATACTTCCAAATAAGAAGCTATTAAGAACCATTCCTGTTAAAAAACTCTTTCCTACTTTCGCTCCTAGTTCTAGTCGATTATCCAAATCTTCATCTGCATTCTGAAGCAAAGTTTGATTAAGGCCGATTGGAAATATATATCCTCCCACTACTGTATTCAAGTAAAACATCAACGGAAAGGCCCACATAAAAAACGTCCCACCAATAAGGCCTGCTATGCTGTTTCCTTTACATAATTTAGCTAAACCTACGGATATTATAAGACCAAACCCAAAGGTAGGAACAAAGTTCACAACAGAACCTAGACTAAAACCTAGCGCAACTTTATGTGAATGATCTTTTAATCGTAATAGTTTAATAAGTAAGTATTTAAATCGGCGCTTCAAAAACACTAATTTGCTCACATTATTCCTCCTATTTCTTTACGGTTACATTTCTTTTATATTCATAGTCATAGAAAGGTACTTTATTTCATGAAAGGTTTAGCGATATATAAGCAAAAAGAAAAGCGGGGTTAAAGAACAAAAGATTTAACCATTATAAGTATATTTATACTTTATATGACAAAACAAATAATTACCTCCTAATAAATCAAGTGATTTTTGAAAATGTCACAAAAAATTCATAAATAGGTTGTTTCTTTTCTCTTTCTCCCTGCTAAAATTTTATAGTCAAGAACAAGAAAAATATAACATCGGGGGATATACTTAGTGAAAAAGATAATTTCTTCATTAGCTTTATGCTCATCATTGATTGTTTTACCAACAATAAGCCATGCAGCTTTAGGAGACAAGCTATTAAAAGAAGGGATGACAGATCCAGACGTAAAAGAATTACAGGATGTTTTAAGACAGAAGGGCATATTTTCAGCTACTTCGACTGGCTATTTTGGTTCAATTACAAAAGATTCAGTTCTAAGCTTTCAGCGTTCTCATAGTTTAACCGCTGATGGAATTGTGGGATCTAATACATATCAAGCGTTAATAGCTAATTCAACAAGTGCGGTTACAAGCGGTACACTTCTGAAATATGGAATGACCAGTAATGAAGTTGAAAAAGTACAACAGCTGTTAAAGGAAAAAGGTTACTTTAACGCCACACCAACAGGGTATTTTGGTCCAATTACTCAAACTGCCGTTATGAATTTCCAACGGGATCATGGCTTAGCTGTGGATGGAATAGTAGGTCCGGCTACTTTAAATGCCTTAAATAATGCATCTACTAGCACCACTGGTTCTTCAACTGTTAATAGTTCAACTCAAGCGACAGCTAGTGATATTGTTGCTTATTCTAAAAAATTCATAGGGGTGCCATATGTTTGGGGAGGAACCTCTCCTAACGGTTTTGATTGCAGTGGTTTCATTTATTACGTATTTAAAAATGGAGGTGGAGTAACTGTACCGCGAACAGTAGCTACCTTGTATCAGTCAGGAAAAAGTACATCTACTCCGAATATTGGAGATATCGTATTCTTCGATACTACTGGAGGTCCTTCACATGCTGGAATTTATATTGGAAACGGGCAGTTTATTCATGCTGGAAGTTCAACTGGTGTAACTATTGCATCGTTAAGCAATTCTTACTGGGCACCTCGTTATTTAGGAAGTAAATCTATCCTCTAATAGATTACTAGTAAAGAACACAGCAATTGAAACTAAGCAACAGCTTGATTATTATTTATGTAAAAAAAGTAAAAAGTCCTGATATATAGTCAGGACTTTTTACTATAGCCACGAGTTAGCCATTCAAACGTTAAACATTCCTTATATAAGCTTGTTCCATTGACTGGCTTTTATATGTTTGAGTGTATGTGGTGAACATCGAAACATTGGTAAGTATGCCTGCAGCAAGCATTAACAATGTAAGCGAAGAACCTCCAAAGCTTATAAAAGGAAGAGTGACACCGGTAATAGGAAGAAGACCCGTGACAGCTCCAAGGTTTACAAATACTTGAACAGCCATCATAACGGAAATACCGATAGCTAACAGTGCTCCAAAAGGATCACGACACTTAATAGCTGTTTTTAATCCTTTAAAAATAATAAAAAACAGTAGCCCTAATACAAGGAATACACCCCAAAATCCTAGCTCTTCTGCAATAATGACCATAATAAAATCCGTATGTGATTCAGGCAAGTAGCCCGTTTTTTGAATGCCTCGGCCCAACCCCATACCTAATATTCCTCCGTTTCCTATAGCTACATAGGAATTAACAAGCTGATATCCATCGCCTTGTTGATTTTCAAAAGGATGTAAGAATCCAGTGAAACGAGCTAAACGCCCCGGAGAAAACAAAAGGTCCATGTTTCCGGTTACTAATAACACGGCCAACATAATGAGTGTGCCAATTACACCTAATAAACTAATTTTTAAAATGGATTTTTTTGAAATGCCTGAACATAACACAATAGCTGCAACTGTTCCTAAAATAAGCAAGGCTCCGCCATAGTCAGGCTGCAAGATAATTAAGAAACAAATAAAAAGCACAACCACCATAGGTGGAAGAATTGACCTTTTTAAATCATTGATATACTCTTGTTTGTTTGCAAAAACAGCGGCTAAATAGATAATGAGCGTTAATTTTGTTATTTCTAACGGCTGAATAGCAATAGGCCCTGTTTTAAACCAACTTTGTGCATTACCTGCTGTATGTCCAAAAGCTAAAACTAAAATAAGGAGTGAAATAGCGACACCTAATAAAAATTTTAATACTGCTTTTTCTTGATAAATTTTATATGGTACGATAGCTGCTAATGTGAAAAGGATAAAGCCCGCTATAAGAGCAAGCTTTTGTTTTTTATAAAAATAATCCCCAGATACGCCATAACGACTAATTGCTGTTACCATGCTGGCACTATAAACCATAATTAAACCGATCAGGCTTAGAACAATTAACGCAGCAATAAATTTATAATCGTAACACTTTAGAATTTTTTTGAACATAAAAAATTCCTCCTAAAAAAACCACCTAATAACGGCTATATACAAGAGAGAAAATAAAAAAATACACATATATTTCAATACTTTCATACGAATCTTTAGGTCTGAATTTATCTCTTTAGCCATTTTTTTATTAGTCATTGTATTACCTCACATCCTGATCAAACATATAAGCTTTTGATCGAAAGCTTATATTTAATACTAGTCCCATCAAAAACATCGTACTCATTAGCGCACTTCCCCCGTAGCTTATAAACGGCAGTGGTATTCCCGTTATCGGAAGAAGTCCTATACACATGCCCACATTTTCTAAAACATGAAAGAAAACAATTGAAATAACGCCGGTACAAATGTATGTGGAAAATTGATCTTTCGTATGAAATGCGACGGTAATAATTTGGAAAATAAGCACCATAAATAAGAAAAGGATAAGGCTAGTTCCTACGAAGCCGTAACTTTCTCCAATTGCACTAAAAATAAAGTCTGAATGTTTTTCAGGAACATATACTGAAAATTTTGATGTATCTCTTCCTGAAATGGATCCTGCACCTATTGCTTTTAACACTTGCATATAGTTGTAAGACAAGCTGCTTGCATAAGATTCCGGATCAAACCACGCATAGATACGATCAAACTGATAGGATTGAACGTGCAAATATTGTTCCAATATTTTTGGGTGGTTCAAAACCATATATAAAATACCTGAAGCGATTCCTATAATAGAAGTAAAGGTAGGAAGAATGAGCTTAAAACTTACCCCTGAAACGAATATCATGACAAAGAATAAAAAGATCATCACAAGTGCCGTTCCTAAATCGGGCTGCTGCATAATAAGAAGAATAGGGACAGCTAACGTAGCTCCTAGCTTTCCAACGAGTAAAACATCGCTTCTTGTATCTCTTACGCGAAATTTTTCGTTGTGATTTCGTATCACTTTACTAAATGCTAAGATTAAAGAGATTTTTGTGAATTCCGACGGCTGTATCGATCCAATACCAGGAAGGACGAACCAGCTTTTTGCACCATTTTTGACAGGAGCAATACTTTGGGGAGAAACGATGAGTAAAATAAGGATAAAAATATTTAGCCCATAAAAGAACCATGTGAATTGGTCCCATTGTTCCTCATCGGGCCTCATGGTGAGGAAGATAATCCCAATACCTACTGCGTACCATTCGACTTGTTTAATTACAAAGTTTGTAGAATACTGTCCTGTTTTTTGCGCATTATAAATAGCTATACAGCTAATGATAAAAAACAGCAGCAGTGTAAAAGCAAGACCATAATTAAAGCTTTCTGACTTCTTGCGTTCCATCTTTAAAACACCTTTTCTTTATTAAATTTCTATTCCAATCACTGAACATAAGTTTCTCTAATATATGTAGAATTAGAAAAACATCAATAAAATAGATTCCTTCTCATGATTTATCCCAAACTTCCAATCTGTTTTACCTGTATTTTTTATATAAAAGGTCTACCAAGGGATAGCCTGTATAATTAAAAGCGTTTAATAGTCCTAATTTAATGAACAAGATATTTTTTGACTTCAGCTTATTTTTTTTATCGAATACTATAAATTTGCCTAAAGGAAACTTTTTAGGCGTAAAAAACCCTTTAAAAATAAAATTTTAACTTAGAACAGACTGAAATGCCTATATGCGCTAGCAAATTATATAGTTGAATCCTAATTTATTTTTCCTTCGGGAAACAGTTTAACATTAAGGAAAAATATTTGTCTAATAAAAAACTTAGAATCTTACTAAAGATTAAAATGCACTGGCTGAATCAATATAGAAAGCTATGATGTAGTTAATTCTTTTTTAACTCAAAAAGCTGACCATAATGGTCAGCTTTTTAGGTTAATAAATAAATTATTTTGTTTGTTTCTTGTGTCATCGTGATTTTATCATAGGAAAATGAAAAATAAGTGAAAAGATAAATATTAATACAAATAAGTAAAAATATTAATTTAATGTAAATTTAAGGTTATTTATAAAAATATTTGGAAAGAATATTTGTTAAAATTTCACCTTCTAACTTTTATATAAAAGCTGTGATTACTTGCAGCGGACAAATTTTTTTGAAGATTACCTTTTTATTTTTGTGAATATTGAGCTTTATGATACGATATGAAGTGAACTTTTTAAAAGAGGGTCTATATGCAAAAAATTAAAGGTAAAAGAGTAAAGATCAGTATATTCATGCTGGGATTAGGGATGATTTTTTTCCTGTTTGCCGGGAAAGAGCTTGTGGTAAACGAAAAGCCTGTAAAATCTGACGTGATTATTGTGTTAAGTGGTGATAATGATCGACTGGAGAAAGGAATTGAATTATATAAAAAAGGATATGCGTCTCATTTGATCCTTTCGAATGGTCAAGAGAATAATTTTTATCATCAAGCCAAAGACTCTGGAATACCAGAGGATTCAATTATATTAGAAAATCACGCTACAAGTACTACGGAAAATGCTAAATTTACAAAAAAGCTAATGATGAACTATCACTTTCAATCCGCTATCGTTGTTTCTTCAAACTATCATATGAAAAGGGTAGAAAAAAACTTTAATAAAGAATTTAAGGATACCCAAATACAATTAACCTATTGTTCTAGTGGAAGTCGTTATTATAATCCACAGAGATGGTGGGAAACTGCTTTAAATAGAAAAGTTACTTACACAGAATACGTCAAACTGATTGGCAATTATTTTGGTTTTAGCGGAAAGAAATCTAAAGAATTATTAAGAGAATTTATTTAACAAAAATCGTAACAAAAGTCCATAGGGGATGGGACTGACCCCTGATTTCGAGACAGGGATCAAAACACCTTTTAAACAGCCAGTTGTCGGTATTGTACCGGTGAC
>NZ_JBHZOZ010000010.1:0-149126 GCF_042787865.1 Priestia sp. YIM B13486 | reverse complement strand
AACTTGGCAATCCTCAATTTTAATGTCGCTCTGCATCACGTCCAGGTAATAAAGAGCATGTCGATGGGCAACACAACCTAGTAAACTGTTTTTTTCATTACATTGATGCAGATTCTATTAGAGAGAGAAGGTTGTATAGCTACAATTGGGATATTTTTATTATTAATGAAAATATCTATGGGAATATTCTAAGAAAAATAGGATGTAAATATAGGGAAAATGTATCTTTTTATTGAGAGGAAAATGTAGGTAATAAGAATATTATGTATTTTAATTACAATAAATAGAATTTATACAGGAAATATTTAATTGGGTTAGATGTAAAATAAAGTAATTATGTTCTATTTGAAAGAGGTTAGAACTTTGATAGGATTAAGGAAACGAGTGTTCTATAAAAAGTTAATTAGTTAAATGAATTGGAAGTGTAGAGATGTTTAAAACAATAATTTGTGATTTTGATGGCACTATTGTAGATTCTGGTCAAGTTGTGTTCGATCTCTTTAATGAGTTTGCCGATAAGTATGACTACAAAAAAATCCCTCAAAGTGAAAGCGACCGAATTAGAGCATTGACTGTAAAAGAACGTTTCAAAGAGTATGAGGTGCCCGTATTAAAGGTTCCTATGCTTACTATGGATGTTGTTAAACGATACAAAAAATCAATTCCAACATTAGAAGTGAATCAAGAAATGAAACAGGTACTTAAAAACCTAAAAGAATTAGGAATTAAGCTTGTTATGATTTCAGCTAACTCTAAAGAAAATATCCAAAAGTTTTTGAAATTAAATGACATGGAATACTTTGATGAAATTATTCAGTCAAGTCGCTTTTTTGGAAGACATACAACAATGAACAGTTACATGAAAAAACATAACGTAGCAAAAGATGAAATTATCCTTATTGCGGATGAGCATCGTGATATTGTTGCTGCAAGAAAAAGTGAGATCCCAATAATATCTGTTACTTGGGGGTATGATTTAGAGGAACTTTTATCTAAAAGTAATCCTGATTTCTTAGTTAGAAGTCCATTAGAGATCATGGATATCGTTCGGAATGATACTAAATGATTGCTCTCTTTTTAATTAGTACAATATTTGCGATTATTAGTTATCGTTACGATCCTAAATCACCATCTATAAGATGGGGGGTTCTTGTACTAGTTTGTGCAGCATTTGCAGGACTCTCTAGAGCTACCATAGAGACTTTTCTTCCTACATTAGATAAATTCAATATGGATTTTGCTTTATTAGACTCGCTTTTATATTACCTAAGAATTATAACTGGCTTTATTTCTATTTACTTTTTTCCTTATGCCTTACTCATGTGGGCCATTACTTATAGTGATAAGTTCACTAAAAGAGTTATCCAAATCTGTAAGTATCTTTTACCTATCCCGATTATTTTTATGCTCAAAACAACCGTGTATTCCCCTGATATAATACCGGATTTTCATTCTATGTTATATTGGGCAGTTCCTTATATTATTGCTGCCTGTTTAGTCCATATATACGCTTGGTACACAGAGAGTGATCCCAACAAGAAAAAGCAACGCATTACCACAATTTCTATTTCATTTCCTGTCATGTTATCAGCTTTAATTTTAAATTATATTGTAAGAGCAATAGACAATCATCACCAATATTGGCGCTATATGATTGTTTTTCTCGTATTAGCATTCTTTATTTTTTTATGGAAAGCTCTGAAAAAGGGTGCTGGATCTCTTAATGGAATTAAGCTGCGTTACGAGAGAGAGGCTCATAAAAAGACTAGAGAAGCAATCAATAAAGGAACAGCATTATTAAACCATGCTATAAAGAATCAAATTTATAAAATTAATTCAAGCTTACAAACTATAAACGTAGATGAACTTAATCCATCTTCTCAAAATTCAATTGAAATCATAAATCGTAGTTCTAAACATTTGACAGAGATCATTGAGCGTATGCATAGCAAAACACAGGAGATCGAGATTATAAAAAGTCAGAATGACTTAAATAAGTTAGTAGATGAAAGCCTGGAAGATTTGAAATTAGATTTATACAAGAAGAATATAAAGGTTAAAAAACTCTATTCATCAGAGAAAAACACTGTATATTGTGATCGTACGCAGACCTACGAATTGTTTATAAATATATTGAAAAACTCAATTGAGGCAGTTGACGATGGAGGAGAAATAAAGGTAACTATTTCACCTAAGAACAGTAAAAATATAATGGTTGCTTTTTCTGATAATGGAATGGGTATTCCATCAGAGGATTTGAAATATGTTACTGATCCTTTTTTTAGTACTAAGAAAAAAGGTGACTTAAATTATGGGTTGGGATTAAATCATTGCTTTGAAGTAATGTTTAACACTGGTGGAGACTTGAAAGTTGAAAGTAAGGTTGATGAAGGAACCACAATCAAATTAACTTTTCCAATACATTTAAAAAAGGGTGATGTTTATGAAAAATCCAATTCGAGTAGTACTAATTGAAGACGATCCAGATTGGCTTAACATAATGGAAAACCTAATTGGTAAGGAAGAAGATATGACCCTAGTAGGGTGTGCTCAAACGCAAGAGGAAGGGATCACTCTTTCACACGCTTTAAACAATATAGACATTTTCCTTGTAGATATTAATTTGTCAGGGGTTAATCTTGATGGCATATATACAGCTCTAGAATTGAAACGTGAAAAAACATCAAAGGTAATAATGCTAACGTCTATGTCGGAGGAAGACATTATTCAAAAGGCATTTATGGCAGGAGCATCAGACTATATATTGAAGAAGGATGTACATCGCATACCAGAAATTATCCGTTCTAATTACAACAATGAATCTAGTCCAGTCGAAGCTGTATTAAAAGAATTTCGTCGTTTAAAATCTGAGGAGCAGCTTAAAGATTTAACTAATGCAGAAAGAGAAGTTTTTGAATATATTGAAAAAGGATACTCACGTAAAAAAATTACGCTAGAGACACATAAATCCGACAATACACTGAAAACACATTTTAAAAACATCTTCAAAAAATTATCTGTATCTAATACAAAAGATCTTATAAATAAAGTAAAAACTGGCGGCCTAAAGTGACTTGTTAAATTAACAAGTCACTTTTTTTTGTTTGCAAAAAGGGTGATATTTCGTCACCCCTTGTCTAAAAGAGGGTGAAAAAATATCACCCCTTTTTCAAAATAGGGTGAGGAAAAATCACAGTATGCAAGTTTTCAGAACTTATATATCCTATATTTAGGAGTTACTTTTTATAGATTCTAGAAGGTCTGTGAAAAGCTTTCTTTCCTTTTCTCCCAGTTGTTCAAATGCTTTTATTACGGGAGATAGGTTAGTTAATACAGGTATTATGTCTGTTGTAAGTAAGCTCAAAATGACTTTGATTTCTGATGGTGACAAGTCATTTAGGATGTTAAATAGTTGTTCTTTATTTGGGTTATCTGTTTTAAATTCTTTTGAAATATCATCTGGAAGCACGTCATATAGGGTAACTCCTAATGCCTTACAAATCCTTATTAACGTTTTAATATCAGAAGTTGAATGACCGTTTTCGATCTTGCTTATCGTACCTTGTGAAGTATTAGAAAGTTCGGCTAATGTAGTAGTCGACATAAATATAGACTTTCTAAAGCTTTTAATGTTATTTCCAAGTTCGAGGTTAAATTGATCCATAAATTCATCCACCATTGCAAAATTTTTTAATTTTATTATATCAGAAATAAATAAAGGGTGTTTTTGGTAAAAAATATTAAAAAAAGAATAAAAAGTGTTGACTAAACTATTCGATATAGAATACACTATGTTCAAGGAGGTGCTGGAAATAAAGACCATAAAAGAAAAGAGGTTGGAGAAAAAGTGGAGTCAAACCTATCTAGCTCAACTGTCGGGAGTTCCGCAACCTACTATTTCTCAAATCGAAAATGGGACTCGTCAATATCCAACGTTTGAAAATATGAAGAAGATCGCAGAGGCATTGGATCTTAAGTTAGAAGATATTTTCTTACCAAGTCACAAGGATATGAACTAAGTTTTAGAATACTTAACGAGGGGCGATGAACATGGAAGAACAAAAGCGACTAGCATTCTATGATATATCAGACGCACGGGCGAAAAGTGCCAAAACCTTTGATGGAAAGTTGTATACGTTAAAAGGAGGGGTAGCTGTAGAAAAGGGAACGGGCGATATCAAACGTGTAGCTGATATTTATTATGAAGTACGTTCAGTAATGGATCAGGCTCATACCATCGTCGCCAAGCGAAGAAAGAAAGATGAGGAATTGAAGGAAGTTTTACAAAAGACCTGCTAGTTCTTACATGCAGCATACAAGCGATTTTGAAACGTGCTGAGAGCACGAGAAGTGGTACATTGATAATATTATATTGCGTGCCTCCCCTAAACGGATCACAAGGGGGTTAAGGTATACGATAACAAAAAGGTTCGATGAGTGCGTCCTAAAACTCATCGGTGATCTAGCAACAAAACAGTGACGGTGTATCCATGATCTGTGAAGAGTGGTGGCGTGAGGGTGACTCCGAAGAAGCGACAACACTCCAAACAGTAGATACATGAGGTTCTTCGTACATGCCGAAAACGTTGTGCATTATTGGGCTTAGTGAAAACTATGCATGCCAATATAGGGTTTGCCCTTCCAGCCAGAAACGGGTATATATTTCCTTTCATAACCTTGAAAAGACAGAGATGATCGCTAAGCCTATGGTAAAATATTACTCTCGGTAGGTTTCAGAATCGCTTGTTATGTCTGAATATTAAGAACAAAGGAGAATGGTTATGAAAAACAAAAAATGGTTAATTTCTGCGGTGGCAGGAATCGTTGTGGCTCTTGGAATAGGCACAGCGTTTGTCTCTTCCTACAATTCAAGTGAAGTGAAAGGAAATGGTGAACTAGAAGAATTACATCCTCTAGAAATGAAAAAGTTCATGAAAGAAGATGGTACAGGGTTTATTATGTATTCTTTTGATGATGATACACGAAATGTGTATATGCATGAGGTGAAAAAAGCTTTAAAGGAAAATGATGTAGATGCAAAGGAAATCTATAGTGGTGATCCAAAGTATGATTGGAAAAAAAGTCGTACCTACTATGGCATTGATCAAAGTACTGATAGTCTAGCTATTTATAAAGATGGAGAATTAAAGCAACAGATTAAGCTTGATGAGTATGATCCATCTGAATTAGAGAGTGAATTACCTCATTTCATTGAAACATCAAAAGAACTCTACTTTGAAGAATAAATGTTTTCCCTTGGAAGGTGGTGATAAGATGACTGTTTCGCAAAAAGATGTAAAGAAGTCAAAGGATCTGGTCGAGAAGTTATTGAAAGTCAATGACCAAAAATACAACGATTGGCTTCATCAACAACATCAACAGTTCATTGAAGAAAATCAGGATTTAATTCTTCAAGCATTGAGTGCTTTTACAGGCCAAGGAGAAGAGGAGGAGAAAAGCGAACCAAAGGAAAATGAACAAGTTTCTGTAAAGCCAACAAGTATTCCAGCAATGCAAAATTAACAAATAAGAGGAGTGAAAGACATGTTAGATTTATTGAATAGCGTAGATGTGACGCAGTTAACCTCTCATTTAACACTGGGAGCCGCAGATGGGATGACAGGGCTCATCGAAAGTGGAAAATCGATTATCAAGTGGATGCAACGAATCGCCATGGTAGCCGCAGCACTTGCTTTTTGTGTAGGAGGCTACCATTTAATTTTGGGAGGCGAACGAGGGCGTCATAAATGTATCGCGTGGTTTGTAGGAGGAGCAATTGGTTTGATTGTTGTCATGGGAGCGTATCAGTTAGCCGAAGGGGTTAACACAAATGTTCATTTCGGTGGTTAAGAAAAGCTATACACGAGGGTTGTATAGCTTTTTTCTATGCCCATTTTTAGAAGGAAGGAATGGAAAACATGCTATCTGTCCTATTTATGCAAAACCAAATTGACCAATTGAAGGCATTTCATAAGATGCCGGTTGTAGAAGCATGCGAAGTCACATCACAGATTGAAAAAGAGTACCAAGAGAAACAGAAAAAAGCTAAGGTTGATTTTGTTGTCCTCGACAACGACGGCGTGGAATTTTATCGTGGAGCCTTATCTTTTGGATCAGGTGCTGCTTCTCATGTGGTGGATCATATCTGTAAGACATTAATAGGTGTAAAAATGAACGATCAACAAGAAGCGCGAAAGCGAATTTTTCTGGAAAGACTGAACGAACAGGTACCGGACCATCTGAGGCATTCAGGTGGTCTTTCTACTTCCAGAGAACATCTCCTAACGAACGTTTCATCATCTAATCATCATCGAAAATGGATGTATGGAGGAGGAGTTCTTGCCCTTCTCATCCTTTCAGCTACATGTTTTTCAACAGTGGCTACTTCTCACAATCGAGCTGAAACTATCCAAGATTTACAAAAACAAGTCAAATTCGAGCAACAAATAACTAGTGTTTATGAGGATGCTCTTTTAGGAGAACAGAAAGGGGCTTTAAAAAGGCTTTCATCTATTCCAAAGAAAAACCTAACGAAAGAACAAAAAAACGTCTATACGAGCCTTCTCATTAGTCAAAAAAATTATAAGGAAGCTGTAAAGATTCAAGACCATCATCCACAAACTGTAGAAAATATGATTGCCCAAAAAGAAGATATAGACGCTTTAAAAGCATTTCAGCAATTGTTTCCTACCCCTAATGGTGCATTTGATTTGGCTTATCAAGAACAACGGTGGGAAGAGATGGTGAAGCAACCGGGGGTGGAAATGACCGATAAGAGGTATGAAATGAAGGCTTACGGGTATTTGAAGCTCGATAAAGTGAAGGAGGCAAAAGAAGAAGCAGCTCACATTCAGAATCAAGACTTGAATCAAAAGATTGTTGTGTATGAAAAAGCCAAAAAAGAATTAGAATCAACGAAAAAACAGATGGAGGAGGAAGGTAAGAAAGATCAAAAAGACGAGGAGAAAATTAAATCTCTAGCCGACCAACAAAAGAAACAAGAAGATACCATGAAAAATATATAAGGAAAAGAGGAGGCAACTAGGATGAGAAAATACATGGGCTTCACGGTATCTTTTTTATTGGGAGTGATTATATATATAGCCATCAAGCATCCAGACATCGTACGAGGAGTTGCAACTCCTTTATCATTTGGAGGGTGAATTAATTCCAGTTTAAAGAAAGGATGAAAAGAATGTTCAATCAGAGCACAACAAAGAATCATCGACACTCTTTTGTGGTGGGTGTCGAATATGGACATGAGAATCTCTTTTTAGAATTAGAGTTGGGAACGTTCCATACGACTCCTCTTCATGCCCAACGGATTGCGAACAGTGTAAACAGCATTATTCTTCTGAAAGATCATATGGTAGTTATTTTCAAAAATGCTGATTCAATCACGATTAATGATGATTTTCTCAAACACGCATATAAGTTTAGAGTATGTATAAAGCCTAAGTTACCGCCTCTAGAATTATCAGTACTTACTCATCAAGAGAGAGAGGAGTTTATCCAAAATCAAGCGTATATCGTGACTGAAGAGGATATGAAAGAGGTCAGTTGGGACATCAAGACAGCTTTTCAGTACCTTCAACAAGAGTATGAGGCTAGAGATCAATCGCATTTTTTGTTTGCACCTAGCTCATCGTATGTGATTCCACTGTCAACTCATGTGCAACAGGAGGTACACCATGCAACCTAATAAGTCCATGAAATATATCGTAGCTGAGAAACAAGTACTTATTCCTTTAAGTGCTTGTTTTTTTGTGATTATTCTTCTGGTTTTAAACTTTTTATTCAATACGCTGCGAAGCCTGATTCAAACCACGTTTAGTGACGTATTTGATCCGCAGCCGTTTCATTTGTCACTCTCATTTTTCTGGCAAATTGACACAGGACAGTATGCAGCCATCTACTGCATGATGGCACTTGTTTCCTGCTTACTCACGGCCAAATTGACATATGATGTCCGATCCAACTTCAAAGATTTAAATCAAAACCAAAAAGGATCGGGACGCTTTACAACACGTCGAGAGCTTCAAAAACAATATCGAAAAGTACCCGAGAAAACGGAGCATTATCCAGGCGGAGGTGGTGTACCAATCTCTCGTATCAAAACGCGCAATCTTATTCATAACTGGCACGACTATCAAAAGTTAAAGGGAATGGATAAATTGGTTAAAGCCCATCAACTATTTACAACTCGTAATCACTTATTAATTGACGATACGCCCGTAAATAATCTCATTATCGGGATTACACGATCAGGGAAAGGAGAAACCTTTGTCATTCCAGCCATTGACGTGTATTCAAGGGCTGAAAAACAGCCGTCACTAATCCTCAATGATCCCAAAGCTGAACTGCTCGCAGCGTCCAAAGAAACACTTGAAAAAAGGGGTTATCACATTGAGGTGCTGAACTTGTTAAACCCCTTAGAATCCATGAGCTATAACTTGTTGGAAATGATTAAAGAAACGTATAAAGACGGAGATTATTCAACTGCCCAGGCACTTTGTAACACACTATCCTACACGCTTTACTACAATCCAAATGCGAAAGATCCCTTTTGGCAACAATGTGCGATGAGTCTATGTAATGCCATGATTTTAGCCGTAACAGATAAGTGCATTAAGGAAAAAACAGAAGAAAAGATTACGATGTACACCGTAGCGAACATGTTGTCAGAGCTAGGATCGAAAGAAGTCGTGATTGATAAAAAAGGAAATACACAAAATGCTTTAGATATGTACTTTGATGAGTTACCAACAAATAGCGTCGCGAAAATGCAATATGCGACATCGAACTTCTCGAAAGGTACTACACGAGGCGGGATCTTTACCCAAACAATGAATGGATTGTCTATTTTTACGTTTGACGAAATTGCGAAAATGACGGCTAAAAATAGTGTGGATTTAAAGCGCGTAGGCTTTGGGAAGACCCTGAAAGGAAAAGCTATACCTCTTACGCGTCTAGAGGTTACCTTTCCCGATGGGAAAGTGGAAAGTATTAAAACGGATGCCAAAGGCTTATTTGAACTCAATTTTACAAGTGAGATTAAGCCAAAAGAAAATGAGATCCGTATTGCTGAAAAGGTGAACGACCAGATTGTCACCGATCATAAAAATGAAACGGTTGTGTCGGTCTATAACATAGACCGAAAAAAAGGAACGACCTCTTTTCGTGTAGAGAAGCAACATCCGGACATCCACGTAAGTGAAGTGACGTATTTTACAAAGCCAATTGCGATCTTTATGGTTACACCTGACTATGATTCTAGTAATCATGTGATTGCCTCTATTTTCGTACGTCAACTGTATTATGTATTAGCCAAAAATGCATCACTGGCTAAAGGAAACAAGTGTCATCGTGAAGTGGTGTTTTTAATGGATGAATTTGGAAATATGCCGGCGATTGAAGGAATGGCAAACATTATCACAGTTTGTTTAGGAAGAAATATACGCTTTAATTTAGTGATTCAAGCCTATCCGCAGCTCAAAAATAAATATGGTGAAGATGCAGCCACGATTGAAGGGAACTGCGGAAACACCATTTATATTTTAACGAATAACTATGAAACCGCGCAAGAGATTTCAAAGAAGTTAGGAGACGGGACCATCAATTCTACGTCTCGAAGTGGAAAGACCTTATCAACGGATAAAAATAAGACGGAGGGTGTGGATGCCAAGCCATTATTAACGCCCAATGAGCTGATGGAACTGAAAGAAGGCGAAAGCGTGGTCGTGCGTGTTGTAAAGCGTCAAGACCAATCACGTCGACGTATCAAGGCCCATCCCATTCATAACACAGGAAAAACGGCTCTTAAATATCGATGGGAATATCTTGGAGACGATTTTAACACGGATCGCTCACTGTTAGACATTGACATTGAATCCTTGCATAAGGAAGTGAATCCAAGAGAGCTAGTCATTGAAAACTTCTTCTCCTTCCAAAAACAAGCCAAACAAGAGCCAGAACCAGTGAAAGGAGAGGAGTTAAAAGAAGAAGCATCTGTAGGAGAAAAGGATCAACCTTTTGCCGATGTGAATCGTGAGAACTGGAAAAGCCAAACGGTTGAAGCATTCTTTTCATTGGATGAAGGGGTATGGACGTATATGCAAACCACAGTGGCTCCTTCCTTAGATATTCCACTTGATGTCTTTAAACAACAATCTATGGGTGCTTTTTACGACGCGTTTATGGGATCAGCTTATACGGATCAACTGGATGGACAAGATTATCAGCTCATTGAAGAAACGATCAATAAGATCTTAATAAAGTGTGAACAAGACAGAGAACATGCCAAAAACTAACTTATATTAAAGGAGGAGAAACAGAATGAGAGCTATTTCAAAAGAATTAGAACAGATGTTAGAGGCATATTCGCCTCTTGTACAGGAAGGAAGACAGATCGCCATTGGGTTGTTAGATGGAACGGTCCATCTTGAAAAAGGAAGAAAGGGAGAAGCACCAATTCAAATTCGTGTTTCTCTTCTCGATCAGCGATTAAACATGACAGTAGATGCCTTATTTCAAGGGTTGTAAGGATGTAGAAAGGGGGCAAGAGAATGAAAGATGAAGAGATTCTGAAAAAGCTATATGAATTTGCTGATTACCTTGATAAAGGGAATATTGCTTCGTATCTATTGAGAAAAATAGGGTGGGGCATTATACAAGTACTATCCTTTCTTGTTGATAGTTTAGAAGGAATTACAGACAATGTATTAGGCATTAAGCTCTTTTTCAATTCACCTGCGATTCAAGATTTCATTAAAGAGATTCAGCCGTTTCTCTATATCTTATGGGCATTTTCCTTCCTGTATATCGGTTATATGTTAATCATCCATAAAAAAGTCAATCGAGAACAAATCATGATTAACATTTTTATTTCAATGGCTGTGTTGCTTTTATTAAACACAGGTATGGTAAAAGCTGATAAGTTTACCGATCAAGCCATTGATGCTGTGGATTTAGATGGTGATAGTACTGTCAGTGAAAAGGTTATTAAGCAAAACATAACCGATGTGGCTCAATTTGATGTGAATGAGTGGAAAACACCTAATCTGAAAGAACCTAATAAAGTGCCGCAAAATCGTATTGATCTAATTGACATTACGGAAAAGATTGATGGTGACTTTAAAGTCAATGAAAAAGATAAACTTTCAGAGGAAGGAACGAAGATACTCACACATAAAGCAGCCATTACCCCTGACGGAAAAGAAGGACTCGTAGAGCTTAAAAATGGCTGGTTTGATTTCTTTCCAGAGCTTTACTATCGTTGGCACTGGAACTTTTGGACGATTGCCATTTCTCTTTTTGTCACAGGGATGACGATGTTATTTACATCTATTAAGCTAGCGAAACTTTGTTACGAGTTAGGGTTTAATGCGATTTTAGCACAATTGGTCGCTCCTGCGGATGTAGGAGATGGACAAAAGTTAAAAACTGTTCTACACAACATATTGAATACGTTCCTGGTGATTATTATGATTTTCATTTCGATGAAGGTCTATCTGATAGGGATGACTTATATAGCTGAACACACAGAAGGTGTCACAACGCTTATTCTTCAGATTGCCTTTAGTATTGCAGTTGTAGATGGACCGGTCATGTGTGAGCGTCTTTTCGGAATTGATGCGGGGCTCAAAAGTGGTTGGGGAGCTGTCGCAGGCGGTCTTGCGATGATGAAAGGAATGGAAAGCACCATGAATGGTGCGAAAGGAACGTTCAAAAATGCAACAGATCTTGCAAAAGGGATTGGAGGTCTTGGAAAAGGTGCAGCTGGCAGTGCTCTTCAAGCTGCCGCAGGTCTTGGAGGGCTTGGTAAAGGATTAGTAGGAAGTAAAGGGAATAACGGCCAACAATCCAGTCTACATGAAGAAATGAAAAAAGCCGGAGTCGGAGGAGGAAATGGAAAAGATGCTTCTAAAGGACAACAGGGAGGAGATATGAAGCAAGGAGCCGCAACAGGCAGAGAATCCGGTCAACAAGAAGGTGGACAAAAAGGAAATATTAACTATGCCCACGGAAAGGGAGAGCAACAAGGAAATACAGCCATCGCAGGAAACGGAGGAGCTTCTCTTCACGAGGAAATGGCGGCTTCTGGTTATGATGATAACAGCTCAAGTGAAGGAACATCATCTAGTGTAGAAAACGGAGGAGCTTCTCTTCACGAGGAAATGGCGGCTTCTGGTTATGATGATAACAGCTCAAGTGAAGGAACATCATCTAGTGTAGAAAACGGAGGAGCTTCTCTTCACGGGGAAATGGCGGCTTCTGGTTATGATGACAACAGCTCAAGTGAAGGAACATCATCTAGTGTAGAAAACGGGGGAGCTTCTCTTCACGAGGAAATGGCGGCTTCTGGTTACGATGATAACAGCTCAAGTGAGGGAACATCATCTAGTGTAGAAAACGGGGGAGCTTCTCTTCACGAGGAAATGCAAGCTTCTGGTTATGATGATAACAGCTCAAGTGAGGGAACATCTTCTAGTGTAGAAAACGGGGGAGCTTCTCTTCACGAGGAAATGCAAGCTTCTGGTTATGATGATAACAGCTCAAGTGAGGGAACATCATCTAGTGTAGAAAACGGGGGAGCTTCTCTTCACGAGGAAATGCAAGCTTCTGGTTATGATGATAACAGCTCAAGTGAGGGAACATCTTCTAGTGTAGAAAACGGAGGAGCTTCTCTTCACGAGGAAATGCAAGCTTCTGGTTATGATGATAACAGCTCAAGTGAGGGAACATCTTCTAGTGTAGAAAACGGAGGAGCTTCTCTTCACGAGGAAATGCAGACTTCTGGAAATAGTGGAAGCCCAAGTGAAGGCAACTCTTCTATAGGAAGTGTAAGTACACCTGTTCAAGAGGAGATCCAAACTTCCGGTTATAGTGAAAGTCCAAGTGAAAGCAGTTCTTCTATAGGAAGCGTAAGTACGCCTGTTCAAGAGGAGATCCAAACTTCCGGTTATGGTGGAAGCCCAAGTGAAAACAGCTCTTCTATAGGAAGTACAAAGGTTCCTTCATCAATAAATGAACCTTCTATTACGATGCCGAGAGACATGGATCAGGCACAAAGACAAGTGGCAACTACCCAAGAACCCCGTCAGGTAAAAGAAACCATCAAGCAAGATCAGGTTCCTGCTTCCACAAGTGATATTCCAATGCCACATCAAAACCGGACAGAAACGCGGAATATCGCCCATGTCGTGCGTGATAATGTTAAAGGGAAAATAGGAAACGTTAAGAACCGAATTGAAAGCTCACCAACGCTTCATAAGACAAAGCGCTCGTATCAAATCGGGCGTAATACGGGGCAAGATTTACGTAAACTTGTGTCTAAGAAACAAAAGAAATTAGATGAGAAGTAACGGGCGTTACTTCTCTTTTTTATGGAAAGGAGATTCCTAGATGGCAAACTATACAATTCCCAAAGAGATTTCAACGGAATTGAAGATTAATAAATCGCTTTATTTATTTGATTTGTTGTTTATCATCGGCTTACTACTTTTCACGATGATGTTACGCTATTTTATTCATCCGATGCTCCATATTCCGTTTTACGTGTTTATGGGCATATTTGGTCTGATTATGATTCTTCGACCCGTAACCAATCCTCAAAAACGGATGTATGAAATCTTATTACTCACGATGGTACGCAAGAAAAGCACCTATTGCGCCATTGATCGGGATTATGAATAAAGGAGGGTTACCACATGGCAATATTTGATGAAAAGGAGATCCAAAAACAAGCAGCACGTTCCTCAAAAAAGCTTTTTCCTTTTAGCCGTGAAGGGTCAAAAGGAGAAATAAAAAAGAAAAAGAAAAAGAAAAAACCGCCAGAAATTAAAAAGAGTGTAACGGATATTATTCCAATTATCGATCAAACCAAGAATGGCCTGTTTGAACTGAAAGAAGAAGGAGGCTATTTTGATATCTGGCAAATTCAAAGTACCGATGTAAACTCATTAAATGAGGAAGATGCGAATCGTCACATTTATATGCTAGCCAAAGGCTATCAAGGGGATGAGAAGTCGCTCAAAGTGGTGTCCTTGAATTTACCTGTATCCACTCAAAAACAACAACAGTTTTTACAAAAGAAAATCCAACAATCAGAGGATGCCTTATTCCTACGGTTCCTACAGAAAAAATTAAAGGAACTGCAATACTTAGAGTGGGGGCGCACCAATCGTGAATACTTCCTCTTTCTCTATGGGGACAAGGAAACGGATGTCATCGCCCGTCATGCTCAATTCATGCGTGATGTTCAATCCATTCTGCCTTTATCAACGGTGTCACAAGAAAAGAAAATTGATTTACTTTATAAACTTTATAATCAAAATGCCAAGCTCGGCAATAAACAATAGAGAAGGAGAATGCTTAATGAATAAAAAAATAGAGGGCTTCACTCATATGCTGCAGCAAGTAGGAGGAACGAAAGTAGTGATAGAGGTCGAAAAGGGAAACGTGAATCCTTTTCACCTTGTTCATGAACCCATAGAGAAACGATAAAATCAAGAAGAGAGGATGAAACCAAGATGATATCTATTCCATTTCGTAAAAAAGAGAAAACACCTGAACAAGAAAAACAAAAGAAAGGCTATAACCCACGCTTAATTGCCCAAATTCAGCCGCAAGGAGGCCTAAGCTTCAAAGAAAATCTGACGCGCAATGGTGACGGGTATACCACATGCGTTCATGTATACGGCTACCCAACCAACGTGAATAACTTCTGGTTAGCCCCGATTATGAATATGCCGAATGCGATTACGACCCTTGATGTGATCAGTGACAACCGTAAAGAAGTCGTGGCAGCCATTAGTAAAAATATGAGTGAGCAAAACGCCCGTCATATTAATGCAAAAGAAAACATTGATCGAATGGATGCCCAGGAACAATATTTAGACATGAAAGACTTGTACCGACATGTGGTGAATGGCGAAGTCATTAAACGTGTTCATCTTCGCATTTACCTTGCAGCTAAAACGATTCCTGACTTGGAACAACACGTGAAAGAAGTCATTCATCACCTTGAAACCCATAACTTCCGAGGATCCATTTTCTTAAATGAACAAGAGTATGAATGGGAGTCGATGGTCACGCCTTTTCATATTCAAAAGAAATACCCCAATAGACGAAAAGGAAAGGAAATCCCCGCACTTGCGTTAGCCGGAGGGTTTCCTTTTCATTTTATGAAGCTAGATGATCCTTACGGGACCTATCAAGGTACAACTGGCACAGGCGGCAGCGTCATTTTTGATTTGTTTCATAAAGATGAACAGCGAAAAAGTTACAATGCGGTCATGATTGGGCGCATGGGGGCTGGGAAATCGACCTTCCTCAAAAAAGTCACGATGGATAACGCGATCAAAGGCTATAAGATCCGTGGACTAGACATCGTTGGAGAGTTTAAAGACCTTGTGCAGCAACTGGGAGGAAAGCAAGTTTCCCTTGATGGATCGGAAGGGCAAATTAATCCCCTACAAGTCTATAAAACGGATGAAAAAGAGACGTTAAGCTTTACGCATCACTTGTCTAAACTGACCATTTTCTACCGTTTTATTGCGCCCGAAGCAACAGATGCAGAACTCAAAGAATATGAAAACCTTCTGCGAAAGTTTTATATTGAAAGGGAATTATGGGAGGAAGAAAAAGGCGATGACAATGTTATTACAAGTCTCCGCCCTGAGGAATATCCGACGTTTAGTGATTTTTTAACGTATATTCGTCAAGAACTCTATGCAGATTGTGAAGAGAAAGTACATCATGCTCATTTAGGAGAAGGACGTAAAGAGCGATTAGAACTAATGGAGCTACACATCACAAACTTAGTTGAAACCTATGCTCAATTGTTTGATGGCATTTCAACGATTGATAATTTTGCGGAAGAACAAATCGTCTTCTTTTCATTGCGTCACTTATCAAGTCTAAAATCCGAAATCTTCCAAGCACAGCTGTTTAATGTAATGAACATGTTGTGGGATAACATGCTTCAACAAGGAGCGCCTCAAATGGAAGCTTACGGGCGAGGTGAACTTCCCTTTGAAGATGCCATTCGTTATCTCATCGTCATTGACGAGGCGCATCATATAATTAACACGCGGAAAGGGAATGAACATGCCCTACAATTTCTAGGGAAATTCAGCCGAGAAGCCCGAAAGTACTTTGGCGGATTAATCTTTGCGAGTCACTCAATCCGTGACTTTGTGCCAGAGGGTTCGGATCAAACAGCCGTCGAGGAAATCAAAAAACTATTTGAATTTACGCAGTATAAATTTATCATGCAACAAGACCGAAACAGCATTGAAACGATTCAACGTGTCTTTGGAACCGGGATTACATCCAGTGAACTAGAAGAGATCCCGAAGCTTGCCACAGGGGATGTCATTTTATCCATTGATGCCGTAAAAAACATTCCTTTCCATATCGAAGTAGATGAAGAAGAGAAAGCTCTATACGGAGGAGGTGCGTAAGTCTTGCATGTCGTTTTGCATCTCATTCCTAAAAAATATTTGATTGGAGGCGCGTTGATCCTGTTAGGATTATCGGGCCTCTTACTCATGGGAACCTTTGTCGCCATAACGGGCGGATTTGAAAGCGAGAATGAACAAGGAGAGGTAACAGAAATTGAAGGTGGAGGCATTGGCGTAGGGACGGCTAATGTATCACCAGAAGTCATGAGATATCAACCTTTGCTTGAAAAGTACGCCCAAAAGCATGGGTTAGATATTTCGTATGTGCCAATTATGATGGCACTGATGATGCAAGAAAGTGGCGGACGCGGAAGCGATCCGATGCAAAGTTCTGAGTCCTATTGTGACGGTAAGGTTGGCTGTATTAAGAGCCCGGAATTATCGATTGATAAAGGGGTTTTACACTTCAAAAGTGTACTAGAAAAAGCGAAGTATGATTTGAAATTATGTCTACAGAGTTATAATTTTGGCGGTGGATTTATCAATTATGTCATGAAAAATGGAGGAAAGTACACCCCAGAGTTAGCGATTTCCTTTTCGCAAATGCAATATCAACGAGTTAAACATACCGGAAATTATCACTGTGTACGTCCTGAAATGATACCCTACGGGGCATGTTACGGCGACGCATTGTACGTTTCTGCGGTATTGAAATATTACACAGGAACCATTGCAACTGATGGAAAACCTACGACCCCTTCGGGTGGTGGAAGTGGAAGTAAATCCGGTGTGAAAGTTATTGAAGCAGGAGAAACCCTAATAGGAAAAACACGTTACGTATTCGGTGGGGGACGATCTCAATCTGATATTAACGCAGGACGTTTTGATTGTTCAAGTTTTGTGAGATGGGCGTTTGAACAGGTAGGTGTGAATGTCGGTCCACTGTCTGGTGTCACAACCGATACCCTTAAAACGCTGGGGCAAGCGATCAATCCAAAAGACATGAAGCCCGGTGATGTGGTGTTCTTTGATACGTATAAGATAGACGGCCATGTGGGTATCTACGTCGGTGATAATAAGTTCTTAGGTTGCCAAGGAAAAACGGGTGTAGCTATTGCAAGTATGGAGAAAGGCACCTACTTTGGTGACAAATTTAACGGACGTGTAAAACGATTTTAAAGGAGAATGTAGGATGAAAAACAAAGCTGGTGTCATATTATTTGGAGCGCTTGCCCTTGCGATTGCAGGCGTGACCATTTGGAATATCTACCTCAATCAGAATATCTCTCAAGCGACAGCTTCGAAACAACTTCAAGTCACAAATGACACATTAAAACAGGAAAATAATGAATTGAAAAAGCAATTGAATGAGGTGCTTCCTTCTGCGCAAGAACAACAAAAGCGAGCGTACCTAGATACAGTCAAACAGTTTATTGATGTGTCCTACCATCGTGAAAAAGAAGGATTTGAGATGCGAAAAAAGATTGCAAAAGCGATTATGGACAAAGAACTTTATGCGCAATTTTATCCAACAGAAACCTTTGATTATGGCAATACGTATAGCTCCAACCCAAGTGACCTTCATCTTTATGTTCAACAGTTTGATGGGGGGCACGATGAGGTGAAAGTGATCGCAGAGTTTACCAATCATCTGGTTATCAAAGAGGAAAATGTAGACGATCAAACACATGACATCATTCAGGTTTTATTACGAAAAGAAGAAAAGAAATGGATTGTTTATAGTGTCGAAGAATTAAAAACAGAGATCTTGAAATGAGGTGAACACATTGACAATTAAAAAGAAACTAGACGATTACCGGTTTAATTTACGGAGAAAACAGTCATGGAAATACACAGCCATTTTAGCCTTTTTCTTTCTTGGTTTTTTGTCTCTCTTAACGTCAAATTTTTATATTCATACGGACGACAAGCTCTATCATACGAAAACGTTTGAGCCGATTTCGACGACAGGAACGGGAAACATTACACTTGAAGAACGTGTCTATTATCCAACAGCTCATGCTTTGGATATGGTGGTGAAAATCGATCAAGGAGAGGACGAAAACCTCTCCTTTTCGGCGATGGAAAAAGCAAACCCAGACGTGAAATTACCTGTGAAAGTCGTTTATGAAGATGAAGGATATTACGTAGTAAGAGTAAATAATTTATCGCCTCACTGGGAAGCACTTGCCTTTGATTTGTATCAAGAAGAGGAAGAGAATGAAACGGTGAACGTGGAGGATATGACGAGCCACTATTCAACAGATACAGCTGAAAAAGAAGACAGTCAATCATTCCTTACAACCCTTTATTCTGATCAGACAAAGACAAAACAAGGGAAAGGAAAGAGCCTTCAACAGAAGCAAGACTATTCCCTTTTAGTGAATGGGTTGGAGAAAAAAACAGTCAAAAAGAAAATGCAAAACTATGAAAAAGCCATCGCTCTGGAAGCGAAACAAAAACGTCAAACGCAACAGGAAATGAATGAGTTACAACGTGATATGAAGTACCAAGTTGATGAGGAGAAAGCCGATACAGAATCAAAAATTGCGATGAAAAAAGATGCAATTCAATCGAGTGATGAAAGCATTCAGCTCTATGAAGGTGAGCAAAAAAGTTTACAAGAAAAGCTGAAAAAGTTGAACGAAAAAGAACAGGATTTGGTCATGAAGTGAAAAAACGAAGGGGACTCAAAAGGGACTAGGGTCAATAAATGGAATTAAAAGGTAAAAATTTAACCTGAAAAACAGGGTTTAAGGGTGAAAAGGGGACTCAAAAGGGACGTGAAGAGCTTTTCTTTGACCCCATCGTTTTGCTAGGCTTTGCCTAGCCCCCCACCCATTGTGGGGGCAAAAACCCCTTATGCTCTTTCTTTCTTTTAGGGGGGAGAGCACTACTACAAAAGAGAGGGAAGATAAAATGGAAATTAAAATACGAAATGTAGATCCTATTGCGGTTAAAAAAATAGATGAACTTGCCAAGAAAAAGAAGATGTCTCGTCAAGAATTTTTAAAAGGTCAGCTTGAAACACTCACGTTATTTCAAGCAAAAACCGACAGAGAAATAGAGTTAGAGAATCTCGTTCGTTTTAACATTCAAACGGTAGAAAAATGCACAGAAGTCATGGAAACAATGAATCAATTTATCAAGGAATTAATGGAGGAGGATGAAGTGTGATGAAACAAAGGAAAATGGTTTCTTTTGATCAGAAAACAGATGGATACCTTCAACAGTATATGAAAGAACAACATGTTCGTTTTCCCGGTGATGCGATTGCTCGCATATGTCTAGAGCATCAAATACTTAAAGAGGAAAAACAAGAAAAACAAAAACAGGTCTCAACCGTACCACCTGTAGAAGAAATTGTTGAGGTCATCTCTCAAAGAATAAATCGATTGATGGAAACAGAGCGCCTCTTTCTACGAAATGAATGGTTTTGTATGGAAGGAAGTATGAAGCGATCCATGGTGCAAGTCTTTGAACAAGTGGAAGAAAAACAAGCTGCCAAACGAGGAGAATTGGTCGCAGCTTTTTTAGAAAGGTATAACAAATGACAGTTGCTTCTCTTACACCAGGTGTCGTGCTTAAAACGAAATTCATCACAGCTAATCAAAAAGCGTTTCAAGAATATGTGGAGTATGTTGATCGTGAAGAAGCTCAAAAAGAGGAGAGTCATGAGCAACGTTTTTCTCATTATCATGATTATATGGATAACCCTGAAAAGACCTCTGCGTTGTTTACTAAACAATCTGATCAGTTAAATAAAGAGGAGAAGCAACATTTGAAGTTCTTGTTTGAGACCGCACAAAAAAATCAGAGTATAATGTGGCAAGATGTCATCACCTTTCATAATCCGTGGCTCGAAGAAAACGGGCTATATGATGCACGTACTCATACAGTCAATGAACAAAAGTTAATGCATGTGACCCGTCAATCAATGGAGGAAATGCTTAAAAGGGAAAAGTTAGATCAGTCGGCTGTTTGGTCGGCTGCTATTCATTATAATACCCAAAACATCCATATTCATATTGCCACCGTAGAGCCAGATCCTACACGCAAACGAGGAAAACGAAAACCTCAAACATTAGATGCAATGAAGTCTAAAGTAGTGAATCAAATCCTAGAGAGGGGCGATCATCAAAAAGAAATTAATGAGTTAATTCGTGCGCACATTGTAGATAGAAAGAAACAAGATTCCTCGATGACATGGAAAAACCGTCACATGAAACCTTTGTTTCTACAAATTTATAATCATCTACCGGTTGATAAAAGACAATGGCATTATGGATATCAAACAGTAAAGCCTCTTAAACCTTTAATCAATACGTTAAGTCAACACTATATTGAAAAACATCATCAAAAAGAGTACCAACAGCTACTTGAAAAACTAGATGAAGAGGTCAAAGAATTAAAGAAAGCTTATGGGGAAGGAACAAACGATCAAAAGCGATATAAAGATTATAAGCAGAATAAAATTGATGAGTTATATCAGCGAATGGGCAATGCTTTTTTACAAGAAATGAAGGCTTATGATAAAAAGCAGCAGCGTGCTCAACGTCTTATCGAGCATGTGAAAACATCCAAACGTCCGAAAGGATTTCAGCAGCATGTGTCGATGCATGCATCCTTAAAAAGAATGGAACGAGCGTTTAAAAGTGAATATGAAAGTTGGAAAAATCAGCAGCATTATGAACGAATGCAGCGTGAATCACAACGTAACGGGCAACAACATTATGAGGATGAAAGGAGTTATTAAGATGACGAAACAACGTATGAAACTATCATTAACAGAAGAAGCAAAACACTATATTCAAACGTATATGGAAGAGCATGATATTGGGTTTACAGGCGATGCCATCTCTCAAATTTGTCAGGAACACAAGGAACAAAAAGCGCAAGAGTGGTCATTAAAGTATATTAGTGAAGTTGTAAGTCATAACCTGCATGATGTATTAAAAGAGGAGCTTAAGAAGATTCGCCTTGGCACAAATGCGACAGATAAAAATACGCAGATTTTAATTGAGTATATGAATGGATTGTTTGCTTTTCACGGCTTTAAAGGGCTTATTACTACTGGAATGCGAGAAATGGATAGTACGAGAATTGCACGAGAGACGGTAGAGGAACGTATTGCTCATCAGCGACAAAAACGGATTGATTGGGAAGAATCGAGAGGGAAATCAACTTCTACTCAATAATGTTACATTCATTAGTATTTTAAAAATAGAGGAGGAAAAAGAGATGTTATTTCAAAAAGATGTGGTGTTGGTATCGATTAAATGGATTGGCGAAAGGAGTGCCATTGTACGGTATCGTGATCAAGAAGAGGAAGTGTTTTTTACACCAGAAGAAGCGAAAGAGTTTCATCAATATATTAGTCAGGGAGGTGATATGTTGGTCCCGATGAATATCAAAACGAAGAAGCTCTTTGTCGAAGTAGATGAACCTTGGGATGAACAAGAATTAGAGGAGTTAAAAGAAATCTCGTATCAAAAGGAGAACGAGAACCATGAGTAAAGGATATGTGAAAAAATTAGCCGAAGAGAAGCGAAAAGAAATAGAAGCACTCACCAAGGATATGGACAAACGTGTCGAACAGCATTTTCATTCACCAGAAGACTTAAAAGAGTATCTCTCTTTCATGGGCAAGTTCCATCAGTATTCTTTATCAAACACTCAACTGATTCAGCAACAATTCATGGGGGCGCAAGCTGTTGGATCATTTGCTTTCTGGAAAGAAAAAGGATTCTCTGTCAATAAAGGAGAGAAAGGAATTCAAATTCTGGTCCCAAACAAAACTGTTCCTAAGTTTCAAGATGAAAAAGGAAAATGGAAATCAATTAATAAGGCAACTCCTCAAGAAAAGAAATTAATCCAAGAAGGGAAAAAAGATGTCACACCGAGCCGATTGTATTTTTCAGTCGGCCATGTTTTTGATGTGGTCCAGACGAACGTAAAAGCGAGTGATTTACCTTCCATCTTCCCGAATCGTTGGCTAGAAGGAAACGTGGAAGATTACAAAACACTTTATAAAGGGATGGAAGCTATCGCAGAAAAGAACGGCATTGCCATTATTTCACCCAAAGAGGAATTAGGGAGCGCCAAGGGTGCGAGCTATACGCTAACAAAAGAAGTAGCCCTCAACCCTCGAAACTCTGAAAAACAAAATGTAAAGAGCCTGTTGCACGAATTGGCCCATGCCAAGCTTCATACAAAAGAAACACATATGAACTATACGGCGGCAGAAAAAGAGTTTCAAGCTGAAATGACAGCTTATACCGTTTCGTCTTACTTTGGAATCGACACGAGCTCGTACTCCCTCGATTATCTGTCGAACTGGACGAAGGGGAAAACCTTTGAAGATAAAACTAACCTGTTAAAAGAAGTACATGAAACATCAGCTGAGTTTATTGGAACAATTGAAGATACCTTAGTGAAAGAAAGAGAAAAAAATCGGTCTCTTGAAAGAGAGGCAGATGACCAAGAACCTCTTTCTCCTCAAAATGTGTATAAAAAATTGAAGGAAGGATATGAGGCTTATAGAGAAAAACAGCAGAATGAATCTTTGGATGACGTAAAGAGTGTGTTCGAACGCGTAAGAGCCGAGGAAACCTATTATTCAACCCAGGTCAAAGCCATTAAAAATGGGTGGATGACGAAAGAAGAAGTGATAAAGCTTGAGCATCAACTGGATTCTGTGACGAAGAAAAATGAACAGGGAGTCATAGATGGTCAAATTCAAGAACAGCCTCTTACTTTTCAAACACGTCATGAAGTAGGGCATCAGCCGTATTTTCAAAAGCGAACAGGTACCGTCAAAAAGAAAAAAGAAGAACAAGAACTCGAAAGGTAAGGGAGCATAAAAAGCTCTCTTTTTTTATGCCTAACTACTATTTAAATGGGGGAAGTAATGATGAAAAAAGTGACATCTCTTTCAAATGACAAATTTAACACCCTTATTGCGGATAAACGAGCCTTAAAAACGTTCATGAAATATCCACAGAATGAAAAAATTGAGGCAGGATGGGCAAATATCAGTGGTGAACAGCTGCTAGAGATTCCTTCTGGAGTCATCTACCTCACGCAGTCCGCATTAGGCGAAAGAAAACCGCAGGTTTTATTGGTATCGACAGACGAAAACGGACAAAAACAAGCGTATGAAAGTGACACAACACTTGAGTTTTTAAAGAGTCATGATGTCAGTCCTGTGTTGCCACAAGATCGAGACCAACAGCTACAAGTGAGTTATCGAAAGTTGTTAGAAGCACACGACCAAGAACAGCCTCAACAGGTAGATAGTATGTTGGCCCGTGTGAATGCCGAAAAAGACTATGTACAGTTAAAAGGGCTGGCGTTGAAAGAAGGCACGTTTACAAGAGAACAAGTGGATGCGATGGAGTCTCGTGTATCCGTTCATTACTACGATCAAAAACAAGCGAAGGAACAAGGAGACTACCAGGAGGATTACAAACAAGAGCTTCTTCAAGAATTGGAAAAGCCACGTGATGAATCACAGTATAAAGCAGCCTATAAACAACAGTTGCTTTCACGGTTAGGGATCACACAAGAAAAAACAATGGACAAAGAACCCCCCAAGCAAGATGAGCAGGAAAAACAAGCAGCTGTTCCACCACAAGCGAAAGAAGAAACACCCCAGGAGAAAGAGCAGCGTTTGGCCAAGATGAGGGAATTTGAACAAAAACATTCGTTTGATAAGGTTTATAAGTTAAAAAAAGAAGTGCTGAAGGAATTAAAAGGGTTAGATTTGTCGGATTCGCAACGTGAAACGTTAACCAAATTGGAAAAAGCCCTAGATACGGAGAAAAAGGATCATGACCAACAGAAAAAAGAAGAGAAATCACAAAATGGCTTTGTGAAATTTTTTGCACGGAAGAATGGAGCACATTCTAAGACAAAACAACAAGATTCACATGAAGTAGAACGTTAAAAAAAGCAAAAGATGGAATAACTAGAGAGGGATGAATCCCTCTCTTTTTTCATAGGGTGAAAAGGAGGAGGGAGTGAGATGGAAAAACGCCTTTATGTCCAAAAGGAGGAGTCTATGAAAGCCAGAGACGTCGATTTGTTGTCGTATTTGGAAGCCAAAGGCGAAACATTTATCAAAGAAGGGCAGTATTACCGCCATACCAAGCATGATAGTCTGCTGATTAAAGGGAACATGTACGCATGGAATAGCCGAAATGAGACAGGGTATGGAGCAATCAGTTTCGCTCAAATGTATTATGGGATGTCGTTCCCACAAGCTGTCTTAGATATTAATAAAGGCGACTATAAAGAAGCTTCTCATTCTCATGAGCAACCGTCAGTTTCAACGTCAAAAGAGCCTTTTCGCTATCCAAAAGAGCTAGAGGTAAAAGACACAAGTAAGGCAAAAGACTATCTTATGAGGGAAAGAAACATTGATCCTCGGTTAGTCCATTGGCTCTTCCAAAAAAACTTAATCGCCCAAGATAAACGCAACAATGTGGTGTTTAAATGGCGTGAACAGGGAGGCAAAGGAAAAGTCATTGGTGCAGATCGCCAAGGAACGATGAAGATGAAGAATAAGCGTGGTTCCTTTAAACAAGTCCTGCCCAATAACAACCCTCATACGGGGTTTTCCGTTGATGTAGGAATGCCAACGAGCATTCATTTTTTTGAAAGTCCGATTGATCTACTTTCTTATTGGAGTATACAAAGAAAGGAATTGCAGAATACACGCCTTATTAGTATGAATGGGTTAAAACCGAAAACCGTTGCGCAGTCGTATCTTACAGCTCGGCGTGAAGGACTTCCCATTAAGGAATTGATTTTAGCTGTGGATCATGACCAAGGAGGAAAGGGATTTATCAAGAAAATGAAACAAATCGTCAATGCCGATCTCCTTAAAGAGAAACTACCGTCTACAGGTAAGGATTGGAACGATGAGTTGAAAAAAGGGGCGAAAGAAAAGCCGTTTTCCAAATACTTTTCTCCTTCGCGAACCAAACCCAACGAACAGGAGCGTTCCATGAATGGATAATTTTATCATCAGCATCGGATGTTTTCTTGTTTTTGTTCTTATATGTAAAAGCTTTCTTTTTCTTTATCAAGTTCTTCGAACACGTAAACAGCAGAAGGCCTTATTAAAAGCTGATATGCCGTATATTGATAAAATGGATGGGCGGCAATTTGAAATTTATCTACAAGTTCTTTTTCGACATTTAGGCTATCATTCAGAAGTAACAAAGCAGTCTGGAGACTTTGGCGCTGATTTAGTTATGGAGAGAGATGAAAAAATTGTGGTTCAAGCCAAACGGTACGGCTACAAAAATAGAGTCAGTTTATCAGCTGTGCAAGAGGTATACGGGGCGAAAGCCTATTATCGAGCAAACCAAGCATGGGTGGTGACTAATAGTTATTTCACCAAACAAGCCAAAGAGTTGGCAACTGCATGTGATGTAAAGTTGGTTGATCGTGAGGATCTGCAAGAGCTCATTTGTGCTATTAATCCCACGTTCGAAGCAAAAAAAATCTATGAAAATATCACACCAGAAGCACACAAGTGTCCAACGTGTGGTAAGCAATTAGTAGTGAGACAAGGAAAAGGAGGTCGCTTTTTTGGCTGTTCGTCTTTCCCTTCTTGTCGTCATACAGAAAAAATAAATAAGTGAGAACAGACCTTACAGTTGAAGGTCTGTTTTTTTGTTAAAGGAGCCGATGTTATGAGTTCATATACCATTTATAAAACATTATGTGATGTGATCGATCAAGCTTATTCCTTGGAGAGTTATCCTGACAATAAATTCAAGAATTTTTTTATCGATATTAAAGTGAAAGAGATGAAATCCATTCATGGACGATATTATCCGCACAATAGAAAGATTGAAGTTTTTAACCTTTCAAGACCAAATGGGCATACCATTGCTACGACGCTTCATGAAGTGTCCCATCATATAGACCATTGTTTACGCAAAAAAAGTGATCACTCAAAGACTTTTTATGAGATTTTTCATCAGTTACTTGTAACAGCTATTGGAATGGGGGTTATGTCAAAACAAGATATCTTAACAGAACGTGATAGTACAGATAAGAAATGGTTAGAAAAACATTTTGGTGACATCGATGAATGGGATATTTCAACTTTAGATTATAAGCAAGATTCTTGCTTTATCAAAGTATATCAATCATTTGCAATGAAGGATAAATTGAAAAATCGAGGCTATAAATATAGCTCCTTAGAGCAAGCATGGGTGAAGGAAATGAGTGCTTCTGAAGCAGAAGAGGAAAAATTGACTGTAGCTCAATGGATTGATGAAAAGAATATCCAAATGGAACAGGCCAATACAATTAAAATCGAGTCTTATTATTATTTGTGTGTTTCCAATTGTTACGATCATAAAGCCTATTTAAAAGAAAACGGCTTTATGTGGAATGGATATGGAATGAAAAAGGCTTGGGTCAAAAAAATACCTTCCCAATCTTTAAAATTAGAAGAAGCAAAACTTCTTAAGCTGCCTAATATTAAAGTGAAAGTAGCAGCAAAGAAATAACCCTTCTTCTAGATACTGAAATTTGCATCGAATGAGTAGTTTAGTTATACGCAAAACAAAAGTTAATTTCGTCAGAGAGCGTTTTTTAGCATGGAAAAGTCATCAAGTGTATAGATTTTTATTTATAAATGATTGTGACGAGAAAGCATCTTTCGAAAGATGCTTTTTTCCTTTTATATAAAAAAGAGGAGAGTTTTTATGAAGAACATTTTTATGAAATCAATGACCGTTCTTACATTACTAATGGTCGCATTATATGGAGTTAATGGAGGAAAAACAGAAGCAGCAAGCAAATCAGTGAATCAAGATTTAATTATCATTAATAAATACTATAATAAGCTTGCGTATTTTCACGATGGAGAGTTAGAAATGGTGGATCCCATTGCTACAGGTAAGACATGGGAGAAAACACCGGTTGGGTTCTTTAAAATCGTCAATAAAATTAAAAATCGTCCTTATTATACAGGACATATTCCTGGCGGAGATCCCCGAAACCCATTAGGGAAACGTTGGTTAGGGTTGAATGCCAATAACACATATGGCGATACGTATGGCATTCATGGCAATAGTAATGAAAACAGCATTGGAAAATATGTGAGCCAAGGTTGTGTGAGAATGCATAATGCTTCTGTTGAAAAGTTATATGATAAGGTTCAAGTAGGTACACCGGTTGCGATTACCTATTCGTATAAGAGTTTTGTAGAGTTGACGAGCGTGTACGGTTATGAGTTCAAAGGTTATGATTTAAAAGAAAAATAATCAAAAAGCAGTATTCTCATGCGCAAATAGCATGGGAATACTGCTTTTTATTTTGTCTCTTTACCATATACCCCTTATGATAGAAATAGATGAAAAATATGGTGAGAGGAGAGCATAATATGCGCGCAAAGATTGAAAAGGCTAAACATGTATGGATGTTTGAAGCTACGGGAGAGTTCTATGCTCATGAGGTGAGTCAAGACAGAGCAAAAAGAGGTTTTTTTCTCTGTCCCTCTTGTGAAGTAAAAGTACATTATAAGCATGATCATTTCTTTTCTCGTGAGCATAAACGAAATTGTACCTATGTGAAAGAACAATTCAAGAAAAATGTTACTAGGTAAAGGAAGATTCAGTGATTTTATAGGAGAATCGGGAGAAAAGGGGGAAATCTATATGAAGAACCATACTTATCAAAATGGTCGTCTCATTCAAACCAATAAAAAATTTTCAGCATTAAAGCAAAAGCAGAAAGAGTGGATTACAAATGAACTAAGAGACCGATATATTAAAATGATCAAGTATCCAAATGTCAAACTGCGTCCAAATAAACGAGATCAAATTCTAGATGAAGTATATGATCTCATCATGAAAAAAGAAATATGGATACCTTATGATGAAGTGGAAAAACATTACTACAGTAAAATTTCTTCTTTTGTTCGGGTTCACCGAAAACAGTTTGAAAATCAGATTGAAGATGGATCGGCTCAAACAGAATAAGGTCATTAAATCATGAAAAAGGTGTACGTTTGTACACCTTTTGATCTTTTATAAATTAAATAACCTAAAATTTTTAGAAGTGTTTTCTGGATACTTATGGTAAACACTCTTTATTTAACAGCTTCTTTTAATTCTTTTCCTACTTTAAAACCTGGAACCTTAGTTGCTGGAATCGTTATTTCTTCCCCTGTTTGAGGGTTACGACCTGTACGCTCTGCACGTTCACGTACTTCAAATGTGCCAAATCCTACTAGTTGAACTTTTTCACCTTTGGCAAGGGTCGTAGTAATGGTTTCAAATAACGCTTCTACAGCTTTTTTTGCCTCTTGTTTTGTTAATTCTGACTTTGAAGCAACTGCCTCAATCAATTCAGCTTTTTTCATAGATAATACCTCATCTTTTCGTATATAGAATATGTAGATTAAAAATATAGCATATGTTTTGTGAAAAGGCCAAACATAAGTTCTTTTCTAAGTGTAGAAAAATGTTTTACAACAAGAAAAGGAGAAATGGGAACCCATTTCTCCTTTAGTATACGTTCAGTTAGAAGGATCTTATTATCGGATGTTTTTGCCACCAAGTTGTTGTTCCGCCATTTGCACAAGACGTTTTGTAATCTCTCCACCTACAGATCCATTTGCACGGGCCGTTGTATCAGGACCAAGATTGACACCAAACTCACTAGCGATTTCATATTTCATTTGGTCAATTGCTTGTTGAGCACCATATACTAATAGTTCATTTGTATTGCTATTTTTATTGTTTGCCATTGTATGCAACTCCTTTACATTTTATAAAGTTAAAATGTGTAAAAGAAGGATAGTTTATTCATAAGATGAGAAATTAATTTTAAAAAGCAGTTCAGTTCATAAAAATCATGAATTTTATTCTTTGTGCTTGTTGATGACAAATGATTATTTTTCCTTTTCTATTTCCTTACTATTTAAATCATAAATCGCTTTAATGATAAAATCATCTTCGAACATTTAAATGCTCCCAATCCTTTTATAAATACTACAGAAGTTTATTAAAGAAAGTTATTCTTAATATTAAATGATAAAATTCAAAATGTTATCATTCCATATGAGTAAAAATCCTAGCATTTCCCAAAACTATAGGCTGAGCTTTTTACCTCTGTGTTTAGTACATGGTTACTGTCCATCTGAATTAAAGGGTTTTTTCTTTCAAGTGTCGAACGTAGCAAGTTATCGGGAAGGGGCTGTAAATATGAATCTAAAAGATCAATTTTATGAAAATGAAAAAAGAATAGCAATTACTAGAAAATTAATGGAGAATGCTAGGGAAAGGATTAAGTTATCTTCGGAATTAGAGAAAGAATTGGAGAATTTAGAACTTCAAAGAAGAATGAGACAATTAGAAATGGAAAGTAAGTTACTAAAACAGCAAGAAAAAGAATTAGGGTAATGACTATAGAGTATCCAATGGGGTACTTTTTTTATTGATATATCTGCTGGAAATCGAGGCAAGACACCCATTCATTGCAAGTTTGGACGCTTCTAATAGCTCTATAAAAATCAAGGAGGTATTTTTTATGGATAGTGCTTTTTGGTTCTTTATGATAGGTATTTTAGCAGCTTTCTTGCTTTTTGGTTATCAACTTGTAATCTCTAAAAAAATTGATTTACCTAAAGGATGGCCAGCTTTTAGTGCAGTTTTTGGTGGTATGGCCTTTATGCTTCTGGTTTACCATGAACAGGGAGGAACAAAATTTTATTCTATGTTCGGTGACAATAGTCAAGCAAACCTTGTTATAGCAGTACTTTGGTTTTTTGTTTTTTATCCAATACTTTCACTTTTTGTATATTTTCTTTCTTATTCAATCATACGATTTTTCTTATTCATGTTTGCTAATGGAAAAACTATAGGGGAATCAAAAATATTAGATTATTTTGTAGGACCAATTATTTTTATTGTTGTGGATGGGGTTTTTTATCTAGATTACTTTATCAGGAGCACACCTTAATGAAAAAAGAGCAGAAGGATGTTTAAATGCCAAACTATGTTATTATATCTCTTGTCGTAACCTTAGCAATTATTATTGTGTTTCAAGGAATTAGTAAGATGAATAAAAAATTAGAAAGGGACTATATTGCGAAGAGTCCAGAAAAAATTATAGAGTATATAAAGAGAAATGAAGAGCTTTTAGAAAGAACAAGTAAATTAAATAAGCAAATGCTTAATTTTTTAACCTTCACCATTATTGCAGTAATTGCTGTATTTATTTTCGTTCCGGTATTTACACCTATATTTTTCATAGCATCTTTATTCGCATTTACCCTACTAATTTTAAATATTATCTTGAGAAGTAGCTTAGAGGATAGGTTGAAAATTTTTAAGAATTTATCTTTAGAAATTAAAAATAAAAATAGCAATCTAAACGGTTAAAAGAACAGGAGTTAATGTGAAATGGATAATTTACACTTTCTGGGAGAGAAAATCTTAGAAAAAAAATATGAAATTGCACATATGGTACACACGAATAGAATGACTGACCTTAAAGAGGTAAAAGACGTCAATGTCACAAAAGAAGAAATTATTGAATTGAGAGCAAACTTCATCAGTTATTTTGGGCGGGCTCTCATGGAAAAAATCGATCAAAAAACAATTTTTGATCAAATAGTGAAATGGGCAAAAGAGTCAGGAGAATTTGCATCAAATCTAGGTATTTCTCTGAGTGAGGCTTTAGAAGATACGACCTATTACCGAAAATTCATATGGGAAGTCCTTAAAGAAGAAATAAGAGATCATAATATACCTACAGACACAATATTTGAATTAATCACTATCATTGATCCTTTATTAGATAAAGCTGTTTATGTTTTTAGTTTGACGTATGTAAATATTCATCAAGAAACACTAAAAAAAGCAAAGAGTGCTTTCCTTGAATTATCTGTACCGGTGGTTCCAATCACCAAAGGTATTGCTATACTCCCTCTCATTGGAGAGGTAGATACGGAAAGAGCAACACTTTTACTAGAGGAAACATTAAAGAAAGCAAATGAACTAAAATTATCACATTTGCTATTTGACCTCTCCGGAGTGATGATTGTAGATACCATGGTTGCCCATCAAATTTTTAAAATTGTAGACGCATTAGGTCTTCTTGGGGTAAAAACAATATTAATTGGTATCCGGCCTGAAGTTGCCCAGACGATGATTCAACTAGGAATTGATTTTAGCAAAATAACGATAAAAGCAAATCTAGAGCAAGCACTTCTTGGTTTAAATTTAACTATAGATACTTTAGAATAAATGTTCTTATCCAATTTGGATGAATAAAATGCAAACGAATTTCATATACATCTTTAGTTGGTGCAATCACCGTTATCGGTAGCCATATATTCATTCTTTCATTATTTCTATAATAATTAGTTACTTTTTTTGTGTTTATTTTTCAACTCAAAGGGTAAAGTATTAAATTAGAGTAGAATTTTAAAAGAAACATGTCTTTATTTGTTAAAGATTTGTTTTCTTCTTTCATCAGAAAAAAATAACCTAATAACCATAGTTAGGATATACATGGATATTATAGGAGAATCCTTAAATGATACTTATTAAAAATCAGGAAGAAGTAATCCGAGAAGCAAAACATCAACTTCATACCACTATGGATGACTATCAAACAAAAATTATCTCTATTTTTGATAAGCAGCATATTCCTATGAGTAAACGAATTGGTTTAATGATTCTTCTGTCAGACATAAAAGAGCAGGCTGTATTGATTGGAAAACAGGCTGCAATTAAAGGAAAATCAGAATACGAAGGACAGAATCAATTAATTACAGAAGTTGTAGATGAAGTTCCCTTCCAATACAGTGAAAAAACGGTAACTGATTTAGAAAATAATATACAAATAATCAAAAAGAAGATTGAAGATATGGCAAGAGATTGCGAATTAGATTCTGAACTAGTTAACCTAAAAGCCCTTTTGCTTAATCTAAAGGTAACTAGTTATATAAATGGACATTATGAAATATATGTAAAAGATAATGCTTTATCTAGCAAAAGATCCTAGTATGCTGAGCTCTTTTTACTTAATAAAATGTTTAAAATTTTATATTTGGAGCAAACTATCTGAGATGCAATAGAGCGTCACCTAACGACTACCATTCAACGAATAGAAAAATACTGCCTCTTTTAACTGGGAAGAGGCAGTATTTTTCTGCTTTTACACCATATATTATATGTATTTTCCTTATCATACTACCTCTTATAGGGAGTAATAAAGCTCGTAAAAGTGAAAAAATATAAGTATCAAAATAGAGGTGAGCTCTCTGGGAATGAGGTAATTAGAACTGCCAAAATTACGGTAAAAAATTGTAAATAAAATATATGTTTAAAGGGTAAAGATAAAAAGTGCCTTATGAAAATTATATTTTTGAGGAGGTATTTACAATTGAGTAGTACATCTAGATTCAAAATGCAGATTTACAGTCCTCAATGGGAGGATAAGGACCTTTATCATTTTAAAAAAACAAAAAGAGGATGGGAATTTGAAAATTATAGATGTAAAGGTGAAGTAGATAAAGGGGGTAATCCATTATTTTATAAAGCCCTTGTTACTGAATCTCTTTCATATCCTAATCACTTAGAGGAATATCTCTCCATCGTTTGGGAAAAAGTTGAAGTTTTAAATAAAGAACAAGTTCAGAATATTTTTGATGAAATATCTGAATGGGTATCAGCTAGCAAAAATGACCTCAGTTAACCCAGTATAATTCTGAAAAACCGTGTACAGTCATGGGACTATTAACGGCCTAGGAATTTGGAATAAATGTCTTGTTTTTTTATTTGAAACTGTGTTTATAGTAAGAGATGCAGTGAAGGAGGACATTCAAGATGGAGATTATTTATAATTCAAGAGAGAAAACGGCAGACTTTATTAGGGATAATAAACAGAATTTTCAGGAGAAGTTCTTATCTGACACGGTTAACTTTCCCTCTAGAATTAATGACATTTTAGAAAAAGGAAATTAAAGATTAATTTATACAGGGTTTTATACAGTACGAGTTATACGACAAAAGGTTAAAAATTTGATAAATAAATGATGTATAAAATCCTGCATAAACGATAAAATCTAATGTAGCGCCATCCCTTGTCCCCTAAGAGATGGCGTTTTTATTTGGTTCCGCGAAAATCTGATTTATGTAAACTAGCATAGGGTATACAGTGCTAATTGAAGAATAATTATATGGTAAAGAAGAAATAAATACGTAAAAGCACCCCTGAACGGGGGCTGTGAATTAACCTCTTTCGTCGTTCAGGTTTTTTAGGAACTTACTCTCTAACTCTAATTGCTTCATTCGTCGTTGTAATCCTAAATTCTCTAAGTCCTGTTCTAACTCAGAAGATAAACCAGTTCGTTCTTTAGCTTTGTCCATTAATTTTCTAGTAGTTGCCAATCTCTTTTGTTTTTTTGAATTCATATTAACAGCCCCTTTCTTGTGACTTGCTAGATTCGACATAGCAGATGAAATATCCTGTAAAAAGCCATTTACCTAGAAATGCAACAGCAGCACAATACAAAAAAACATCCGTTTAGATAGGATGTTTTTATTCTACTCTTATTTCATTTTCATCTTTATAGCATGCTCCTGGCGAGCTTCAATTTTTTCTTCAATCTTTTCCATGACCTTTTTATCTTCTAGTATTTTATGTCTGTTTTCATTGACTAGGTTTTGAAAAGAGGTTTTTAACTTTCTCATAATGGCACTTCTTTCTTACGGTTTAATTTAGTCCGTATACAAGTATGATTATAACGATTAAATGGAATAAAGCAATTATTTGCTATCAATATATCTATGTGTTACACTACAATTAACTTGTTTTTGTTCGGTATAAGATTGAGAGAAGAAAAAATCTTAAACAGAAGTTTTTATCTTGAAATAGTATGATTGAGCAAGAGAGGTAATACATTTGTGGAGTATTCCACAGCAGGAGGCAACATTATGACACAAGGTACAGTAAAATGGTTTAATGCAGACAAAGGTTTCGGTTTCATTGAAATCGAAGGCGGAGACGATGTATTCGTTCATTTCAGTGCTATTCAAGGTGAAGGTTTCAAATCATTAGAAGAAGGTCAAAAAGTTACTTTTGATATCGAGCAAGGTCAACGTGGAGCACAAGCTGCTAACGTTCACAAAGCATAATCAAAAGTGATAACAAAAAAAGACTCCTATGAAGGAGTCTTTTTTTGTTATGGTCTTATAATTAGGAAACCATGCTTTATCTAATATTAGTTCAATAGAAAACCCAGGCTTTAAAAAAAGCCTGGGTTTTAGACAAGACGATCGATACAAGGTATAACTAGTTATAACATACAATAGAAATAGAAAGCAAATGTGAATACATTAACAATATTTGCAATTAAATAATATAGTAATAATTTTTTAATCTGTGTGAAAGCATTGGTGCAAATTATCTTCGATGGGGATTAAGGGGGATTTTATCAATAAGGCGTTTTTCAGCTTTCATTTGACTTTTACACAAAGGACATTTCTGATGACTATCGTAAGAGAAATCTTTTCTCATCCAGCCCTTACAATCTTCTACTGTACATTCCCAAACCTCTGTTTGTTCTTGGGCTAAAGGTTCTTGATTTCTTTTGCCGTAATAATACATACTAACATCACTACTCCTCTTACTATAGTATACCTTATAAAGGAGTAATGAATCATTTATATGCATTGGTAGTTTTTACAGCTTTATTTTTATAAATTCAAGAATAAAATATGTATTAAGTATAAAAACTTAACCATTCAAACCCTAAAATCGGCATTATACGCTCTTAATTGGATTTTACAAGAACAATTATTGTTATACGGATGAAATCCAGTTATTGTTAAATAAAGATTTAACAACTTAGAGAGATAGGTGACTACATAATTGCAAAGATACAGATACACCAGTATGTTAAGAAAGGCTCTACTTGTAGATATAGAAGCAGCGAGGGAACTTATGGTTGAAATAGGGTTAGAAGAAGGATTTACTAGCGATAATACGATTTTACTTAGTCAATTTGTAGACCAGTTATTAAATAAATTAGAAGAAATTAATATAAATGATTAATTGTCTATTTTTAATATATACAAAATAAAAAGCCACCCAGTATTTGCAGGACTGGTGGCTTTTTACTATAAAATGCATGTGTAGACACATAATAACATATTTTTCCCAATAATACTATATTTCAAAGGGCTAGCATATGTATAAAAGGTGCACTTCTTATACATTAGTTTCTCAACCACCTACTGAGAAAGCGTTGATAAATCAAGGATGTATAAAAAGCTGCATACTCCGGAAAAAGAACCCTTGTCAGAGTCCTTCTGCCATACGGGTTCTTTTTTGTGATGTGTACCGGAAGAGTGTTTATGTAAACTAGCTTTGTATACGATATACAATAATAAATCTAAATCAGTAACAACCTTTATTTTCCTTCTAATTCCTATTATTATAAAATTATGAAAATTTATAGGAGAGGAATGTATTGTATTGCCTAATAAACTAGTGATAGATAATAAAGCTCGAGAAAATTTACGTTCGGACTGCCCAAATTGTTTTGGTTTGTGCTGCGTAGCTTTACCTTACGCAAAATCTGCTGACTTTGCGTTTGACAAAGATGGTGGAACTCCTTGCCGACATTTACAGTCAAACTATTCATGTTCCATTCACGAAAACCTTATCACTACGGGATTCAAAGGTTGTGTGGGATATGAATGTTTCGGTGCTGGCCAAAGGGTTTCTCAAATGATTTATGAAGGAAATGATTGGAGAGATAACAAAACAAGAGCTAAAGAAATGTTTAATGTGTTTCCAATTGTTCAGCAATTGCATGAAATGCTTTGGTATTTAAGCGAGGCACTTGAATTCCAAGCTACGGATTCCATTCACAATGATTTAAAGGTTTCCTTTGAAGAAACGGAACGTTTGATTAACCAAGCACCAGAAAATATCTTAAAAGTTGATGTGCACGAACATCGAATGAAAGTTAGAGAATTACTTTTACATACAAGTGAATTGGTCCGTCCCAAAACATCTAGTAAAAAGTTAGGAAAGAAATTTAAGCGTAGTAGTGATTATATTGGGGCTAAGTTAAGAAGAGCTAATCTTAGGGGAGCTAATTTAAAGGGAGCATTATTTATAGCTGCTGATCTTAGAGAGGCTGACCTTAGATTAACGGATCTTATTGGAGCAGACTTTAGAGATGCTGACTTAAGTGGAGCCGATCTTACAGGAAGTATTTTTCTTACTCAAGCTCAGGTAAATGCAGCAAAAGGCGATTTACACACAAAGTTGCCCTCTGCTTTAGCGACTCCAGGACACTGGAGAAAAGGAGCTCAAGGACTAATAAACTAGTTCTTGAGCTTCTCTTCGTTCCTATAATTTTGATTATGTAAACTATCTTTGTATAGAGTATACAGCTAAAAAAAGAAAAACCTACCTTTGCAAGATGGAGGTAGGTTTTTCTTTAATCATGTCAGATTTTTGATTCTTTAATGAATCTTGAGTAGTTTGCTCAAATGATAAAAAAACATTCATGAGAGCTAGCTAAAGTTTATACATATAGTAAGAGATAATTTGACTAAAAAGGTGATTATTATTTTTCGGAAAATACCGGTTGTTCTTGTCGGAAGCTTATTATTAAGTATAGGAATTAATGGATTTTTAGTTCCTCATTATTTGTTGGATGGAGGAACAATTGGAATTGCTCTTATCCTTCACTATTATTTTGAATTTCCCACAGGTGTAACGATGATTATTTTGGGCTTCCCGTTATGTTGGTTTGCTTGGGTTTATGAAAGAACTTATTTTTATAATAGTTTTTATGGGTTAGTTATTTCTTCCTTATTGATTGATTGGCTAGAGCCTATTAAAGACCAGTGTCAACTTTCTGTTTTTCCTAGTGTGATCTTTGGAGGAGTATGTATTGGAACGGGGATTGGTCTTATGCTTAGATACGAGACAAGCACTGGAGGAACAGATTTACTAGCCCAACTTATATCAAAAGCTTTTTCTTTGAACATTGGAATCGTCATTTTAATTATAGATGGTTTTATCATAACAGCAGGTCTTCCTTTATTAGGACCTAAAACGTTTCTTTTTTCATGTTCGACAATTTTTATAGGTGGCATGACGACTTCGTTACTTACTAAAAAAGAATAATTTGGATTATAAAATAAGTATCTTCTATCCGCCGTTTTTGCCCCTTCTTGATCTTTATAAATTTAAAAGGCCCTTACAACAACTTTGAGATTGACTAAAGGGTTCTTTTTTATGGTTGGTTCCTAGAGAATTCATTATGGTAACTAAAGATGTATAAAATATACAGCTTAAAAACAGAAAAAACTCCTGCAGGTTGTTCAGGAGTTTTTTCTACTACATTTATTAAACGAAAGGACTGATGCCTCACGGCGTCTTGAGTAGTTTGCTCAAAATACCATTTATTATCCAGCAGCAAGAATATAAATTATTTTCTACTATTTATCCTAACTAAACAATCGGTAAAAAAGATAATAACAAAGGGAATAGCATAAATACTGAATGTTGCAAGAAAAACTTTATGATTTTCACCCTTCATTTACATGAATCCACCTTTATATATTTAGAGTAAATATTTTAGCCTTTCTTAAGTAGAATGTTCAGATAAAGGGAAATTATGTATAACAAATAGAAGCTTGAATTAAGCTGCTATTTGTTTATGGTTGCCGATAAAACCCATTATGTTAACTAACCTTATATATTCTATAAAACAAAAAAACGGAAAAAACTACTGCTCCTGCACAGTAGTTTTCCTAGTCGTTGAAATATAGATGTTATGTTGATAATGCTCTATTGCATCTTGTGTAGTTTGCTCAATATAGAGAAAATCATGTACAGTAAAATAAAAAATTAGTGTTTTTTTATACTTATTATTTGAGCAACTTTATTTAATTGTTTTTCTGTTTTCTCTAAACGTTTTTGAGTATTTACTAAAGATTTTAGAACAGATAAAGATGGAACAGTTTGAACTTTAATACTTTTGACCTCAGTACATACCAGATGACCTATACTATCTTTCCATTGGATCGTGCATCTGAAATTTCCAAATAACTTGTTCCTTGTTTGTAATCTTAGACGTTCGGTTATAGGAGTAGAACCAGCATTCCGTGACAGCATTAATATGGCTTTAGTTAGATCTTCTTTATAAATGATATTCCATATATTAGATGTAGTGTAAAAATATGAGTGGGTGATGTTTGAAGAATTTAGAATGGTACCTTCTTGATTAATTTGAAAGTAGGGAACAGGAGCCCATTTAAATATATTACTATCCATTTTATACCTCCTTTACCTTGGGCGATAAATTTATTTCATAATCTTTATAAAAAGCCAAGGAAATCCCTTGGCTTTTTGACTGTTTTTTACTCAACAGTTAGTTTGATATCGGATTCTAATGCTTGCTCAAGATTTGATTTAATTCTTATGTTTTCAAATGAAAGACCAAGTTGAATGGCCGTTTGAGCAACTTCTGGTCGAATGCCGGATAAAGTACACTTTATACCCAATAAATTAAGCGTATCAATTAATTGAAAGATTTGATGAGCAACCATTGTATCCACCATTATGACTCCTGATAAGTCAATATAGAGATAAGCAATGTGTTTCTCAGCGCATTGTTGTAATGTACTTTCTAAAATCATCTTTGCTCTTGCTGTATCAATATCTCCGACTAATGGTAAAAGAGCTACATCTTTTTTAATTACAATTACAGGAGAACTTAACTCGTGAATCATTTCTTGATGTGCTTTTAATTGCATACGAGATGTTTGTTCAGCTGCTGTGACAAATTTTAAAATGGTAATATCAAAAATTCGAATGATATGCTGTTCCCATGCATCTATTAATGTAGGTTCAATATGACCTTCATATGTGGTTACAAATTCATCTATAGAATCGCAATATTGCTTTCGAACACGCATAAACTCTTTGATAATAGACGCAAGGGGTGTTCTTGTATGCTCATTATCTTTTGCGATTTTATTAATCCATACTTCAAATTCTTCAAAAAAAGTTTTTTCATCTTCTATGAATACATTACAAACATATACATGAAACTCATAATTTTGTGCTTTTAATGTTTGAATAACTTTAGAGTCAGTTGAAGCATAAACCCCTCCAGCGTTGTTTTTATCTAATGAATCGTACCATTCTTCTGTTAGTCGTTTGGCATTGTTTAGTAAAAAGGTACGTAACTGTTCATTTTTATTCACCTGTATTTTTCACTCCTAGCTAAAAACTCATTTTACTCCAGTTATTTATTGTACTACTAATCATGTTAAATTGACGATTAAGGTACGAGCAAGTTCATAAACTTAATTTCCTAGCTTTTTTGAGTTTCTATCGCCTGTTTAACCGTTGCATAGGTTTTAATAGATGTGAAATTGATTCCATTTCTAACAACAGTTTGGGCAAGTTTAGGTCGTATACCAGTCATCACTACCTCAATACCTTGTAGACGAAGAACACTGTAGATATCAAAGAGATAACGTTCGGCTATAGCATCTATATTCAAGATACCTGAGAAATCAACAATTAGATACTCTACCTTCATTTCAATAATTTTCAAGATAACATTCTCCAAGATATATTCAGCTCTCTCTGAATCAATAGAGCCAATTAGTGGGAGCACGGCAATTCCATCTTGGATGGGTACGACAGGAACAGATAGTTTCAATACCTCTTGTTGTGCCTTTTTTACCATTTCATCTTTTACTTGTTCAAACACTGTAACCGTTTCGCTGATGCTTATATCCAGCAAATAGTTAAATCGTTTATTAATAAATACAACTTCTTCTGAAGAAAGTCCGTGCTTTATACTTATTTCAGTAAGGCGATCGATAAAGACTAGGCGAGTAGGAGGATAGCGTGTAATAATAATAGAAATTCTATCCCCTTGAGATGCTGTACGCTTACCATTGGTCTTACTCCATTCAACAAGTCCTTCAGGTACGTTGTTTTCACTGCTAAGGAGACTTTTGCCTAAAAACCTAATAAATTCAGTATAGACGATAATTGCTTGTTCAAGTTCCTCCTTCAGAGCCTCAAAATTAGGGCTTTGGGAAATTTTTTGAACAATTTCATTTGCTAACATTTCTGCGTGATCATTTAAGTATCTAGCAACCCCTATAATCCCTTTCAATAATAGTCACTTCCTCATCTTCTTATTCATGAATACGTTTAGTTAGTCATTTTATCTCTTGCTTTCTCTATTTATTGGTTTTGACACGAATAAGTAGATCTTCTATCGCCTTTTGTAAACTTAATTTTATAGTCAAATTACTGAAATCAATACCAATACTTACAATAGTCTGTGCAACTTCCGGACGAATTCCTGTTAGAATTGTTTCTACACCAAGAAGCTTTAACGAGTCTACCACTTTGAAAATTTGATCTGCTACCATGGTATCTATAATATAAACACCCGATAAATCTATTATTAAACGTTGAAGCTGTAGTCTGTTCGCTGATTTCAACGTTTCTTCCATTAGATAATTGGCTCTTTCTGTATCTATATTTCCAATGAGAGGTAACACAGCGATTTCTTTGGCTAAAGGTACAACAGGCACCGATAATTCAAGAAATGCATTTTGCGCACGTTCAAGGGTTAATTGATAGAAATGCATATAACTTAAACTAAAGGAATAAGCAGCATGATCGAGAAGAGGATCAATAATTCCACCGACTTCAAATACCGTATCTATTGATAGATTATTTTCCTTTATTACTTCCTTCAATTTCTTCCATAAGAAAGTTCGATAATACTTTGTATCTTTTAACGCTTCATCCAATGGTACCTTCAAATTGCAAAACATTCCGCCTGTTTCTTTTCCCCATTGTGTAAATTTTTGGAGTGCTGTTTCTTCATCCAGATGATCCCTAAGAACTTCACCAAATAGACTTATAAAGTGAGCTCGGATATTAATAAGTTCCACTTCAAAAGAAGCCAATTGTTTTTTTTCTTCTTCTGTAATATCAATTATTCTATTTTCATGTACTTCATTCGCGATTTCAAATCTATATTCTAAGATTTTATCTCCTAAAAATCCTATTTCATCTTTCATGATTTCCTCCGAAAAGCCTGTTGAGGCTATTAGTTAGTTTTTATATTAATTATACCACCACGTGTCAAAATACTTATTTTTTTGTTAATTTCTTAGTATAAAGTTCTCTACTCTCACCTTTATGACTTATTAAACAATTTGTTACAAATGGTAAAGAATCAAAGTCGAATTCGTCTTTTATTATATGGTTAATCCAATAAACGGAAAGTTTGTATACCCTATATATCCTAAAATAAAAAAACTACTGATTCTGTTTCAGCAGTTTTTCTAGAACTTATAATATAGACATTAATCTGATGCCCTATTGCAACTTGAGTAGATTTCTTCTGTCCTTCAAATTAAACTAATAGAGAGAAAAATAACTTTGAATTAAATTCCTTATCCTTTTAATGTCTAGAATTCCTCTTATGTAAACTTTAAAAGTAGCTTATTACTCAGTGACTTTTTTTTCCACAGTACTTATTATTCTTTCCAAAGCTATAGACGTAGTCTCCATATCTGGAAAATGTTCAATATAACCTGTTTCAACATTTTTCACTTGAAAATTCTTTAGTTCTTTAGAATAACTGAGAGAAAAGGTATTATTTTTAATACAAATGGTATGAGTGATTTCACTATCTTCATACTGTACTAAAGTTTCTAACATTTCTTTGATTTTAATTATGGTCATTTATCACCAAACCCTTCCTCACTATTTAACGAAATTTTACAAATAGAAGTTTAATCTATTTTAACATAGGGTATACAAATAAGTTGTTATCTCCAATAATTGAAATAAAGATTTCAATTATGAAATAAATTTGTAAATAAATCAATAAAATGTAATTTCTTAAGGGGATTAGGCGCTATATGGAAAATGCAATATAGTTAGGAACTACAGAAATATATGGTATAAAAGGTGTTAATGAAATATATGTTTTAGGGGTAAAGATACAAAGAATCCTATTTAAAAATGATATTTTGGGGAGGTAGGAGGTATCTGAAATTGAGTAGTGCATCTAGATTTAAAATGCAAATTTATAGTCCTATATGGGGACAAAAGGACCTTTATCAATTTATAAAAACAAAAGATGGTTGGAAGTTTGAAAACTATAGATGTAAGGGTGAAGTGGATAGAGGTGGTAATCCTTTATTCTATAAAGCACTGACTTCTGAATCTATTTCCTATCCTGATTATTTAGAAGGTTACATTTCTATTGCTTGGGAGAATGTTGACACGTTAAATAAAGAACAAGTTCAGAACATTTTTGATAGATTGTCTCAATCGATATCAGCTAATGAAAACAACTTCCATTAACTCTGTATCCATATGGAGAAAGTGAGCACTACTTAAGTGTATGCTCAAGATTTAAAAAATCATTATAAAAGTATTATCGTTTTTTTATTTAAAGCCAAATCTATTATGGATAGTACAAGGAAGGAGGACTTTTCTTTATATATAAAGAATGAAAATGAAAACAAATAATATTTCAGTTAGAAATATTGATTACTTAAAGCCAACTATAAAATAAGGGGCGTACTCAAGATGGAGAGTATTTATAATCAGAGAGTGAAAATGACCGATTTTATTAGAGATAATAAACAGAACTTTCAGGATAAGCTCTTATCAGAGGCCGTTAACGTTGCCTCTAAGATTAATGATATTTTAGAAACTGGAAATATTGATCTTTTAAAAAATGCTCAAAAGCTAGCTCTATATGTCGTGGAGCAAAAGGAAGAACAACTCGTTGCTTTCGCTCAGCAAGAAGGGATAGCCTGGGCCGAGCACTCCTTAACTCTTGCCTTTAAACTAGAGTGGGTACAGGCTATTAGGCGAACATTGTGGCATTTCCTCTATCAATATGATCGAATAAATAACCATTTTATTGATCGTGAAGAATTTTATGCCTTAGAGAAGCGTATTAATGATAAGATTGATCAATTTCTTAACACTTTTATCATTAGTTATTCCAAGTATAAAGATGAATTAATTTCCTCCCAGAGGGACTTAGTTGAACATCTATCGGTGCCCATTATACCACTTAGCCAATCTGTAGCTGTATTACCGTTAATAGGAATGATTGACATCTGTCGTATCCAAACGATTGAGGAGAAAGTGTTGATGGGCATCTCAGATTTAAAGATTGAAACATTAATTATAGACCTATCTGGAATTGTTAACATGGAAATGCATGTCATTGACCATTTTCAGAAAGTGTTAACTGGAATTTCAATGATGGGATGTAAAGCTATTCTTACAGGTTTACGTGCTGACCTAGTTCGAACAATGATTCACTCAGGAATCTCCTTTGAGGACAAGGCAGAAGCAAAAGGAACATTACAGCAAACATTAAAAGAATATCTAGTACAGAACCAACTGTAGGAGGAAATACAGATGAGTTTGTGAAAATACATTCGTATTGAAAAGTAAATAAAATTTATTCTATCTAAGTAATCATTAATAAGATAGCCTTGAAATTATAACCCTAGGTTGTTTTGCTATAATACTGATAAAACACTAATTCCGCAAATGAGAATACCTTATTAGCCTGTAAGTTTTTTGGATTTTTACCGAAATTATTCTGAGGTGAACTATGAAAACAGTTAATTCTATATCTAGTTCCAAAAAATTTGATAAAGGCCATGTCTTTTACCGTTTTGAGGATAAACAATTTTATATAAATAATTTAATGAGTTTTATAAAAAATGGATTAGAGAGTAAACAACGTATATTAATAATTGAGAATATGAGGACCCTTCCTCAAATAAGAGCTAGTATTGATAAAGAGTTTAATCATCAACAAAAAGAATCTATTCGTTTAGTTAATAATTTTGATTATTACTTGGCAAATGGTGATTTTCACACCGAAACCATTCTTACTCATTTTCAAGAAGATTTGTCTATGTTGAAAATGAAAAATACATGGATCAGAACATGGGCTCACGTAGAATGGGCTTCAGAGGTACCAGATGTTCTTTTACTAGAAGAATTTGAATCAACTGCTGATAATTTCGTTAAAGAGGAAGGTATGATTTCTGTTTGTGCATATGCTGCTGAATCATTATCTCCAACGTTGGATACTACTCTGCAACAATTACATCAATACATTATGACAGATGAGACCTTTTTTATTTCTTCCTTTTACAATGAGTGAATTTATTAAAAATATGGCCATGAATTTACATATCCATGGCTTTTTTGGTTCCTATATTTCACATTATGTTAACTAAAGATGTATATAATATACAGGTTAAAAACAGAAAAAAGCTACTGCCCTTCACAGTGGCTTTGTCTGTTCTCGTAAGGAAACTGGAGAATTAGCATGATAATGCTTCCCGGACCGCCTGCCATTGACAATTGTGTAGTCCCTACTTTGAAGATAAGTCTTCTCTATCCGCAGCTTCGGGTGGTGTTTCCATCCATCCGTTTTCTATCATGATATCGGCAGCATCATTAACAAATCCTGATATATCCTTTAAAAAGTTAGCATACATTAGCGCTAGATCGCGTCTTCCGTTTACAGCTACTGAATTTCCAAAATTTCTTACTCTCATCGAAAACATATCCATTTTATGAAATACCATTAATTTTTCCGAAAAAGGAGAAAATGTTGAAGTTGTTACTAAATGATCGATTAATTCCGGAGAAGGTAAGTTATCATTATGAAGTTTTTTTTTATAACCTTCAATCGCTTTATAAGTAAGTTCTTCTCCTTTTATAAATAAATCTCGAATCTTTTTCGTTTTTGTAACTTGACTAAACGCCATTACTAAGGCTTTACTTGCCATGTTCGTCTCTAAATTATCGTATAAATGGGCAATTTCTAATGCATGTAAAGGTCGTACATCTCCAATAAAACCTTTTAAATAATTTTTGTGTGCTATATTTACTTTTTGTGGGGTCGGAATAATAGGCGATTTAATAACCCACCCTTTATTTATTGAAAGATCTTTGATCTGTTCCCCCAATTTTATAGTTGACTCCATACAATAAAGAGAAAATTTCCTTATATCCTCTCTATACATTAACGGTATTGCTACACTGTAAAGACTAAGTCCTACTTTAGTTACATATCTTAAATAATGTACATAGAACTCGTCTTCAAATAATTTTGGAGCATCAAGATTAACATCGTCTTTTGTGAAACCATTTGGAATAGGAATGTCCTCTTTTACGAAAGTATCTTTTATAGTACTCTGAAATTCTTTACTCAAGTTTAATGCATTTTCTAATAACTTCTTTACATCTTGGTCTTCAACATGTTGGAGAAAATAACTTAGGATACATGTAGCCATGCTATTACCCATATATGTAGCCCAAAGTTTACCCATTTCCGCAGAATTTAATTTTTCCATATACAATCTCCTAAACCGATTTTTTCTTAGATTTACCATTAAAAGAATATCTATTCTCCTACTCCCTAAACTATAGTTTTTCCAGAAAAAATGATTTAAATAATTCTCAACCTGTTTATTGGTAAAGTAAGATGCTCGATTAACGTCCTGATGTCTTTTTCTAAACTTTAATTATTAGGCAATTCCTTTCGATCATTTGCTTGAGGCGGTTTCTCTATCCACCCTCTTTCAATCATAATGTTTCCCCAACTTGTAGTAAATTTTAAATCCCTTAGAATAGATGCTTCACAATGTGTCATTACATCTACCCTCATACTTGATCTTTTAAAAAATAATAACCAACATAAGGGAGCTTCGGCTCTCTTTTTAAATAGCTTATATAAAGTACGTACGTCCATGTTAAAATAGAAGGAGGTAATATAGATGGGAGCTGTTCGTACGATGGCAGAACCTAAAGTCAGAATCCTTGCTGATGTAAGCGTGGAGACTAGAGATAAATTAGAAGAAGTAGTACAGGCATTAGGGATTACGAAAAAAGAATTTTTTGATCAAGTTATTGAAGGTTCTCATAAAAAACATGTACGTAACGAAAATTAATCGTTACGTTTTTTTATAGGGGGGACATCATGGTTTATTTAATGGATTTAGAACGCTCGATATATTCGGGAATGGTTACATATTGGAAAGAGAATCAACGTGGATATACGACGAATCTTCAAAGAGCTGGCTTATATTCTCCCGAAGAAGCAAACGACATCGTAGAGAAAAATGTTGATAAACGAACAGTGATAATCGATGAAGAGGTAGTGTTGAACGTACGAGGTGATTTACGAAGTTCTATATTGACAAAATCCATTCAGAAGAATTACGAATCCCTAAATAAAATGGAGGACGAATAAGATACGTGATGACACGTGTCTCTTTTTTTATCAGTCTGAGCATATTACTAGAATAAGGGACTTATAAGAAAGTGAGCTGAACAGAGCGTGAGCATTCATAAATTTGATAAATCAGTTGTCATCGAGGAAAAAACATTAACCAGTAGACGAGATCAGTTTTATAAAACCATTCATGATATTGTCGATGAAGAAGATTTAGAGCTTATGCTCATTACCACATTACACAGTATAGCATTTTGTGATTACTTGCTAGGAACAGAAGTGAAAGATAATAAACGTTTAAATTCATTAATTAATATCGTTAACAATAAACGTAACACTACTTACAACTCACTTGACTTATATGTGCGTTTTTAAATCTTTACTTATATAGAGGTGTAAAAGGTGTTTTATCAATATTATAATGAAAGTTTACACCTTTACTCTTAGTGATGACAAATAGCGTCTTTTTCTACATTATAAGTAATAGTTAATGCTATTTTTAATAAAGTAAGTTAGTTGTTACTCCTATTAATGAGATTAAATTTAATTTATATAAATATCATTATATTTTTCAATAATATATCATGTGTCATGTAACTATATAAATTATATACATAATTAGAATAACTCATAACTTTTAGTCGATAAGAGTAAACAATAAACTTTAATAATATACGAATTACTTTAGTGTTTACTTAACAAATAATTAAACCTAGGTAGAAGAAAAGTAGGTTTTTATCTCAGTAGATTGGATTACAAAATTTATTTTTGAATTTTCATGTATATGAATCTACAAATCTGTCCAGACTAATAACGTATTCCCCCTATTTCGATAAATTTGAAAAGCCTTTGCCGGGTATCAGCAAAGGCTTCTTTTTTATTAATCGTGATTTATTATAAGTAAATTCAAGTAATGGATGTTTTCGGTAATAATTTAAAATTCATAGTAAAATAAGCAGATCCTTAATAATTGAGGACCTGCTTGTTTTGGTTTACATAAAGCTTATTTCATCGTGTACTTTTTAAAAAAAGATACATACTGTAAATCAGTAGCAGTACTAATAAAAATAAAGCTATCCAATAAATGATCATTAGTCCGTTTGGAAAATAAGTAATTGTTAAAGTTACCGTCAGGATCACTTCTCATATGAGGTCTAACATAAGTACCATCTTTTCTGTAGTATCCACGTACACTTACATCGGCTTAAGCTTGTGTAGTACTCCCGAATACAAGAAAGACTAATAAAGCAATAAATATTCTCTTTTTATTCATCATTTTTACTCCCTCTTATGTATTTTTTATAACTATATTATATTTTTTCTTCCATATTTGGTCTATTTGTGAAATAAATATAATTCTAATTATCCATTTAAATCCATTTTTTTGAATTGATATAAATTATAAGAACTACATAAATCTAATAATGAAGAGGTATTTCAATACTATTTGTCGTATTGATAATAAAAAGGAGGTAATTAAGATGAAGAAAGACCTTTGTAAAATTACTTTATCTAACGGCAAAGAAATTACGTTTCAAAAACATGTCGACGAGGTCCTTGAAAGAATTCAGGACTCGGAAGGAAAGTTATATGATGGATTAATTCATTTCTCTGAAATCTCTATCAATCCTAAATATGTCGTATCTCTTGAACCAGTAACTAATTCCTTTAGAACAGATAACCAAAGAAAGATATATACATAAGCGTTGCTTCTATTGAGTATTTTAAGAAACTTAACTTTTTTTAGTAAGATATATCACCATTTGATGCAAAATAACGCACCTTTAAATAAGTAAAAAAATAAACTGACCATACCTTTTATATAAGATATAGCCAGTTTATTTTATTTCGTTCTTCCATAACTCGAAATATGGTTCGAGCTGCTTCAACACTTTATGATTATGTTTGTATCGTTCTGCTACTGATTGGATATATTCTTTGTGAGTTATTCCCACCAGTAGCCCAAATTCAAAATGTAGCAACCAAATTAAAGAATTGATTATTTCCTTTTTAGCTTCTTCTATGACCTTCTTAAATAGCTCATCTTTATTCATGGTTCTGGTGCAAATACTTGAAGAAAATATAAAAAAGCAAATAATTTCTAGTGACTCGTGGTCTTAAGCAACTAGTCCAAACAGTTGATGGGGTCCTTATTTCTCTTTTATGCAGCTTTTCATAGATCCTTGATATGACTACATTTACCCGATACCCAAGTAGGAAGAGGATGTATAAAAAGTGCACCTTTTATACGTGTGATCGCACGGAAAATGTAGTCTATATGGCAAAAATGTGCTAATATTTATTTAAATCGATTTTTTTGTTATACATGTACACCAAAATAAAAAGCCATCTCTAGTGCTGCACACTCAAGAGGTGGCTTTTTATTTTGCAATAAACATTAAAGGGAGGCAACCAATGAACAAAACAGACCGTTTGTTAGCCATCGTACTGGAGCTGCAACGTAAAGAAGTTGTACGGGCCGAAGATTTGGCGACCCTATTGAAACTAGCGTGCGGACCATCTACCGCGACATTCAGGCACTGAGTGAAGTGGGCGTGCCGATCATAGGAGCCCCTGGGACAGGATATTCCCTGATGGAAGGCTATTTCCTCCCGCCGATCGGTTTCACGGTACCAGAAGCCGTGAGCCTGCTGATTGGAACAGATTTTATCGAACAACGATTTGATGACGATTATCGTGTCAGAGCTCAAGCTGCCCGCGGCAAAATTGAGGCCATTTTACCGGAGAGCATTCGCAATGAAACATCTCGTGTACGCAAGGCTATGCGTTTGCTCATTTCTGATAAACAGGTCAGGCAGTCAAAAGAAAAGGAATATCTAGAAAAGATTCGTCGAGCGATATTAGACGTGCAAAAGATTAGCTTTCATTATGCAAAAAGGCTTGCAGATTCCGAAGGTAATCGCCATAGTGTTCGTACGGTTGCTCCCTATGGATTGGTGCTCGTTCAAGGTTCGTGGATGCTCGTGGCTCGGTGTGATCTGCGCCAAGAAATTCGCCATTTTCGCTTGTCCCGAATGACGGAACTTATCAATCTGGAAGAACGATTCGAACTACCGGCGCATTTTAACTTAAGGGAGTATACCCCTCCGGATGATCGGCACTTGCTAGTTTGCCTTCGATTTAACCATGACATCGCGGATATGGTGAAGGAATCGAACTATCATTACATGGAGGATATGGAAGAGCATCAAGATGGATTGCATGTGGTTTTACGCGTTCATCAACTGGACGAATTGTTGCAATGGGTGCTTGGCTGGGGAGCAGGTGTGATTGTATTGGAGCCTGAATCATTCCGAAATCGGATTCGTGAGGAAACAAAAAAAATGTTAAAACGCTACTGACATACAGTTGTCAGTAGCGTTATTTTATAATTGGAGTAAGTAAACATAAAGGGGTGAGAGATAAATGCGAAGTATGTCTTGCATCGGTTGGGGGAGACCGCCAATCAACATCCACAGGAATTAATTCATTTCACTATGGATCAATTGAGCAGCAGCAAGGCATGGAAGGATGGTCGTAGAACCAAATGGTTCAGTTTCTGATTAAATCGTGCCTTTACGGAAAATATACAACACGGGGTAGAACCAGCGAACGTCGGTTAACTCGTAAAGTAGGTTACTTAGAAATGGAAAAAACAAGCCTTCAAATAGGCTGTTTGATGCTTGAGGAAAGGAAAAGTTCCGAAAATTAAAATGGAAAAGGAACACCATTGATTTTAGTGGTGTAAAAGTCCTTCTTTCTCTTACAGCATTAAGTGAATTGTTCCGAAAATGATCGTCCTTGGAACTTTTGTAACCTATTTTTTACAGCTACTTTGCCCCTTACTGAAGCTTCGCTGGTTCTGGCCCAAAATGATCTGATACGATATTGTATCATTTATTATAGGAAGGATGGTATCTTATGAATTTTGCTTCTGTACGCATCATTACCGACGACGTGGATCGTCTTGTCAAGTTCTATGAGAAAGTCATGGGTGTTTCGGCGGAACGCCCCGTGCCTGTCTTTGCCGAACTCGTTGTGCCATCGTGCACCCTGGCGATCGGCCACTCACAGACGATGCCACTGTTCGGCGCCGGTTCCGCAGTGGCGGCCGACAATCACACTGTCATCATCGAGTTCCGCATCCACGATGTCGATGCCGAATACGAGCGCTTGAAACCGTTTGTCAACGAGTGGGTAAAGGAACCGACCATGATGCCGGGGGGGAACCGTGCTGTGTTGTTCCGTGATCCCGACGGCAACCTCGTTAACCTCTTCGAGCCGGTGACCGAAGAAGCGATCAAACGGTTCCGCGGTAGGGGTTAATAAACGCTTGGATCTATTGGAAAGATATAATCTAAGAAACATAATTGTTATTCAGCGAAAGGGCGCAATTCTACAGCAAGAATTACACTCTTTCTTTATGTAAAGGGCCAATTAATGAAGGTATGGAGAGTGGTATCTTTAATAAAATCAATGGGAGACTGTTAATCCTACAGGATAAGATGTTATTTACTATGTTTTTCTACACAAGTATAATAAATAAAACTATTTTCACTAAAATACGTTAACTATTGTTTAAGGATTAAGAGTAATTTAGTTCATATAATGTTTTACATAATCGGGCTTATGTAAACTAGAAGTGAATACGATATACAGTCTGAAAAATAAAAAAGGAGCAGATTCAAATTTGAAACCCGTTCCTTATCCACTTCAGTATAATATGCATACTTTTAAATTAGAGGTATTAAACATTTATTGCAAAAAGAAAACACTACTGTATCTTGACAATAGTGTTTTCTAATCAAAAAAATGGGTTTCGAATACCAAAAGTCGGAAGGCATTCTACTTGCATTTTGTTCCAAGTGCATAAAAAATATACTAACAGCAAATGAAAAAACTATCCTATATGAACTGAACCCAAAAAGTTGTCTTTTGTCTTTCTTCTCCCGAGAAATCACGTTTGTGAGAAAATGCTTTTCGGAAACAAGTAAGCTTAAAACGCAAAATAGTTGAGTAGCTACTTTCTTTTATTCCGTTGATTTTTCTTTTTGTTCGGTATGCCACCATAATGCATCTTTCGGGTTTTCAACAGCTTCGTTGTATTCAGATTTAGAAGCAACTGTTGGATAAGAACCTTTTAGAGATTTTCCTGCCGTGTTCTTGAATAAAAATAAAATCACTAAGAACCCGATAATGCTCACAATGGTTAGATAGAAAGCAGGGGCTAAGTTATTTCCTGTTTCATGAACTAGCCATGTGGCAACTAATGGCGTCGTCCCACCAAATATTGAAACAGAAACATTAAACGTCACGGCTAATGTTCGGTAGCGAATATCGGTATAGAACATCGTTGGTAATGTTCCAGGCATGGTACCTTCGTAAGTGGAAAGTAGAACACCTAAAATTAAAATACCTAATGAAATAAAGACTAAGCTGTTTAAATTGATTAAATAAAACGAAACAGCTGACAATAGACTTAATCCACCTAAACCGATTAAGAAAACCTTCTTGTTTCCAATTTTGTCACTAAGCTTTCCAAACATGAAAGCAAGTGGCACCATCAGAATCATGGTCACAGTAATTAATACAGTTCCCACTGTATTAGACAATCCAATAATTTCATTTAAATAAGAAGGCATGTACGATAATAGCATGTAGTTTGTAATGTTAAAGAATGCCACAGCTACAAAACAAACAAACACATCTTTTTTGTGATTTTTCAAAATGGATAGAAAGCTTTCTTCCTGGACTTGGTCATCAGAGCTGGAAAGTTCATTTTCAAAAATCGGCGTTTCCTCTAAACTGCTTCGTAAATAAAATCCAATTAGACCTAAAGGTAAGCCAAGTAAGAACGGTATTCTCCATCCCCATGAGGCCATCTGTTCATCCGTTAGAAGAAGAAAAAGCAAACTAGCCAGCAGTGATGCTAGGATATAACCCGTGAGGGTTCCAATTTCTAATCCACTTCCAAGTACATTACGCTTATTGTCTGGAGACGATTCGGCGATATAGACCATTGCACCAGCATATTCACCTCCGGTTGAAAAACCTTGAATAATTCTTGCTATTAATAAGAGGATCGGTGCCCATATACCGATTTGATCGTATGTAGGTAATAAACCGATGAGCAATGTGGAAAACGCCATTAAAATAATGGTGGTGGTTAGAACAACTTTCCTTCCTAACTTATCTCCAATTCTTCCGAATATAATACCCCCTACTGGGCGCATTAAGAAGGCAATCGCAAAAGTGGCAAATGTGAATACCAATTTTAGCTCATCATTCCCAACAGCACTAAAAAAGTTTTGACTAATGATAACAGCTAAATATGAATATAAACCAAAGTCAAACCATTCCATTGCGTTTCCTACGCCTGTAGCAAAAACGCTTTTTTTAGCTTTGTCAATATCTACGACGTTAATTTTTTTCTTGTTAAACTTCATTTATATTATGTCACCTCCAAGGCATATGATTATACAAGAATAAGAAGCAAAGTCAAACTCAAGGCTTACTTAACCAGACATACAAAAGCTTTTAAACATTCATTATTTTTAAATAAAACAGTGGGAAGTATTCATTCTGAAAAAATACTACATACAATTTGTTCCTTTTAGTTAGTAGTCAAATATAGGGGTAAAGTTGAAAGACATAGAAAAAAGCTACTGACTGACTCCACCAACAGTAGCTTTTTTCACATAGAATAAGAAAGTTGATGCCTCTCAGCATCCTAAGTAGTTTACCCACAATATACAAATGTTACTCATATATTGTAAATAACTACATGTTATGTAGTTTCAAAGAAGATACCTCATTAGAGAGTAACTTCTTCTTATTATAGAATAACAAGCTTTCAAAGAAAAGTCATGTAACTTGATTGATATACATATTTAACGCAAAATAAGTATAGAACACGGACTCTCTACAGAAGAAATTGTATTTATTAATAAACGATTTAACTATTTGTTGGATATAAGTATCACCGAAACTGTTATAGTATTTGAACAAGTAAAAGATGAAATTATTAAAAAGGCACAACAAGAGGTGTTGAAACTATCGGTTCCTGTCGTCCCCATTCAGGATAAAACTGCCGTTCTCCCACTAATAGGCTCTATCGATTCAGAAAGAGCTGAATATATCTTGGAGAATGTGATCTTGAAAATTATCGAAATGAAAATAGAGTATCTGATTGTTGATTTTTCAGGTATCTTGAATATAGATACTATAGCTGAACGTTACCTCTTTGGTATCTACAGTGTTCTTCGCTTACAAGGTATTGAGGAGGTCATGATGACAGGTATACGACCTGAACTTGCTCAAACTGTTGTTAGAAATGGCATTGATTTCTCCTCTATTAAAACCTATGCAACGGTTAAACAAGCGATAGAAACTCAAAAAAGCTAGGAAATTAAGTTTCCCAGCTTTTTTGCATTAAGTTGATTTAGGATGTATATCATATGCGGAATTAGTATTTTATCGGTACTATCGCAAAACAACCCTAGAGTTATAACTCCAGGGTTACCTGAGTAATGATTACTCAGGTATAATAAACTTTATTTACTTTTTCAACAACGCTTCTAATTTCACAAACTCATCTTCATTTCTGCGTGTAGAGAAAACTTCTCTATTCCTCCTACATGCGGTCGAGTTCTAGATATTCTTTTAATGTTTGCTGTAATGTCCCTTTTGCTTCTGCCTTGTCCTCAAAAGAGATTCCTGAGTGAATCATTGTTCGCACTAGGTCAGTACGTAAACCTGTAAGAACAGCTTTAGATCCCATCATTGAAATCCCAGTTAATATTTTTTGAAAATGGTCAATGACATGCATCTCCATGTTAGCAATTCCAGAAAGGTCTATAATTAATGTTTGAATCTTTAAACCTGAGATACCCATCAATACTTTCTCCTCAATCGTTTGGATACGATTGAGGTCAATCATTCCGATCAACGGTAGTACAGCTATAGATTGGCTAAGTGGTATAACGGGTACTGATAGATTTTCAACTAAGTCCCTTTGGGAGGCAATTAATTCATCTTTATACGTGGAATAACTAATGAGAAAAGTGTTAAGAAATTGATCAATCTTATCATTAATTCGTTTCTCTAAGGCATAAAATTCTTCACGGCCATTAAAATGGTTATTTATTTGATCATATTGATAGATAAAATGCCACAATGTTCGCCTAATGGCCTGTACCCATTCTAGTTTGAAGGCAAGAGTTAAGGAATACTCTGCCCAGGCTATTCCTTCTTGTTGAGCGAAAGCAACGAGTTGTTCTGCCTTTTGCTCCACGACATATAGAGATAACTTTTGAGCATTTTTTAAAAGATCAATATTTCCAGTTTCTAAAATGTCATTAATCTTAGAGGCTACGTTAACTGCCTCTGATAAAAGTTTATCCTGGAAGTTCTGTTTGTTATCTTTAATGAAATCGGTCATTTTCTCTCTCTGATTATAAATAATTTCCATTTTGAATACGCCCCTTATTTGTTTACTGATTATTGTTATCCTTAATTAATACATATTCCCAAATGAGTTATTATTTATTTTTATTTTCATGCCTTGTACTACCTTCACTAAATATGTTTTAAATAAAAGAACAATAAGACTTTTATAATGAATCTTTAAACCTGGATATACCCATGGTCGTGCCCACTTTTTTCAACATGATAAAGGATCAATGGAGGTTATTTCCACTGGCTGCTATCCATTCAGATAGCTCATCAAAAATATTCTGCACTTGTTCTTTATTTAACGTGTCAACATTCTCCCATGCACTAGAAATATAAATCCCTAGATGATCAGGACAGGAAATGGATTCAGTAATAAGGGCTTTATAAAATAAAGGATTACCACCTTTATCTACTTCACCCTTACATCTATAGTTTTCAAACGTCCAACCATCTTTTGTTTTTTTAAAATGATAAAGGTCCTTATACCCCAATAGAGGGCTGTATATTTGCATTTTGAATCTAGATCCACTACTCAACTTCAGATACCTCCTACCTCCCCAAAAATCTCATTTTTAAATAAGATTCTTTGTATCTTTACCCCTAAAACATATATTTTATTTACATCTTTTATACCATATCTATCTGTAATTCCCAACTACGTTATATTGGTAATATATTTCCTAATCCCAATGTAACATTACACTTTTTGTTTTTTTTACAAATTTATTTCAATTTTAAAATCTTTATTTCAATTATTGAAGGTAATAACTTATAAATATACCCTATGTTAAAATGGATTAAACTTTAATTTGTAAAATTTCTTTAAATAGTGAGAAAGGGGTTTGGTGATACATGACAATAATAAAAATCAAAGAAATGTTAGAAACGTTATTACGATATGAAGATAGTGAAATCACTCATACCTTTTGTAATGGAAATCATACCTTTTCTCTCAGTTATTCTAAAAAACTAAAGAATTTTCAAGTGAAGAATATTAAAACGGGCCATATTGAACATTTTCCGGATGTGGAGACTACATCTTTAGCTTTGTATAGAGTAATAAGTATTGTGGAAAAAGAAGTCACTGAGTAATAATCCATTTTAAAGTTTACATAACAAGTATGATGTTTCTCTTTACTGTTCACCATATCAGTAGGCAGTAGAATGAATATTTGTAGACAGAAAAGCTCCTGAATAGGCATCAGGAGCTTTTCTATCTTTAGTTACCATAATGTACATTCTAAATACATACAAAAATCACGAATCATAAACAGTAAATTGAGCAAACTACTCAAGATGCAATAGAGCATTATCAACATAACATCTATATTTCAACGACTAGGAAAACTACTGTACAGGAGCAGTAGTTTTTTTCGTTTGAATATACGAATTTAGTTACCATACTTTGTTTTCTTGAAAATAACATATAAAAAATCTATTTATGGAAAAATATAGGGATTTTTCTAGTCACAAGACTCTTCATTTTGATAAGGATTAGATTTATATCAATTGATTGAATCAGAATAAACAAACAAGAGCATGTTAAATATGGATGGTAGGTATAAAAAGTATATTTTCATAACATCTATAGGAGATCGCAAATGAATAATTATAATAATGACAATACTATAAGACGCTATATTGCTCATGTTAGTATATTTGGAACGACTCAAATCCATTTAAGAAACCCCTATATTATTGCTTGGTGGTCAGCAGCTTTTCCTGGTTTTGGACATTTACTACTGTCTAAATACCTTCGCGGCTTTGTGTTATTTATATGGGAGGTCACCATAAATATTAAATCTCATGTAAATTTGGCAATGATTTATTCTTTTCAAGGAAACATTGATATGGCCAAAGACGTGCTTAATACAAGATGGCTTCTTATTTATATTCCCGTTTATATTTTTGCTATATGGGATAGTTACCGAACAACAGTTGATTTAAATAAAATATACGTGTTAGCTGAAAGAGAAAATCATCGGTTCAACTCCTTCAGTATAGGAGCCATGGAAATAAACTATTTAGATAAACGGAATCCCATCTTATCCGTTTTTTGGTCGGTATTAATGCCTGGCCTAGGACAACTCTATATTCATCGGATCATTGGTGCTTTCTTTGTCATCATTTGGGCAGTCGTTTTCTTTTATTATTCTCACCTACTTGAGGGTATTTCTCTGCTATTTTCAGGAGAAATACAACAGGCGACTTCTGTTTTAGATGCAGAATGGTTGTTGTTTTTCCCCTCTTTATATGGTTTTGCTATCTTCGATTCCTATATGAATACCGTGGAGAATAATAAACTTGTTGAAAGAGAGCAGAAAAACTTCTTCGAGAAAATGTATCAACACCCCAGCTTTCGTATTGGAAAAGGAAAAAAGGTGAAATGAACATATGCAAATTTTTTCTACATTTGAATACTCAAGTTATGTAGAACTAGCTATTTCCGAGTTAGAGGAAAAAGGAATAGGAAAAGAAGACACATTTATTGTTCCTCTCAATAATCGAACGGAAAACCGTCGGATTTTTGATAGCCTTCATCGAGCAGATGGGGTTTCTCTTATTGATTTAGGAATGGCTCTAGCCACAGCCTTTTCTGTTATTGGTGCGAGTATTGGTTTTAAACTAAGCTGGGGCCCTATTTATTGGGGGATTATTAGTGCTTTTATCGGATTTGTCTTAGGACTAGGAATTAAACTATTTATGTTTAAAGTCATTAAGAAAAAGCAACGGCTTCTACGCGGTAAACATTCGGAAGTCATACTCATTGTTGATTGTCATGCTGTAGACGCCGAAGTGGTTGAACACATTTTGTGGAATAATTTAGCCTTAGGGGTTTCAAAAATTAGATCAGATGGTTTATAAAAACAAGTCATGAACGTACAATATAATGACCAGACATAAGATAAATTAACTTCTGCTTTTTTTGATTTTATGATAAGTGACGATTAATTTTATCTTCAAATGTATGTCTAGACATAAAAGCACCCCAATTGGAGATGGTACGATAAACTGGACACTAAATTAAGAGAAAAAGGTGATTCGGTTTATGGGTAGAAAAGTTTATGATCGTCAATTTAAAATGGCTGCAGTTCAGTTGGTACTGGAAGAGAACCTATTTGTAAAAGAGATTGCGAAAGAATTATCTATTCATCCTAATACGCTATATCGTTGGGTAAGTGAATACGAAGAATATGGGGAAAGTGCGTTTCCAGGCCGTGGGAGCGCACTTTATAATTCCCAGTATGAAATGAAAAAGCTTAAACGTGAGAATGAAGAACTTAGAAAAGAGCTTGATCTACTAAAAAAGTTCCGGGTCTTCTTGAAGAAAAAGAATGTGTAAGGTTTCAATTCTTAAAAGAAAATAAACACAACTATAACATCAAGAAGGCTTGTAAAACGTTAAACATCTCACGATCAGGTTACTATGAATATTTACAGAGAAAACCTTCTAAAAGAGCTTTAGAGAATGAAGTGTTACGTGCGGAAATACAGGAGATATTTAAGGAACATAAGGGTCGATACGGATCTTTAAGAGTTACAAAGGTTCTTGAGAAGAAGGGAATCAAGGTAAACAGAAAAAGAGTAGGAAAACTGATGCGTCAAATGAACCTATATGCGAAAGGAAGCAGGTATCGCTATAAACGTTATAATAAAAAATCACCTTCTATAGAAAGACCCAACCTCCTTAATCAAGTTTTTCACACAGACGGACGAAATAAAATATGGGTCGGTGACATTACCTATATCCCTACTCAAAAGGGTACTTTATACCTTGCGGTATTTGTGGATATGTACTCGAGAAAAGTGAGTGGCTGGTCTATGAGTACACGGATGAAAGATTCTCTTGTGATAGACGCTTTTTTACAAGGATATAACAAAGAACATCCTCCAACAGGATTAATTATCCATACAGACCAAGGATCCCAATATACGGGTAGTAATTTTCAAGCCGTACTGAAAAAGTATGGTGCTGTTTCAAGTGTCAGCAGAAAAGGAAACCCCTACGATAATGCATTAATGGAATCTTTTTATAAGACCATAAAAAGAGAGCTCATTCATGGTGCCAAATTTACAACACCAGAACAAGCTCGAAAAGAAGTATTTAAATATATAGAGCTCTATTACAATACCAAAAGAATGCATTCTTCTCTGCATTATCTTTCCCCTATTGAATACGAAAAAGCCTATTCATCATAGTATCTTAACTTAGTGTCCAATAAATATTGACAAGTCCACAATCATTAGAGTTTCTTTGTCTAACAATTGGGGTGCAGTTCAATCTGAGTAGTCTTTTCTGTTACGTAATTAGGTTTTGTGATGACAGCTCACCCTGTCTTGAATAGTTTACTCAAGGTATGAGTTATTGTTCATTTTTGTAATTATTAAATAAAAAGCAAGAAACAGATCTTTTAAAAAAGATCTGTTTCTTGTTACATTCCAATCTATCATGGTACTTTACCCTTTTGTTTAAGAAATGAAACAAAAATATTTTATGTGGAAGAAATTTGCTATATGTAAAAAGCAGACTTGTTAGGAAGTCTGCAACAAGAAATAAAGCTATTCACAACAGGTATTGTGTATATTCAAGCGAACTTTAGCAGTCTGCCCTACTCAAAAAATTCTATACTTTATAGTGTGTATTTTACTTCAATTGTTCGAAAGAGTATCGCTTTAAAAATAGATTAACTACTTATAAATAGTCTTATGTTAAGCAGTTTTTTGAAGATAAATAGAATTCAATTCATACACTATTAGGTGAGACTATTTATTCTAACGTATCTATGGTTAAATTCAAACTAAGAAGTGCTTGTTCGAGGTTTGATTTTACAGTTATTTTACTAAAATTAATTCCAAGTTGTATCATGGTCTGAGCAACTTCAGGACGGATACCAATTAACATGGTTTTTACCCCAAGTAAATCTAATGCCTCAATGATTTTAAAAATTTGATGGGCAACCATAGTGTCCACAATCATAACACCAGAGAGATCAAATAGAAGGTGAGATAACTTCAATTCATTTGCTTTCTTCAACGTTTCGTCTAGTAAGAGAGTGGCTCTTTCCGTATCTACCTCTCCAATTAGAGGGAGTATAGCAATTCCTTTTGTGATAGGGACCATAGGGACGGATAATTCAAGGAAGGCACTCTTTGCTTTTTTTAATGTTTCATGATGGAAATTAACATAAGTCAAACTAAAAGCATAAACAGCTTTATCTAATAAAGGATCAATAATCGAGCTTAATTCAAATACAGTGTCTATCGGCATGTTGTGTTTTTTTATTTCTTCTTTAAGTACTTCCCATATGAATTTCCGATAATAACTTGTGGTCTCTAAAGCCTCACTCAGAGAAACCCCTAGATTTGATGCCAATTCTCCTGACTCTTTGCCCCATTTCAATATTCGATCGAAACTTGTATTTTGATCGAGGTTTAACATGATTGCTTCTCCAAAATTGTTGATGAAGTTTGCTCTCATTTCAATAATTTTTTCATTTGTAAGATTGAAATTTCTTGTTTGTTTAAGGTCTACCATTCTATTTGTATGTACTTTATGCGCAATTTCATACTTTTTTTCTACGATTTTTTCTCCTAGAAAGTGCAAATTATTCATTGAATTTTGTCCTCCGATCTTACCTTATCTAAAAAGGTAATTTTCATTATTTTAACATTTGAAATATGAGCTACATAATTAGATTTTTTAGATAATTTGATTGTTCCTAAGGTAGTAAGAGTCATTGTTATTAATTCTTTAATTTCAAGAACTCGCTTTATAGTAACTAGCTCTATAAACTACAAATAAAGCTAGCTGTGTTAAGCTAGCTTTATATTTTCATGGCGTTTTTCTATAAGTTTTCAACTGCTTGTTTATCTTTAAGCAATTCTTCTTTATTCTCTTTTATTTTCTCCAATTTTGAATTTCCATAAGATTCTCTTCAAGGTCTTTTGCAAAAACAATAGTTATAATACCAATATCTCGATATTTTTTCAACTACCTTCTCCACTTTTGTTACAAAAAACATAACTTCATGATTGATGATACTAGAAGACGAAAAGAAATGATTTATTAGTAAGAAAATCTCACAAAGTGCTCAAGTGAAAAAAGCCCGAATAAGGGACACTTTTTATGTAGTGACCCTTATTCGGGTTATAGTTCAGCTAATCCAGGTATTTTTTTATTAAGATTGAATGATTTTATCGTATGGATATTCAATTTTTATCGAGGTTTGGTCTTTTGTTATTCAAATTCACACGCGATTTTTTATTGTCTAGTAGATGCTTAATTTCTTTGAAGCTTACAAAACGTTTATTTTGTTGATCTAAAAGTCGAAAACGAAGAGACTTCAAGCTTGTGCTTAGTGTAATGGTTGTTGCTTTCTGTAATGGTGGCGTAGACTCATGCGCCTTTTCTAAATTATAGTTGGGAACTCTTGGAGCCAAATGATGTACATGATGGAAACCAATATTACCTGTTACCCATTGTAAAACTTTAGGGAGCTTGTAATAGGAGCTACCATCAACCGCAGCCTTCACGTAATCCCACTCTTCTTCTCTTTCAAAGTAGGAATCCTCAAATTGATGCTGTACGTAAAATAACCAAATTCCAAGTGATCCTGCTACAAAAAGGATGGGAGCTTGAACGAGCAGAAAAGCTTGCCAACCAATACCCCAACATAAAAGTGCATACACCGCAACAATTGAGAAATTGGTTAAATATGTGTTCAAACGTTCCTTTCGTTTCGCGTCTTTTCGATTCAATCGGTTAGAAACGAAGAAAAGATAGATGGGGCCTAATCCAAACATAACAATTGGATTGCGATAAACTCGGTATGCTAACCGGCCCCAGTAGGAAGCTGCAACATACTCATCAACTGTCATGACCCACACATCACCAGTTCCTCGTTTATCTAAGTTGCTGCTCGTAGCATGATGAATCGAGTGGCTTCGTTTCCACTGTTCATACGGAAACATGGTTATAACCCCACTGATTGTACCAAGGATATTATTTGCTTTTCGGCTTTTGAAAAATGATTGATGACAACAATCATGGAAAATAATGAAGATTCGGACGACGAACCCGGCTGTAACAATACATAATGGTAGTGTTAGCCAATAAGAAATAGACAAACTTTGATAAGCTAGAAACCAAAGTAGTAAAAAGGGAAGGAATGTGTTTATTAATTGCTTTATACTTGATTTCGTATTGGATTTTTCAAAAGGTGCTACATTTTTTCTTAATTCAGTCGTTTTTTGTTTACTCATGTGTTCCTCCTTACATCTTTACCGTGTTTAATATTCAGCTCTTCTTTATCTTTATAGTAGAGCATAGTACCTGGTAATGAAAGATATAAACGTCAAGTAACTAGTATGACAACTGTCATACATGTGTGTATGTATTTTCTTAATGAAAGGAAAAGGGTGTGAAGAAAAATTCATTTTCATTAAAGTAGTAGCATTATTTTAGTTACAGCTATTTAAAAGTGCTCATAAATGTGTACCTTTCCAACAGACTTTGAGCCACTACTTTTAAATATAATGCGAACAAAAAACTACCTCCCCTATGATGACTAAGGATGGTAGTTTTTCAGAGCTATGAATGTTCAACTGTCGTTCATTTTGGTATAAAAACTCTTTAACAATTTCATCATCTCACGCCCCGATGTTCTAGACAGTTTATCATTACCTTCATCTTCATATGTACTCACATACCAGCTGCCCTTGTCATCTTCATTTAACCTATATACCTTATCGCTTCTACTATCTGTATAAAAATCTCCATCCTTCAGTCTCAAATAATCCTCCCCCTCTATCACGTATATACCCTGTATTGTACCCAACATATCAATTTTATAAAAAATTTCATCTACACAAAAACAGTAAATTTTAAATTAGGCCTTTTACAATACAGGTTTTTACATCTTAAAGATTCATCTACTTTCCTGGATTTGCTATATTAAGTTTTATATGGTACGATTAAGTTAATTATTTTTGTTCGGTGTAGGATTAAGAGAAGAGAAATCTCTTCCATAGAAATTTTCATCTTAAGATAGTATGGTTGGACAAGGGTAGTAATACAAGTGTGGAATATTCCACACCAGGAGGCAATATTATGGAACAAGGTACAGTAAAATGGTTTAATGCAGACAAAGGGTTCGGTTTTATTGAAATTGAAGGCGGAGACGATGTATTTGTACATTTCAGCTCTATTCAAAGTGAAGGCTTTAAATCGTTAGACGAAGGTCAAAAAGTAACGTTTGATATCGAACAAGGTCAACGTGGAGCACAAGCTGCTAACGTTCATAAAGTAGCATAATCAAAATGAGTAAAAAGACTCCACCTGGGAGTCTTTTTTACTTTTAATTCCACTAGCTAGAAAAACCAGACTTAAAAGTCTGGTTTTTTAGACAAAACGAACGGTACAAGATGTAGACTAGTTAAAACATACACTGGAAATATAAAGCAAATAAGGATATCAATTTGTTAAAGAGTTTAATTGTAGTTAAAAAAATCAGAAGTTTTTGGTGATTTACACAAAAATGTGGGTATGAATTATTTTTAATGGGGATTAGGAGACTCATCTAAAAACCGTTCTCGAGCTCTCATTTTATGACCACATAAAGGACACTTTTGATGATTTTCATAAGAGAAGTTTTTTCTCATCCAACCATTAGACTCTTCTGATTGATATTCCCAAATTTCTGTTCGTTCTTTAGGTAAGGGTTCTTGACCTTTCTTCCTATGGTTATAATACTTAACTACATCATTCCTTCTAAATAGTTTACCTTTTAAAAAAGAGATATCAGGACCCCTATCTTTCTAAATTAAACCGCATTTTATAGATCCTATAAGAATTTATAAATACACGGAAGCGCGGATAAAATAAGGCATGAATTCGTCTTGTACAGATAAGTTAGAACAAGACTTCCATTGATAATAACACTGATTTACAATACGCAGGAATGAATAAGTAACATCTCTGGTTAAAGAGTACTTTTCTCATTTCTGAATTTGAGTAAAAGAAGGAGCACGAAACAGTTGAAAAATTTTTCTGATTTTCACTTAAGTAAGGACATTGAAAAGGCCATTCATAACTTGGGTTTTGAAGAGGCTACGCCAATTCAGGCTGAAGCTATTCCAATGGCTATGACGGGTAAAGATCTAATTGGACAAGCTCAAACCGGGACTGGAAAGACAACAGCTTTTGGTATACCCCTTATTGAGCGAGTTGAGCTTGATGAAGAAGCGATTCAGGGAATCGTTCTAGCGCCGACGCGTGAACTGGCGATTCAAGTAGCTGAGGAATTAAATCGAATTGGACAGGTAAAAGGAGTTAAAACATTACCCATTTATGGGGGGCAGGACATTAATCGTCAAATCAAGGCCCTCAAGAACAGACCGCATATTATCTCGGCAACCCCTGGACGTCTTATGGACCATATGAAAAGAAGAACGATTCGTTTAAATCATATTCGTATGGCTGTTCTGGATGAAGCAGATGAGATGTTAAACATGGGCTTTATTGAAGATATCCAAACAATCCTTGGTGGGATTTCTTCTCCCCATCAAACCTTACTATTTTCAGCAACCATGTCGAAGCAAGTACAAAGTTTAGCCCAGAAATTTATGAACAATCCTGAACTCGTGAGAGTAAAAGCGAAGGAGTTAACAGTAAAGAATATTGAGCAACGTTATGTGGAAATTCCAGATAATCGAAAGTTTGATGTTCTTTGTAATCTTGTAGATCTTCAAGCACCAGACCTTGCTATTGTGTTTGGACGAACAAAAAAACGTGTGGATGAACTTGCTGAAGGGCTAAAAAAACGTGGGTATGCAGCAGAAGGCATTCACGGAGACCTTACACAATCAAAACGTGCCGATGTGATTCGTCAATTCAAGGATCATACGATTGAGATTATGGTCGCAACCGACGTTGCAGCAAGAGGACTTGATATTACAGGTGTCAGTCATGTCTATAATTTTGATATTCCTCAGGATCCTGAAAGCTATGTTCATCGTATTGGTCGAACAGGACGGGCAGGTAATAAGGGATTGGCGGTTACATTTATAACTTCGAGAGAACGTCATCACTTAAAAGTGATTGAAGATGTTACGAAAACAAAGATGTCTAGACAATCGCCTCCCACTTCTAGTGAAGTAATGGCAGGACATCAGGAAGCAATCATACACCGCGTTTTGAACACCATCGACAAGAGAGAGTTCGGGGAATATAAACCTGTGGCGGAAAAGTTATTAGAAGAAGTGGATTCTGTTACTTTATTGTCAGCCACTTTAAAGCTCTTAACAAAAGAATCCAATATGGCTCCTGTCCAATTAACTGAAGTGGCACCACTTCGTAATGAAAAGGCAAAAACGGAGCGTAAGAGAAGTAGAGGCAGAAAAGAAACAGTATGGCGTGAAAAAAAGTATAGAAAATAATCCCTTACTGTTTTATGACTATGTACTTCATTAGTAGGTATTGAGGTTTATCACACCGTAAGGTGTCAACATACAACTATCCCTTCGTGAACCAACTATCGAAGAAAGGTTGCTTACTTTTTTAACACATATATCAGAAAACCTATACGAATTGATGTAAGCCTTTCTCAGCTCCATTATAAGAATCACACGGAAACTTTAATTGTTAATCCTTATGATTGTGGAGAACTAAAAAAATATCAGGCAAAAGAACTGGGTAAAAATAAAGAATCTTAAGAGATTTAAATTATGTCTTAAGATAAATTTTATTATTTCTGATACGAGAGAGGATGAGGGCCATGAGCGTAAAACCATTTACTAATGGAGAAATAGTAAACATAAGAGTATCGAATGAATTAGTGACAATCTTAAAAAGTCATTATGTAAAAAACATGAAAAGATACTCTTATACGGTCAATAAATATCCAAGTACTTTTTTCTTTGAAGAAGAATTAATGAAGCAAGAATAATAAGTAGATAAAGAGGGGTGCTACACCTATGCTTAAATTTAAAGTTATTTTTGCATTTATAAATGGCAGGACAAAGGAATTAAAATTTGAAGCCACATCAAAGAAAGAAGTCATTAGTCATATAACAAAATATGAAAGATTCATTTCGAATGAAAAAGAGCTAGTGCACATCAATTTAAATAATGTGGTACAGTTTATGGTTACAGAAGAAAAATAAGAATAATAAAAATAGGCATCTATTAATTGGGGTGCTTTTTATTTTGATAGAAATACTGATTTAAGAAATAAGCAACACTATAAGGTTTAGAGCTTTTTGATTCCATGACGTGTCATCAGTGTCCTTTTTTATTTTGAGAAAACAGGGAATTTTTTAAGACTCGTCGTATTAATATAGATAAAGAGGTGATTGAATTGAAACAATTAATTATCAATAATGTTGAATTTAACGTTGAAAATTTCGAAGAAAAAACAATTACACATTCCACTACAGGTGAGCAGCTAAAAAAGATTGGTTTTGCATTTTCGGTTATAGGAAAAAAAGATTATAACTTATATGACTTATTTTTCGAAAGCCCCCATTTTGAACTTACTATTGTTGATACAAATGAGAAACTTAAAATGGGAAATATTTCACACAGTACTTTTTATCAAGCAGCAGAGATATCAGATGACACAAAAGTCGTATTTAGAATTAAGTTACAACAAGAACCAGTCAAAGAAAAAGAACTTACAAAAGATCAGAAGTTGATGGTTAATGCCGTAAATGAGGTTGTTTTATCTAGAGTAAGATTTAAAGCGTTAGAAGAAATACTAGAAGAAAAAGGATTAATCGAAGGTGATGAATTATTTGATAAGATTGAAAAAGTAGCTAAAAGAGACTTTGATACGTTAAAGAAAGAATTACTTTAGGGTAAAGAAGAAATAAATACGTAAAAGCACCCCTATCTTATCAAGGTGCTTATTTATTTTTCCATAACGAGCCTTTTCGTATATTATTTCCGAGAACAGTCGTTATGCTTAAGTAAATGATAAAGTATTTTGTGAAAATCATTAGTTTTACTATTCACTAAAAATATATACAAATATGTAATATTAATACAGAATCTTTTCTACCCTTACTATTCTAGACGAATATTAACAAAGACTGCTAATTAACTAATATTCTTTATATAACATACATTTGAGAAAGTTATTTTTTAAAGTTATAGATAAGGGGAATCAACCCTCTCAACATGTAGACCTGTTAAAACTACTTTTTCTAAAGCATTAAAACATTTTTGAGAGGTTCCTATGTACATATAATAATCATAGCCAAAATGGACAAAGAACTGGTTTCCTAACTCTAATTTACACCACACTGCATTTCGTAATGTTAACTTTACTAGCGTTTTTACTTCTTGAATACTTATCCATTGTCCTATCCATAATTTTGATATGAATTCAGTTGCATTTTGAGCTTCTATATCTTCAGACCATTGTTCTAACCCTTTTATATAAAGTTTGTTGATATTCATTTCATTCATGAATGTTATAACAGCATTAATATACTTTTTTTCCACTTTCAAATATTCATCCATCTCTACATTTATTCCTACTTCAGAAAAACAGGTCCATTCATCATTGAGAAAGTAACCATTATTATCTCTTTTTAAAGGGTTATATTTCGTTACTCTCCAAGAATACAACTAGCACTCATCTCCTCAGTATAGGTTTTATATATATCTAGTCAACATACCAGAAACTCTTGGGTTTAAAAAGAACTCTGTTTGTTAAAGAGAATTCGGTATACAATTTGTACTTCCTGCAATTTTATTTAACTTATCTTTAAACCAATATAGGAAATAGGCATCAAAAATATTCAGAATAATATAAAACATTAAATGAAAGTAACTTATGGAAAAGGTAGTGAAAGCTATGGCTAAAATCACAGGAAAAGAAAAAGTAGAGTTTTACTTAGATGGAAATTTATTAATGGAAGGTCCAGCCTCTGAATTTTTTAAAGAAGGAAGCATGCACGGGGAAAATATTCCATTAGGTTTAGGAGATAGGTTTGATATGATGAATTTCCCGACAATGGGTGACACAATAAAACTTCGAGTTATGAAAATGAAAGAAGATCTTCTAGCTTCAGGAGAAATTCACACGCTTAAATACTTTCTTTCAAATTATGACGATCAGAAATAATGGCATATCAAAAGCACCCACTAAAACAGCAACGTGTAATTGAAATATATAGATAAATAAATCTATAAAATTATACTTATACTTTTCATCTAAGTATACTTATGCGGAATTTATCATACCAAACAATATATGAATTTTCGTATGTAAATCATACAAAAAGAGGTTTTTTTCACTTTCTATCTAATATTATAAGGTAACAAGTGTGTAGAAGCTAGGTTAACACCTCTACATACTAAGTTAAAATAATAGGATGAGGTGTTTGAATATGAATAAAATGGAACTAGTTAGTGCTGTTGCAACAAAAGCAGAACTAACACAGAAAGATGCTGAAAACGCTGTAAATGCGCTACTGGAAACAATTTATGACACACTTGCCAAGAAAGAAAAAATCCAACTGATTGGATTTGGGACATTTGAAGTGCGGGACCGTGCAGCACGAACAGGTCGTAATCCTCAAACAGGTGAAGAAGTAGATATTCCTGCTTCGAAAGTGGCTGCTTTTAAAGCAGGAAAGGAATTAAAACAAGCTGTTAAATAACTATAGTTTTTGATGAATAAAACCACTATAAATTTAAAATTGATTATAAAGATGGAAACATCAACTCCAATTTTATTATGGTGTATGTTCTCAAAAAACTACCTCCTTGAACTGAACCCAAAAAATTAGACCCTTTATCTAAGCAGCGAATGAGGATTGAACTCTGTATTCTACAGGGGTCAATCCTTTTAATTTTACTTTTATTCGTTTGTGGTTGTAATAAACAATATACCTCTCTAATTCCTGTTGAAAGTGCTCCATACTCTCAAACTCTTGGAGATAGAGTAACTCTGATTTTAATAGACCAAAGAAGTTTTCAATGACTGCGTTATCAAAACAATTTCCCTTACGGGACATACTTTGAGTAATATTGTTTTCTTTAAGTAAATGCTGATATTTTGTCATTTGATAATGCCACCCTTGATCCGAATGGAGTATTGGACGTTCTCCGACTTGTAAGTGATTAAATGCCTCATTCAACATTGTTGTCACAAGGGAAAAAACAGGCCGTTTGTCTATATGATAAGAGACAATTTCACCATTAAAAAGATCTAGAATAGGGGATAAATAAAGCTTCTCTCCAAACAGATGAAACTCTGTAATATCTGTGACCCATTTTTCATTTGGTTTAGACGCTTCAAAGTCGCGTTTAAGAATGTTAGGAGCGATCCTTCCTGTTTTCCCACGGTACGAGCGATATTTTTTGAGTCGCACGAGGCTCTTTAATCCTAATTCTTTCATCAGTCTATATACGGTCTTGTGATTAATAGAATACCCTAGTCTACTCAGCTCTAAGGTAATACGACGGTAACCATATCTACCTTGGTGCTCATGAAAAATATGCTTAATTAGTTGTTTCATCTCTTTGTATTTATCAGGACCCTTAAAAGCTTTCGTCCAGTAATAATAAGTACTACGAGCGATTTTAGCTACCTTTATAAGGTCGACGACCTTATATTCATGCCTTAATTCAAACACTATTTGGGCTTTTTCTCGCTCTTTGATTCCCTTGATGCTTGAACTAAGGCGTTTAACTTTTTTAAATACGCAATTTCCATTCGTAGGTATTCATTTTCCTTTAGTAACTCTTCATTTGTCTTGTCTGTATCAAGATTTTCAGTAGGCTTTTTCTTCATTTTTGGACGACTCCTCTTTTTAGGAAACAGGCCATCCTTACCTTGTTCTTCAAAGGTTCTTTTCCATTTCGCCACCGTTGAGTAAGAAGGAATATTGAATACATATGATGCTTCACGAATAGACGCTCCTGTTTTTTCCATATAAGTTAATACGTCCATTTTAAACTTCACAGAGTAATTTGTATAGGTCGGCTGTAAACCCTTTTCTCCATGTTTTTGATACAATGCCACCCATTTTATAATATCTGATTTAGTGGCGCTCATTAACTTGGCTGTTTCCCTATATGAGTTGCGCTTATTTAGGTACAAATCAATAGCCTTCAACTTATCTTCAAATGTATGTCTAGACATAAAAGCACCCCAATCATTAGAGTTTCTTTGTCTAACAATTGGGGTGCAGTTCACCTGAGGTAGTTTTTTTGCATTTAAAAATGCATACTATATGCTTTTTTAGTTTGTATAACAGCAATTATCGGCAATAACATGCTAAAAAGTCCTTTTTACTTAACGCAAATCTATCGTTTTTTTCTAGGGCTTAAAATTAATTTGATTCCTGTTCGTTCTTCATTATCGATTGAAATATATGTAAACCCAGGAACACAAACCAAATCAACACCACTGGGAGCTACGAATCCCCTTGCAATCGCAACAGCTTTAATCGCTTGATTTAAAGCGCCGGCTCCCATTACTTGAATTTCTACATTACCTCTTTCTCTAAATACGGCTGTAATTGCACCTGCAACTGAACTTGGATTTGATATTGATGATACTCTTAATATAGTATCCATATAAAGTGCTCCTCCTGTTATTTAATCGATTTATTTGATCAATGGAACGAATGTAATTGACGTATCTTTAAATCATATCCATATCCCGATTAAACTGAACTATTAACCGACTCCTAAATGGGTGCCTCAATTAAAGGAGTTAAGACATATATCTCTTAACTTTTGTTTATTTCCCGACCATTCCCATGATAAATGGAGTAAGATCACTCAACTTTATTTTATTGCTAAGAACCTTTAAAAAAACAGTAGAGACATGTTCAGGTATAGGTGTTCGACTATCTACAGTTGCTGTCAAAAAATAATATAAAAAATCAAAATGATTTCCTCTTCTCATGGCATCACTCAAATAATGAGCATAAAGATTATTATTTAATAGCTTCCCCTTTACGACTGTTCCAAAATCATACAATTCATTAACAGTTGTATTCACAATGGATTCCTCCTTCTAAAATTCAGACGGTTAAAAACCGGATACCACATAGTTACTATAAACTGAACGAGAACACTTTTTAACTGCGTGTAGAAGAAACACTCTACTTTCTATAATGAAAATGCTACGTAATATTGCAGGGGGAAGCTGTTACATAAGTGTATTATATTAGAAAACGGGAACTTGTATGAATACGCGTAGAAGATAGTGGAGAAGGGAAAAGTTATCCCTGTAGTAAAGGAGTGTTAATCCCACGGGCAATTTAATTAGCTTGATTTGATGATTTTTGCACTAATACCATATTAAGAGGACTAAAAAGGAATCATTGATAAACTAATAATTAGACTTTCTCCTTACCAGCTTTAAAGAAAATTAGGAAGTTTTATTTTATATATATTCTTTTTTAAACTAAATTCCCCTGCTCTATTTCTTCTAGTAAATCTTTAATCTGTTTACATAAATTAATCCTCAAATTTAACATTACGCTTTCTTTTGACATCAAATTAGCTCCCTATAAAAAGATTTATAACAGCAATAAACGACCTATTCATTCGATTAGAATCATAAGGTCGCCTACATTATTTTCATTTTCATTTTTTATCCTTCCAGTTTGCTTTATTTATAGGTTTATTCTTTTATATTTTCATCTTCTAACTGTCTTAGATTCTCCTCGTCACATTGTTTAAATAAATAAGTAAGGTACGAATGTAGTTCAAATTGGTCCTCCTCAATAAAATCAGACCATATTTGTTTGGTTTCTCTCATCATTCCTCCCCCTTTTTTATTTCACTTTTATATCTTTATGGCTCCTTAACTAGAAATTTCTTATACATACAAAGTGACCATTTATCATAAAAAATAGAGAAAATTCTTCACTAAGTTTAAATCAAATAAAGGAAATCAATAAATGTCTTCAATACCGGATAAACGAATAAAGAAAATATTTTGTTTTTCATCTTTTAAAGACAGGGTCTGTTCATGGAGATTAAGATTATAAACACGGCCTTTACAAGTTTGTAATGACCCATTTTCATAATAATTAACCGTAATTAAACCATTTTTGATTAGTTTTTTCAAAAACATAGATTAACCCTCCTCTTAACAAATGAATTGCGGTTAGCAAAAACTTAAAAAGATAGGTCTTGGATTGCCGGATTAACTATATGATACTCTGTTTCTAACTCATGTAATGTTAATTCATAGAGCTGTTTGTTTCCTTTTTTATAGATTCCTAAATGGATTAAAGAATCTATAATCGAGTTTTTTTTACGTTGTATGTCAGAATAGGGCTGTTCGCTCATTATCCCACCGCCTAAATTCAAAATGGTCTTTCGTATGATTGTCCAACTACTTTAATTCATTATAAAGCATGCCAGTTACAAGGAAATGAAAATGAAGTTAAACTGGTGTAATAAATAAGTAAATTTGATTACATAAGTGAACGCATATTTCCTACCTATTTATTTTATAATCAACTTTTATGGCATCGCTCAATAATATAATATCCCTATGAATTTCACTTTTAAACAGTTCCTTTTCCCAATTCTTGTATTCTTCCCTCAAGCGATTCACTTCTCTTCTAAACAACAAAAGATTGTGTTCATTATGGATTGTAATAAACTCCTTATAAAAACTAACATTAAATACATTATGTTAGTTTTCTCCTGTATATAAAATACTTTCTACAAAACTTCCTATTAATTTACAAAGATTCTAAATTATCATCAAATAATTTTACTCTTTTCAAATAAAAGTAAATGCAAATTTCCACAAAATCTTTCGTTGATTTGAAGTAGAGACCGGTTTGCATGATATAAAATATCTGAAACATCATGCTAAGGAACCCTTTTATTAAGGGTTTTTTGCAGCCTATAAATTGTGACTTCCTGAATAGTCATAAAATCACGAATTTGTGGAGCATTATTTGATATTAAAAAGTAAAAAGAGAAATATTTTTCTAAACGTATGTAGAAAAAGACTCTATTTTTTCTATGAATCATTACATGTGTATTAGAAGTGATTTAGCTCATAAAACCTTTTAGTCAGGTAGGAGGGGCACTCGTGAGAGGGCCTTCCTACCCGACACAACTAGAAAGTATTCTCAACACAGAAAAAATCTCTGAACATAGAAAAACAGAGATTACTACAGAGTGATTGTTCTTATATAATGCAAAGAAAGACTGACCTTTTGTTAGAAAAGTCAAATACATCGTAACATCCTTCAGTCTTTGAAGCTGTGAATTTTCTCACTGCAATTGAAGCAATTATTTGTTATCTTACCAACTTAACATATAATTTTTTAATAAGGAAGGTGAGCCTATGTGGAAGGATTTAATACAAAATATTTCAACAGAATGTGTATATGGAGAACCGGCTAGCATAGAGGACATAGAAGTGCTAGAAAAACTATTTAGTATTCAGATCCCAAAAGAATTAAGAAATTTGTTGTATGAAACAAATGGTGTAAATGATGGTTATGGTTGCTCGTTAATTTGGTCTATAGAGAAAATTATAAGAGAGAATTTAAGTTTAGGAGACAGAATGGAGGACACATACATTCCTTTTAACAATTTGTTGTTTTTCGCAGATGCAGGGAATGGCGATATGTTTGGATATTCAACATCAGATAGATCCATAAAACAAAATGGTATTTATGTTTGGAATCATGAGACCAATCAAAGAACTCAGACTGCACCTTCTTTAAAAGATTTTGTAGAAGGGTGGATAAGTGGAAAGTTAAGCATTTAAATAGCTCTTTTTTTATTAAGTGCAATTTATTATAAGTAAGTTCCCATAATGACTCTTTCCGATGCACAACTAATAAAAGGGCTTTGGATAAATAATACGTACTGCATAAAAAATGTTACGTTTAGATAAATGCAGAAACGCCAAAAAAATTTATTTATTAATCATATGAATGTGATATATTTGTAGCGAAACTGATTATATTTTACAAATTTTATCTAATACTCAAAAATAAAAGGCTACATCATTTCATTATGGTGTAGCCTTTTATTTTGTTAATGTTCAGGGTTGTCCAATATAGGTAGTCTAAAAAGGTACACCTTTTTAGACGGTAAAAAAATAAACGATAATGCGTCTATTTAATTGTCACTTTAGGAGTTATTTTGCACCTTTTTCAAGCGATATTTTGCACTATAAATAAATATAAAAAGTCCAATTTCTCAATATTAAAATTAAGAAATTGGACTTTTATCATCACTTCGGAATAGTGCTCTATAGTGGAATAACTGTAAAGCTAATAAAACTTTTTAAAAGCTGCGTTTCCTTGCCCAAGCTCCTTGCATTTTACTAAGGAATACAATTTGCCCAATATGATATGCGTCGTGCATTGCTAAACTCTTCAGTTCAAGCACTAATGGATTGTCATCAGGAATCGGTCTATACAAATCTTCTAGTTCTGATTTTGCTAGTATTTTTTCAAGTTCACGATGAACAGAAAAGTATTCTTGTTTTGTTTCCTTCCAATTTTGAAAGGTCTCAGTTGGTAATCGATATGTAGCGCCATTATTTTCTGCCTTTGGTTCATTTGCTGTTTCACCTAGAAAGCGTAACAGAATTCTCTTTTCATAGAAAAGTAAATGACAAACTAATTCCCAAATGGAATGTGCCCCTTCAACTGGTTTCCAAATTGCCTGTTCCAAAGTAATATTCTCTAGTACTTTTTCAAGTGGTGGAAACCAGTCTTCTTTATCTAAGCAGCTTGCCCATTGTTGTAACAAAAGTGTCCTTACATCCATTTTCTATTCCCTCCAATCTTATCCCTTTTAATAGATAATCCCATTGGTCAATATTCATTTGCGGCATGTTGTTCTGGCATAACTTACAATTTCGAGATGAACCATCTGATTACCTCCCTTACCCAATTGCTGAACAACGTTAAAAAAGCACACATTTTATTATTTGTTCCAAAACTCGTCCTTTTCTGAACACGCTTCTTCTTGATTTGAAAGAGGCGTGTTTTATTGTCAAAAATGTTACAAAACCCTGTTCACTTTTCTATGTTCAATAACTTATTTATTTTTATCTTATGTTATAATAATATGCAAAATAGCACTTAAAATAAGTGCAAATTACCTTTTAAAGTGACAATTTAATCTTATAAACAATCCTTTTTAGACGTATTAAAAATACTAGGCCTTATTGTACGCTTGGTTTACGTCTCTTCCCAGCTGATAACTCTCAGCATTGTTTTTGGAGTTAGGAATAGTTATTTAATTCAGAAAATAATTATAAGAATACTTATTTCGACATATTTCAACATCCATTATGTAGTAATATTTATATAAATTTACACATTCAGATAAAGGCAAACTAGTTGAAAAGCTAGGACGCAAAGCTACAGGTCTAAAGTCAATTGACTATGACAGCTGAGCCTCCTGAAAATCTGGAGGAATTTATGTTTATGGACAGTAAAAAAGAAGTAATAACGCCACATTTAGACCAAGAATGGATTAGACTTATCCAAGAGGCTAAGGAAGTAGGGTTATCGGTTAAAGAAGTAAAAGCATTCTTAGATAATACACAAACCTAGTGATAACAAAAAACATTAGATAGGCACGCTATCTAATGTTTTTTGCTATCGTGTTATCTTGAGATTTTGCTTCTAGAAACTGTTTAAATTCTTCTTTACTCACATTTGAATTCATTGCATCTTTAACTAGCTTCATCCACTCTTCTGGCAGAACTGCTATAGACTTTTTCATAATAGTACCTCCTTACATAAATCCTTTTTATCATTTACCGTTTATTTTAAGCTTAAAACCCTATTTTATAGTGACCATCCACTATATTACAACTAAATAGTTAATCCTCTTTACTTTAATCGACTATAGATAGCTTTTTATGTAGTGAAAAATAAAATTCTTTCTATTATTCTTCCGGAGTCACCGCATTTTTTATACTCTGATATTCCCTTCACCGACGAGAAAAAGTATCTTCACTTATAGATTTAGCATAAGGAGTGGATTTTTCAACATAATTATAATAAGGAGAAATTGCACCTATTAAGTAACCTAAAGGTGGTGAGTACTTATGAAAAACAGGGATAAAAGACGAAAAAAGAAACGTGATTTTTTAAAGGATTACTTAAAAAACAAGTTAGGTAATTGGAAACCTGGACTTGGCAAAGAGCCTACCTCAAACTCTAAGACGACACAAGAAAATAGAAACCTTGATTAGGTAATATTTGTGTGTAGGTATTTAGAAGTTTTTCACCGTGAAAAATAGCCCCCTTTAGAAGTCTATCTCTAGAGAGGGCTGATTATAAGACATATTTATTTAACGGCTTCTTTTAATTCTTTTCCTGGTTTAAAAGCAGGAGCCTTTGAAGCCGGAATTGTCATTTCCTCACCTGTTTGAGGGTTACGACCTGTACGGGCTGCACGTTCACGTACTTCAAATGTTCCAAATCCAATCAACTGAATTTTTTCTTCTTTCGCAAGTGTGTTAGAAACCGTCTCAAACAACGCTTCCACAGCTTTTTTAGCATCTTGCTTTGATAGTTCTGCTTGTGTAGCAACCGCATCTACTAGTTCAGTTTTATTCATATTCAAACACCTCATTCTCTAATTTTAGATCATATGTAGAGATGCTAACATATCATAGCTTTTACACACTTGTCACTTAATAAGGTTAGGTAAAAGGGAGATGATTTTTTAATTTAGCTCAAACTAATATCATATTTCCCAACCGCCTAAATTCTAATAAGCCTTTGCTCCCGTTGAGCAAAGGCTACTTTTTTGGCGAGTTTCTTCTATAAAATATGTCATTTTGAAAAGACTTTTGTGTAAGTAAAATTAGTCGCTCTAAAAGGATGGATCTTTTTAGAGCGACTAATTTTTTATGACTCTTTCGAGAGGCAATCATGAGTATGAACTCTATTAGCAGCAACTACAAACCTTGATTTTCCTTCTTGGCATTCATGAGCGATTTCGATATCGCCACAATAAGGACAAGTGAGGTATCCTCTTGATTGCAAATGATTAAAGCTAATTATTTCCTCAGGTTTAAAAACGTCCATTCTTATTCCATAATGAGTACAAGCAACTTTTTTTATGCTTATCATAGGATTTCTTCCTCCTCTTTCTTATTGTGTATTGGTTCATTATTAGTATATAAGATGGTTATGGATAATTTAACCTTTTTAGTTAATTCGTCTCGAATATTTAGAAAATTAAATTGTAAAGGAATTATTGAACAAAAGAATTGAAGGTAAATTCTACTTGTATAAATTAAGGAACGTATTCTCATCATAACGAACATCGAACTAAAAACAATAAACGTGAGATAGCTTTAAAATTAATTATTAAATAAATTATTAATACTTTTTACTTTTAAATATAGATAAAATTTATTGTTATATTATTTATAAGAGTAAATAGTATAATACTTTATAAAAAATAGTGTTATCATTTACACATCTTGTAGAAAAATGATCTATTTGTCGTCACTTAGAGTAAATGATATAACTTAAACTTTTATAAGTTAGTTACACCATTTACACATCTACTATAAAAACTTTTAATCTGTAACTTTGTATTAATACAATATAATAAATTATTAGATAACATAAATAAAAGGAGTGTGTTGTATGATCGATAATTCTAGTTAAATCATTACCATTGAAGATGTTATGAACATGTTAGCTATATTATCAAAGAAAACCATTTATACATACATTTAACGAGGAAAATGAACTATTTTTTCTACAAAGTATATAAAAACACTATTTAAGTACTAGACCAAAATTGACCGCATATTATTTTTACAGCTAAATTGATTTAAAAAAACACTTTCGAATCAAGTTTTATTTAGTTCACCAAAGTATAATTTTACGAGCTTTGTAAACAACAATAATTCATCATTTTTAACAATCATTGTTGTTGGGGATTGAATTACCAATGGCCTTAAAGAAACAGTTGTTATTTTAATTATCAGAATTTTTTAATATTTTTATTGAAACCCAGAATTTTGCGTGCTATAATCTAAATTACAAATGGTATATACCATTATATTTTTTACACTCAATGGTATATACCATTGAGTGGCTAACTTAAAAAATAAGAGGAGAGATTGCTAAATGTTAAAGTTTAATCCACAGAACTACTTAAAAGTAACAAATGGAGCAGTTTTATTAAGAGCAGAAATAGAAAAGAAAATGGATGAAGTTTCAAAAAAAGAATTTAAAAACTTATTCCTTATTGGATCAGGGGGTTCTATTGCTATCATGTATCCATTTGAATACATATGGAATTCTACTTCAACTATTCCTGTTTACGCTGAAATTGCTTCTGAATTTATGCTACAGAGTCATAAGCAATTTGATAAAAATTCAGTTGTTATTCTCTCTTCTCTATCAGGTACTACAGAAGAGACTGTTGAAGCAGCACAATATTGTAAGGAAAGAGGAGCAACTACTATTGGGTTAGTAGGAGAAATGGGTACACCATTAGCTAACATCGTAGATTATCCGATAGCTAACTACGCAGAAAACGACTATGCTGCAGATTCAATAAATCTTCAAATGTATATGATTATCTTCAGACTAATGCATAATAACGGAGAATTCCCAAAATACGATAAATTTGTATCAGAGTTAGAAAAAATGCCTGAAAATCTAATTTCAGTAAAAGAACAGGTGGAAGAAAAGGCTAAAGAATTTGCAAACAAATATAAGGATGAAGATTATCATATGTTAATTGGATCTGGAACAGCATGGGGAAGAACTTATGCATATAGTATGTGCGTATTGGAAGAGATGCAATGGATTCGTACGAAGTCCGTACATGCAGCAGAATTTTTCCACGGAACAATTGAGCTGGTTGAAAGAGACACGAGTATTATCTTACTTAAAGGGGAAGATGCAACGAGACCATTAGCTGATAGAGTAGAGCGTTTTGCTGAGAAATATACAGACAAGCTTACGATTTTTGATACTAAAGATTATACGCTTGAAGGGATTAGTCCAGAATTTCGTCAATATTTCCCTCCACTGGTTTTAGGAAGTCTACTTCAACGGGTAAGTGTTCACCTAGAAGATAAGCGCAATCACTCCTTAGATAAAAGAAGGTATTACCGTACTGTAGCTTATTAAGAAGTAGTTAAACTTGAGGAGAATATAAGATATAAGATATAAGCGTTCTCCTCAAGTGAGTTTCTTAAACTACAGATTTTAGTAATAAAAGAATCAATAATTACTACATACGTCAATACTTTTCTGGAAATTTAAAGTTTTTAAACGTACAAATAGATGTGTCTGATGAAAAAAAGTTTTTGGAAAAGTATTGATCACAAAATAATTTCCCTTTAACATCCATTCATTAGACCTAGAGCATAATGAATTTAAAGTTAATGAAGAGTTAACAGAAGATAATCTGAGAGAGTGTGTGAAAGGGTGTTTTAGTGTGGCTCGTAAGTATCAAATTACTTATGAACTAGCAGGAATTACAGTAGGTTGTTTTCTTTTTGCTTTTGGAACTAATTGCTTGCTAACACCTTCAAGTTTACTAGCTGGCGGGCTAGGCGGAATATGTGCAATCTTTTATCATTTATTTGAATGGCAAATGGGGATACAGTATTTTGTTTACAATATTCCATTACTGTTTTTAGGATACATTCATATTGGTAAAAAGTTTATTATTTACACTGTATTTTCAGTAATAGTATCTTCTCTTTTCTTAGAGTGGATTCCTGTCCGCCTAGTATGGACTAATGATATATTATTGTGCTGCATTTATGGAGCAATCATTTCAGGAAGTGGAGCTGCTATTATTCTTAGACTAGGCGGATCAGTGGGAGGGCTTGATATACTTTCTCGTGTTATCGCTAAGTATACGAACATTTCTATAGGGAAGTTTGGCTTGATTTTTAGCGCCACTATTGTAGCCATTTCAGCGCTTATTTTCGATATTCAACTAGCTATGTATACCATCCTATCATTTTTTGTGGGCACCAAAACATATGATGCTATTTTAAACATTGCAGAGAAAAGTGCCATCATGATTATTACAAACGAGGGTGAAGAAGTCTCTTCAGTACTAGCAAAAAAATTAGATAGAGAAGTTACTTCATGGAAAGATATTGATATCTACAGAGAAAAGAAAAAAATGGTGTTACTATGTTTGATTATCGAATTAGAGTGGATAGAAGTAACACATGCAGTAAAGAGTATTGACCCCGAAGCCTTTATTTTATCATTACCAACTAAGAAAACGTTTGGAAAGTTTAAATTGAAGTGGTGATTTAAATAAATTCTATTTGGTATATACCATTTTGTTTTTTCTGTGATATGATAGCCCTATCCTTATAACTTTAGGAATTTTCTATATTATCTAATAATATGACAATCAAGTTGTAAGCGTTTAACAAATAAGAACATCTTTAATATAGGGGGAAGTTTGTAATGAAAAAAATTCTAATAGCATGTATAACTCTTATTTTACTTATTGGAGTAGTAGGATGTGGAAAAAATACATCAACTAGTGGAGAAGCTTCAAAAAATGATAAGGAAATTAAAGTAATAACTACAGCTGGAGGATATCCATTCAATGCTACAAATCCAAAAACGAATAAGATTGAAGGTTTTATCATCGATATTGTTAATGAAGTAGCGAAGAGATCAGATGTAAAAACTCAAATATCAACTGGAGAATGGAACTCACTTATTCCTTCTTTACAATCAGGTAAGGCAGATGTTATTGCTGATGCTATGTATATCACTGACGAAAGAAAAAAACAAATTAACTTTACAGATCCTGTTTTTGGCTTTGGTGAAGGCCTTATTGTACCAGAAGGCGATAAAACGACAAAATCATTGAAAGACTTAAAAGGAAAAGTAATTGGTGTTCAAATGGGAACGTCATTTAAAGACATGTTAGAAAAAGAAAATAAAGATTTAAATATAAAAGTGAAGACTTACCAAACACTATCCGATTTACTAAAAGATATTCAAACAAACCGTATAGATGCAGCTTTGGCAGATGCTCCTACTTTTAGTTATTTTAAAGCTAAAAATCCTAATATGAAGTATCGAATTGTCGAGGGGTATGTTCCTTCTCTTACTGGGAAAGTGGGAATAGGTGTATCTAAAGATCGTCCTGAATTAGTTGGAAAATTTAACAAAGCTATTCAAGAAATGAAAGCTGATGGCACTCTTAAAGATATTTATAAAAAATGGGGTGTAGATTGGGACTTTAATTAATGAAGAGGAAGGGGACTAAAAATGAATGATTTTTTATCAAATGCGAGAGAATTTGCGCCAAGATTTCTTGAAGGTACCATTATTACAGTTGAATTAACCATAATATCATTAATTCTCTCTCTTATTATTGGTTTAACGGTTGCTCTTGGTAAAATAACCCCTAATAAATTTATAAATAAAGTATGTGGTATTTATATCAGCATAGTGAGGGGAACACCTCTCTTAGTGCAAATGATGTACGTTTACTTCGTTTTCCCGGATTTAGGTCTTTCATTAAGTGCTTTTCAGGCAGCTATTGTTGCTCTTTCTATTAATGAGAGTGCTTACTTAGCTGAAACATTCCGAGCAGGCATTAAATCCATTCCTAAAGGACAAATGGAAGCAGCAAAGGCTATTGGAATGAATTACTCTCTTTCAATGCGTAGGATTATTCTCCCTCAAGCAATTAAAAATGTCATTCCTGCGATCGGAAATTCAGCTATTGTATTAATCAAAAACTCTTCATTAGCAGCAGTTATTACAGTGACAGAGTTAATGCATGAAGGAAATTTATTAGCTTCATCCACGTATCAAAATATACAGATATTCACGATGATCGGGATTATTTATTGGGCTCTACATTATCCACTTGCCATTCTTGTAGATTATTTAGAAAAGCGAGGTAATAAAAATAATGTTACAACTAGCCAATATTAAAAAATCTTTTAATGAAAAAAAAGTGATTAAAGGAATTGATTTATCAGTACGAAAAGGTGAAGTAGTCGTTATCGTTGGACCAAGTGGTAGTGGGAAAAGTACTCTTCTGAGAATGATGAATGCCCTTGAGTACCCTACCGAAGGAGATATCAGGCTAGAAGGAGAGTCAATTCTCTATAAAGATATAAATGGAAAGCATACTTCACGAAATGACAAGGAATTAAGCAAATTTCGAGCTGAAATTGGAATGGTATTTCAAGGTTTCCACTTATTTGCCCATAAAACTGTTCTTGAAAATATTATTGAAGGTCCTATTCACGTAAGGAAAATAAAAAAAGAGCAAGCAATCCAGGAAGCAGAATATTTGCTAAAGAAAGTTGGTCTGTCAGATAAACGCGATCAGTATCCTCATTCTCTTTCGGGGGGGCAGCAACAACGAATTGCTATTGCAAGAGCTTTGGCTATGAAGCCCAAAATGTTGCTTTTTGATGAACCAACTTCTGCCTTAGATCCTGAATTAGTCGGTGAAGTTCTTATAGTAATGAAAGAGTTAGCACTAGAAGGAATGACAATGGCTGTAGTTACCCATGAAATGGGCTTCGCTCGTGAAGTAGGTGACCGTGTCATATTCATTGATCAGGGAGTAATTGTTCAAGATGCACCACCAGAAAAGTTCTTTCATACTACTAATGGTAATGAACGTATCAGGAAGTTTTTAAGTACATTATCAAGGAATGCTGTTTGAAACTAGAAAGTACATTTAGAAATAAAAAGGATCTTTAAATTAATTATAGGGTTAAAGAAAGTAGTATATCTTTAAATTAAATAAAAGATCCTTCACTTTTTTTTAAATAACTTAATTATTAGATGAAATATAGATACAGAGGTGAAGGGAAATGAAGGTAATAGGGATAGGGGACAACGTAGTTGACTATTATCAAGACCGTGATGAAATTTATCCAGGAGGAAACGCTCTGAATATAGCTGTTTTATGTAAAAGATATGGGGTTGAGAAAAGCTCGTATATTGGAGTGATTGGAAACGATATGGCGGCTGATCATATTGTAAATAGTTTGGTGGCCGAAGATGTTGATATCTCTAGAATCAGGAAAGCATATGGACCAAATGGAGAATCTGTAATCTCCCTTAATGAAGATAACGATCGTACTTTTGTTGGATCAAATAATGGAGGGGTACAAGCCCTAATAAAATTAAACTTTGATAAAACCGACCTTAACTATATTTCAACTCATGATCTTATGCATACAAGTTTATACAGTCATATAGAACAAGAGTTACCTATGCTCTCTGAAAAAATAGCTATTTCTTTTGACTTTTCTTTCCGACACGAAGAAACATACCTTAAAGAGGTTTGCCCCTACGTTGATTATGGCTTTTTCTCAGGAAGCGAATTAAACGAAACGGAGTGTATTGAGTTAATGCATTACGTGAAAAGCTTAGGAACAAAAGTTATTGGAATTACAAGAGGGGAAAAAGGTGCCTTATTTTTAGTAGATGAACAAGTTTATAAACAGCCTATCGTTGAAGCAAATGTAATAGACACCCTAGGAGCAGGTGATTCCTTTATCTCGATGTTCTTGACACATTATCATCAACATCATAATGTAAATGAAGCATTGTATCAATCGGCAATAGCAGCAGCAAAAAACTGTGAAAGTTACGGTGCATTTGGATATGGATTAAGTAAAAAAAAAAATCTCTCTAAAAAATTGGTATGATTTTTTAGAGTATCTGTGAATTATAGGGGACGGTCCTTTTTAGTATTTGAGTCCGTTCCCTATTTTATTTTATACTTACCACAGATAATTAGAAATATTGAAGTATTTTTTATTTTAAATGGTATTGATTGAAGTTACCCAATATTTATCCAATAAGATTGACTAATTGTAGCTTTATGCCAAGGTTGTAAACTTTTACTTATATATATATTATCTATTAATAACACATATAATTTGAAAATGTAAAGAATGGGGTAGAAAATGGAAAAAGAAATTGATGGAGTTCCTTATTATCAAAAGCTAAAAACAATGTTTATAGAGGAAATTAAAAATGGAAATCTTAAGTACGGCGATAAGATTCCTTCAGAAAGGGAGTTAGCTGATAAATTTAGAGTGAGTAGAATGACAGCTCGTCATGCGCTATCTACTTTGGAAAGGGAGGGGTTTGTAGAACGAAGAGTAGGCGTAGGTACATTTATATCTAATCGTAAAATTCAGTGGAATTTTATAACTGTAAATAGTTTTACTAAAGGGATGGAGGATAAAGGATTAAAACCTACTACTGAGACAATCTTTGCAAAAATTGAAAAGGCGGATGAATTTCTAGCAAATAAATTAAATATTTCTACTGGAGAAGAAGTCTTTTCTTTAAAAAGATTGAGAATTATTGATGATATTCCAGTTGCTATAGAGTTAAGTCAAATACCATACAAATTTTGTTCGCAAATAGAAGAGTATATATCTAACAAAATATCCTTGTATAAGATATTAGATGAATTTTTTGGGTTAAAATTGGCTAAACAAAAGCAGTATATGCGAATATCTTTATCCGATTCGATTGAAAGTAAATTACTTAAAATCGGAAATGAAACCCCCTGCCTTTCGATTGAAGGCACCACTTATGATTCCTTAGAAAGACCTATTGAATATTATCAAACGTTAGCAAGAGGAGATCTTATCGAATTCTACTCAGAACCTACTAATCCCCAGTGAGTATAAGATTTAATTGTTTTTCATTTACATATAAATTTTTTATGTAGTTATTCCATGATTAATCAAAAGTCACCTAGCCTCATATAAGGTTAGGTGACTTTTTAAATTGCAATGCTCCTTTTTCTATAACCATTGCAATAGATATAACTTATTATAAGTTTATATAAAATTAAAAATTTCTTGTAATACATAATATAAGGTATTCCTATTTATCGAAATAAGGAGATATTCGTTAGTTTTATTATTTCTATAGATTAATCTACAGTTTTAATGTAAGTACATTAAATGGAGAAACTATAATATCAATTAGTAGAATGTAATTATTTTATTAATAATAAAAGTAATACTTAAAGTATTTTGTTAAAGAATATTATAGATATTAATTATAATGTAGAAAAACAATATATTTGTCGTCACCTAGAGTAAATGATAAAACATTAATAATAAATGAAGTAATTTATTATTTACTTAAAGAACAATAAAACGGAGTCGAGGTTATTTTCTATAAATATAGTTAATGACAACATTTGTTTTTAAGGTATATGTATATGAATCTACAAATCTGGCCAGGCTAATAACGTACTCCCCCTATTCCAATAAATTTGAAAAACCTTTGCTTATATTAGCAAAGGTTTATTTTTTGTACGCTTAGTTCTGGAGTTGTAAAATGTAATATGATTTTAAGGCCTATACCCATATAAGAATTCAAACATAAAGAAACATACAAAACCTATAAGTAAAACAGGAACCACACTAATTCCCAAATACACACGATGTAGGGGCTTTTTTAGTTTTTTGAACCAGTTATAATATAGTATGAAAAAAAGTATGCAGACGGGTATAAAGAACACAGCAGCAAATAGATCTGTTAATCTTGAATTTGCATCCCAATACTCGTCTGGAACAGGAGTATGTACATACCATTTATCGGCTAAACGAGTTTGAAGATAACTAAAAAGTAATATTCCTAAAGAATAGTAGACACCAACTAACCACTTTAACCATTTTGGTAAGTAAGACTGACTTGCAATAATACACATAAGCACTAATATAAAAAATACTGAAACGCCGTAACTCATTTGTAACCTCCAACAAAATCTAAGTTCCTAACGACAAAATATGAGTAATTTTACCATATTAGTTTATAAGTGTATATATTAGTTTTGAGGTAGAGGATACAGAATCTTAATATAAATCCTCATGCTCTTTAGAAGAAACGCTCCGTATTCCTGTAAAATAATAAAGTAAATAACCTAAAACATTAAGCCCTATAAATATAAAAATCCATCCAATTCGTAACCGTTTTTGATGGTGTGCATTAATAATTGCCCAAATAGTGAACAGCGTCCAGTAAATAGCTCCACCCATAAATATTACAATTACCTGTAATTGATCAAAACTTCTACTCTCTATTAGTACAAACCATTGTTCATTTCCATTTCCAGACGTGGAAGAATCCACACCTAGCCATTTTGGAGCCCAAATCGTTCTTTGATATTGAAAATCTGGATTCTGTGATTTCCAATGATACTCACCAGAATTTTGGCTAACACTTCTTATATCTTTTGAATTATAGATAGTGACTTCAGATATATAATTCGTATCCTCTACTAAAGTTTCAATTTTCCTTTTCATACTGAAGGTCATAACGTCTTTGTTTTCTAATTCCTTAGATATTAATGTACTTGTTTCAGATAATCCTTGAGCAGTTGAATCGTCAATTTCCCAAAGAAAACTACCCATTGATATTGTTAATATTAAACAGACTATTGCTATGTAAAGCACACGCTTTGCAAATATTTTTTGTATCTCAAACAATTGTCCAATAACAGCGCGCATTTCTTTTTCTTCACCAAACCGTTGAATCGCAATTGTAATAGCTTGTTGTTCTGTTTTTCCTTCTTCTTTTAACTCCTGAACTGATTCAAACAAATGATTTTTCATTTCTGCTTTTAATTCGTCGATTTCTTGTTTATCTCCGTCTACATTTAGATACATAGAATCCACAAATGCTTCTATTTTCTTCACTTAGTTCCTCCCCATAAAAACGAATCCATCATTTTCTTTATAAATTGCCATTCTAAACGCTTATCTTCAAAGCCTTGCTTACCTAAGGAGGTAAGCTTATAATACTTTCTTCTTCCGCCAGGACCTTGCTCACTACCCCAGTAAGAAGAAATCCAATTATTCTTTTCTAATCTCTTTAAAGACAAATAAAGAGTTCCTTCTTTCAGTTCAAATTGTTCATCACTTTTTTCTCGAACAATCTTAGCCAATTCATAACCATACATATCCCTTTGATAAAGTAACGACAAAATCAACGTATCAATATGACCCTTTAAGATCTCTCTATTAATTTCCAAATTTTCCACCTCTTTGTTGATTATAAAAAATAATACCTTTTATTACAAGGTATTATTTTTTATAAGTACCATAATTAAGATTGTCGGAAATAACCAAAGTCGTAATAAGTATATCTGCTCTAATAAAAAAATAACATTTTTAATCTTTTCTAGAGGATGGAATCTATGAATGAAAAATCTAAAGTTAGTTAGGTTCAAGTAATATATTCTATGCATCCTTGATTAGGATAATAAAGCTTATCTGTAGTAATTAAAGAGAAGACCATTTAAATGGTCTTCTCTTTAATTACTCTATGTATTTCTAAATTACATACTACTTTTTATTTAAATTGAAGTGAGCAATCTCTTCTCCATTTTCTGAGACAACAAGTGTAGATTTTAAAGCATTTTCCTTTATTCTTTTTAACTCCTCTTTAGTAGGTATAGAAGGTAGTTTATTCCCCTGTTTATCTGTACTTAAGTTATAATAAATAGTAAACTTTCCAGTACCATGAGCTGGAATCTCCTCTATTCCTTGGCCCCCTCCTATTTTGCTCTTGTTAACGTTATAAATGTTAGATCCTACTGTATCTTCTACAACTGATAGTAATTCTTGATTAGGTTTTATTTTTAGTTTTATCTGGTTCAAGTCTTCATTAGATATAGATTTATTAGAATTGTTCTTTACTACAAACGTATAGTATAACACCGTGTCCACAGTTGTTTGACTCTTACCTTCTCCTATGGTTCTAACAGTTTCTCCTACAAGGTCTTTGTTATTAGTTATTATAGCGTCTGCTTTTGAAAGCTTTATATCTTTTGAATTAGAACAAGCTGAAATAATAAATAACAACAGCACAAAAAATACAATATTTTTTATTGATTTCATTTTTTCTTCTCCCTATAAATTTAATTGTCATATTTTAAATGAACCATACAATTATTTCATAAAATAGAAAAAATTAAAATGAAATCTTTGTTTTTAAGCGAGTAATATATACATTTTTATTTACCATAATGTGCGCTCTGGGAAGTTTGAATTAGTTTTACACTTTAGTAATTTAAATTAAAAAATAAATGTTACCATTAATAATACAAAAAAATTCTAGGAGGTATTTTAAATATATAGGTCTAAGTAAAAAAGATAGTGGCGTGTTTATTAAAGCTTAAAAATTAATAACACTAATAATTTGAAGGGATTAAAATTATGAAAAGATCATTATTTATTCTTAGCATTGTAATAATAGTCCTTATTATAAATGGATGCAGTAATAACTCTGTAAAGGGAATCAAAGCAGATTACGTTGATATTGGTTTAGGGCAAAGTTTATATGAGGGATATAATAAAGTTGAGCAAGAAAGTGTTCAATCACTTGTTAATTCTTATAATCAACTTCAATACATAGGACAAACCAACCAACAACTGAATTATGATAAGGCAATATCAATAATATTTGTCTATCATGATAAAATTTCGGGAACTTTAATGATAGATGATAAGGGGATTTTTCATACAGATGATAGTACAAAAAATTATCAAATTGCTTCGAACAACAATACGTATGAACAAGCTTTAAAGATATACAAAGATTTGAAACAGAAGTATTAAAATCATGGAATATGAAAGCAGAAATTAAGGATTCTCTTTTAGATTCTTGTATCACAAATAATGGTACTGATCATGTAAAATAAAAGTGGCAACTTCTCATACTAAGCTGCCACTTTTTATAACCTTCAACATATATTTGGCCCTTATAAAAAGATACGCCTATACTTAACATCCCTATATACACCGGTGTTAGAGTATATGTTTAACTATTCCTTTCTAGTTAACATAAAACAATTTACCGGTAGTGAAAAGCACATTATAATCGTGTAGATATCTTACTATTTTCATCTCCATGCTGAGCTATGCTAAGTAGCCTAAATCCTTTAAGGCAAACGATTACTCCAGTTCCCCATAATATTAGAGCTGAGCCAAAACCTACAGATACCCACCATGCCATAATTTGATGATCACTTATTATTATTTTCACAGGAAAAGTTAACATGGTAATAGTTGCAAGTAAGCACAGAAGTGTCCCCGTAATATAATAAATTGGAACTTGAAATAGGGATGCTAGAGGGAAAAAATGAGCACCGACAATAAGGGCCATAACAGGAACAAACAAATTTAAGTGATTAGTAGATACACAAATAAAAGCAGCAATAGCAATAAAAAGACCTTCTAAAATGAAAATAATACCGAACCATCTATTCTTTTTTCTCCAACGATCCCCATCCTTTTTAATTACTTCATTAGTTAATTGACGAGAATTCTTTATTAATGCAATTGCACTGATAAATAATATGACTCCAATCAATAAAGATAGGGTGATAAGTACAGGAAATTCCCACCCTTGCATTCCTCTAATTCCAATTCCTGCCCAAAGAGTACCGAAAAACGCCATGAAGATAACTCCAGAAGCTGTACCACGCACAGCAGCTCTGGGAATCGTAGTTTGGGACATACATTATAACCCCCTTTTTTATTTCAATCTAAGTTGTCCTATGTTTATAATTTATAAACCAATTGTATAACTTATTCTATTGAAACTATCTATGATGAATAAAAATTTGTTTATTGAGTAAACTACTCAGGATGCAATAGAGCATCAGCGTAACATCTATATTTCAACGACTAGGAAAACTACTGTGCAGGAGCAGTAGTTTTTCCCTTTTTTATGTTGTATAGAATATATAAAGTTAGTTAACGTAATTACTCTTCTAGGTAGCATAAAAAAGGTTAGCTCTAATGAGTTAACCTTTTTTATTTAATAGAGCATATCCCAATTTGGAAACTAAATATAAAGTAAAAATCATTACTAATGTTCGAGATATTAGATAGCCATCAATAGCTAATTCATAACCTTTCGGAACTAATAAGCTTGGGCTAACAAATAAATAAATTGATAATGCCAATGATAAAAAGATTAAAATGTAAGCTACAACTGACCTATTTTCCATAAACATTCCACCTTTCATTTATATGTATACTATAAATAATAACATTTATGGATAAATAAAGTATTTTAATTTACATAATGTACGTTCTGGGTAGAAACAAAAGAAGCCTTTTACTTAGGCTTCTTTTGTCTGAATATAAATATGTAGTATAGATTTCTTGAATTAATCAAAGAAGTGGAAATAATATTTATCTAGGAAAAATAAAATCGCAGCTGGTACGACATAAAATAAAAATTCAAATTTATGCTCTTTTTTCTCTTCTTTCATAATTACTTAACCCTTTCCCTACCATGTTTTCTTATATAAGAAATGTATTTAACAAATAAACACAGTGATTATACATTTAAAGGTAATTATATCATTAATTTCAAGTTAATATCACAATTATTCTCGGTAGAAATAAAAAGGTTCTATATTTACGACCTTAATTGTTTTATGCCTTCCTTAATGTTCCATATAATAACGCCCATTGTGATCAGGGAGATTAAAATCGTACAGCCACTAACTAATATGGAATTAGGCGTATTTGCTCCTTCTACTTTTGCAGATAGGTAATAGGTAATTGCTATAATGATGAGCGTTACAGTCGGAATTAAGTGAGATATAAATGCTCTTTTTCCGTGTTGCTTCATTTCCTTATATCCAAATATCAGTGTGATGAGTGGAAAAAAAACCGGAGCAAAAAACAAGCTAAAGTAGTTTAATGCTGATAAGAGATTACGATTAGAGAACATACCTGTACCTCCTTTCACTTTAATTTTACCTTGAAAAGAACTGTCTCCTTTTATTAACTCGTCGAGACTAATTTCAAATAATTCACTTAGCATAATTAGATTTTGAATGTCAGGGTATCCTTTTCCACTTTCCCATTTATAAATAGCTTGTCTGGTAACATTCATTTTTTGTCCCAACTGCTCTTGTGAAAGATTTTCATTTTTACGTATCTTTCGTATTTGTTCACCAAGTCTCATCTTCGCTTCCTCCTTCATATTCAGTGTATTTTCTTAATCCACATAAAGCTATAAACCCTTGGTATACATATGACAACGCTTAGTTTACATTGGGGAAAAAGTTTATTTTTTAATAACTAGTTTCCGAGAAAATAAAAATACGACACAAAAAAAGCCGTTAGAGAAAACGGCTTTTTTTCATCTAATAAATTACTTATCCTAGCCAATTATTTGTATAAGCTAGTATTCCTAAGATGGCTCCAATTCCAGTTCCACATAAAGTAGCCTCTACTAGTTTTAATTTATTCTTATTATAAGTCATAAAAAACCTCCTTGTATCCAATATATACAAAAAAATACAAAAATGGTCCTTAGTAAGTGAATCTCTTTAAACGGTATAATTAATATGTTACACCCTTAGTTAACATAAAGTAACTTATCGGAAAACCTACCATAAATACATTTTTTTCTTTTTATGGTAATATAAAAGTGAAAATGTATAGGAGGATTTACATTGATAAAAAATTTACCCTTACTAATTTCCATTTTAATAATAGGAGTTAGTTCTTCTACTATAAGTATGAATGGACATTTACCTACGTTCTTTGAATGGACATTACCAATTATGAGCATTATTTTAAATATCACCGCAATTATAGGGCTATCTTTACACGTATTTGTATATAAGCCTATGAAAAAAGCAGAAGATAACCTTAATAGAGCTATTAAGTAAAATAAAAAAAGAGCTATAGGTAGCTCTTTTTTTATTTTTATAATAGATACGATATAAAGAACTAGTTAACATAAAACGTATTATTGGTAGTATGAATATAAAAAGTGAGCTTTTCAGCTCACTTTTAGTTCTTAGAGAGTATTCTGCCAGCCTTCCTTGTTTGAAAACGTCTCATAACTACATCCACTTTCATAATCGAATTCTTTACCCTTTTTTACATAATAGGCTTCCGATGAAAGAGACAATAAGATTTCAAATTCAGTGTCCTTAAGCATTTTTGAAGGATTGGATAAGATATCTTCAAAAACTTCTTTACCACGAGCAACGACTGCACATCTGGCATATAAAAAAAGGTCAGGTGAGAACTGTTGATCTTGTTGAGAAAAACAATATTCTCCTATTTCTTTTGCATGTTCTTCCGTATCTAATAAGAAAAGTTTATAAGACAGAGCCTCCTCAAAATGTCTTATTTGCCATACAGTCAAAGTAGAAAGTTCCTTAATAGCAGCCTCTACAATCGCTTCTTCATCTTCTTTACCCCAATCTAATAAAGAGATAATGCTCCAGAAGACTTGATCATCTATCATTTTCTTTGGTTTCATAATCTTGTTTCTACGAGCATTGGCGTCAGCTTCTTCTATTTTCTTCTGCATCTCACTTTTAAACCCTTGAGGATCTGTTTCTTCTCGCCATTTATAGTAAACATCCATCCCACATTCCTTTGACCATATCCCTCCGTACACATTTGACTCTATACCCAATTCCTCTTGAACTAAAGGAATGTTTCCAATATAGATTAACTCTTCAGGTAATCTTCCATCTACCCACTTAAATGTCGGTTCTTCTTTTTCATTAAGTAAAGACTTAGTAATTAAAATTTGACGAACATTTTGATTAGCAATTGTAGGCCTCTGTTCACCTATATAATTTGTAATACCAAGAAGATAAGAGCGATCAATTATATTCATTACTTTAACTGCACCATACTTATTCATCGGCAATGGAGTAGCAAAGATATCTCCTACTTGCACTGACTTTTTTGAATTCACTATATGTAATTCCTTTCAATCAAAAGTTTAGTTATAAGTAGAATAACAAGGAATGTTAAAAGAGCCTATCATATACAAGCTTATTTAACGTAATGTGATGTATCGACAGGCAGGTTTTATTCCTCATCAAGAACGAAATTGCCTTTTTCATCACGAATATATGCAGTACCAGGTTCTGCGTCAAGAAACGGGATTATATCTGGATCATAATTGCATATTGTATTTACCAGATAAACACCATGTTTTTTAGAATTATTCATGTAACGATCATCTTCATCTCCAGAAAGAAATCTCCAACCACTATCTGCTTCGTTATATTCATAGGGTTCTTCTCTATACATATAACCAACCTTACAACCATCTACTGTAATCCTATCAGTTGCCATACATCCTTCATATGAATCAATGAGTTGTTTTATTTGGCTTGCATCTAAATAAAATTTCTTCTCTTTTTTTCTAAAATTAAACATGTTTTATGCTCCTCAATTAATCTATAATCTATTCAGCTTTATTTAAGATACAATAATCCTATTGGATATGTATATCTTATTTACATAAAACGTATTCTGGTAGTTAAAAAAATTAATCTCCCAAGGCAAATATAAGCTTGTTTCTATCTAAAGCCTCAGTACATAAGCTATATAATTCTTGTACGAATTCTATTACAAAGGACTCTTTATAATCTTTTAAAATAAGCTCACATATCCTCTTCAGCCTTTTTACCTCATGTATATTAAATTGCTTATTGCCATAGGGATCTAAGTTAATTAATAACTCAAATTCGTAGCGTTTTCCTTTTTCTTTTTTTCGTAAATAATCATGTACTTCATCTTCTAAATAAACACCATATTCAGCAACATTAGTTTCTTCTTCGTTATCTGCTATATAAAACGTAACGGACATCATTTTACCTCTTCCATAATCTCTTTTTTTCTTTTATATCATATAACATAAGGCAAGATAAAATTGTATACGATATATAAATTTAGTTACCATAATGTCTCTTATAGGAAATGAAAAGATCCCCAGAACTTTGCAAAGTTCTGGGGATCTTTTTTAAATAAAATTTAGTTTACCTATTTGACACTTATATCATTAAATGATATATATTAATTAATGATATATCATTTAATGATATAAGGAGGTTCATAATGCCAAGAAATGATTCATTAGAAATGGGAGAACTCACAGATACTTCTTACTATATTTTACTGTCCTTAGTAGAAGCCAAACATGGTTATCTTATTATGAAGACAATTGAAGCTATGACAAGTAATCAATTTTCGATTGGACCTGCATCTATGTATACCACTATAAAAAAGCTCTTATCAGCGAAATTAATTAAGTTATGTGATGAAGAAAATGACAAAAAGAAGACGTATGTAGCAACAGATAAAGGCATTGAACTATTAAAGAAAGAAGTACAGCGTAGAAAAGAAATGATTAAACATGCTGAAGAAATTTTAAACCGAAAGGGAGGTCTGTAATGTGAAACAAACAAAGTATATAATGAGTGGTGGAATCGCATTTTCTGAAGAAAAAGATTTAGAAAAACTTAGTAACTATGCAAAAAAGGGATGGATTTTAGATCGTTTTGCTTTATTTGGTTACAAATTAAAAAAGGCTGAACCACAAGAAATACAATACTCAATGGATTTTCAGCCAGATGCAGATGAAGAGTATTTCATGTATTTTGAAGAGGCAGGATGGTCACATGCTTGCTCAATTGGAAATGAAATTCATATATTTAGTGCCTCTATGAAAGCAAAGCCAATTTATTCAGACAAAGTAACAATAATTGAAAAATATGAAAGGGAAAAAAAGCAAATGGGTAAAGCTGCTTTAATTACTCTTATTATAAGTATAATGTTTTTATTATTTAATATTATGAGTTTATATGGTTGGTTACCTGAATACATCGGAAATATTAGCGAGATTTTATTAATAATTTCAATTATTATCCTAGTCTTTCCCGGCCTCCCATATATAGCTTATCTATATAGATTAAATAAGTTGCGCAAATTTTGATAAAAACCAACAAAGGCTCTGTAATCACACATTGAGCTTTTGTTGGTTTTTTATAGATTACTTCGTAAGCTACATATATAACGAGCAAAGCTATGAAAGTAATTCCTATTTCTATAAACGATCCGCAGATTATACCTTCAACACATATTTGGCCATTATAAAAAGATACTCCCATACTTAACACCCCTCGTATATTATATTTAAGCTCTATTTCAAGCTTAGACTTTCTCTACAATGAGAGCCATTTAAATAAAATGCTTGGACGTCTCAAGATATTTCTAGATAATGATCTTAGGATCATTTGGGACAATTCTTCTCGCCCCTGTGGATCTACCACATTATAAAGAGTGTTTCTCAGTGAACGCGCGGGACATCCTACTCGCAGGCTGAGCACCCTGACCCTCGAACCTAGATGATAGTGGCTCTAGGGCGGCTTTCGATTCAGGATAAGCTCTTATACACGAGGTTGTTGGTCGGCGTACACACTAGAGATATCTCGAGACGTCCAAGAAAATGATTCTAAATCGAAAGGAGGTCTCTTACGTGAGATTATTTGTTGGTCTAGATGTAAGTTCGTTTGATATGAAAGTTTGCTTTTTGAATGAAGAAGGAGACAAAATAGATGCTTTTTCGGTCAGTAATGACTTACCAGGAGCTACCACACTAAAAGAAAAATTATTAAAGTGTGTCGATGGTAAAGAAGTAGAAATGCTTAAAATAGGCCTAGAATCAACATCTGTTTACAGCTTTCATCCTTCTATGTTTCTTCATCACGATACAGACTTACAGCGCTTTGGAGCAAAGGTATTTCTCCTAAACCCTAAGCAAATCGCAAACTTTAAGAAAAGCTATTCTGACATGGATAAAACAGATGAGCTTGATGCCTTTGTCATTGCCGATTATTTACGATTTGGACGTAATCAAATGTCCATCGTGAAAGAGAGCCAATACGTGGCGCTGCAGCAATTAACAAGAACTCGCTATCAACTCGTCAAGATGTTAACAAAAGAAAAGCAGCACTTTCTTCAACATCTAAGTTTTAAATGTAATACATTTTCACAAGAAGTAGATTCTTCTGTATTTGGCAACGCCATGATGGAACTATTTCTCGAAAAATTCAGTTTAGAGGAACTCGCCAATATGCCTTTAGAAGAACTCGCTGAGTTCCTACAGGAAAAAGGCAAAAATCGCTTTGGTGATCCAAGGTGTATAGCATCGTCCATTCAAAGAGCTGTAAAAGCTTCTTATCGTTTGGATAAGGTAGTCGAAGATTCCATAGATGTCATTTTAGGTACATCAATCACAGTTATTCGTACGTTTCAACAGCAAATCAAGGAATTAGAAAAGTCTATTAAGAAAATTATGGCTGGATTAACTCAAACACTTGAATCCATTCCTGGAGTAGGTCCTGTATTCGCTGCCGGTATCATCGCTGAAATTGGTCAAATTGAAAGATTTGAAGATGAAACCAAAATCGCTAAATACGCCGGAATATACTGGAGGAAACATCAATCTGGTCGTTTTACAGCTGAAGATACTTCATTATCTCGCACTGGTAATCACTACTTGCGTTATTACTTAGTTGAAGCCGCCAACTCAGTAAGAAGGCATGTATCAGACTATCAGGAATATTACATAAAAAAATATAATGAAGTACCAAAACATCAACACAAACGTGCACTCGTTCTAACCGCAAGAAAATTTGTGCGATTGGTGGATGCGCTACTACGCAGTCACCAACTCTTTACGCCAGAAAGGTGCGTGAAAATATGACATAAAACATGTCATCGCTACCTTTCAAATAACTTCCAGTAAATTACATTAGTTACTGGTCTAGTTTCGTGATGCTTTTTTTAAGCAAATTGCCCTTTGATAACTTTACATTCTTTTATTTTTGAATTGACATAATACCGCAGGTCTATATATAACGGTGTTAAAGTATATGTTTATATATTTCTTTCTAGTTGACATAAAACCACTTATAGGTAGTAAAACAAAAACGGTCCTTAATAAAGGTACCGTTTTTATTTTATGTATTTCCTAGTTAAAATCCTTCTCAATACCATTACCTGCAACGACAAAATGGAAACTATCCTTACCACGAGTAAAGAATCTCCAAAACTCACTGTATTCATCATCCTCTGAAATATCTGGAAAAACGTTTAGTGTAAAGCCATTAGACAAAATAACCTTTAGTCCTCCAAATTCATCCGAATCAATACTTTCTACAGTTAATGGTTCTTTTAAACTTCTTATAAAGTATTCGATTCTTTCATCGAATCGATTATTTCCTTGCACATCCCATTCGAAATGCTCGTTCCCATCATCTAATCCTGTTCTTGGAGAATAGAAATCCCGTGAGGCTACTAAAATTTTATTATCTTTGGTAATACGCCATGAACATTGAATATTTAAAGCATATTCAGCTAATTCTTGAGTTTTTCCTCTTCTAATTACAGATAATGCTTCTCCAAATTCAAGCCAAAACAGATTAGATGCTCTTCCAATATTGCTTAACTTAGACCCTACTAGTATTTCTAATTGAGATTTAATTCTTTTTTTCATACTGATCTCCTTAGTTTTAAACAAAATACCCTTTGTCTATTATATTCATTTTTAATTTACATAACAGGTATTATCGGTAATGAAAAATAAGCAGTCCTTAATAAGAGGACTGCTTATTTTTCTTATAGGTCTTTATATAGTTCTCCTGATTTAGAAGGAACAAAAACAATCGGATAGTCTATACCTAATTGTTTTTTTACTTCTTCAAAGAGCTGTTGGCCTTTTCTGTTATATTCCGTTTCCATTTCCATTCCATTTTCCCTTAAAGAATCGGTATCAAAATCAATCCAGTTTCCATAATCATCAATCCACTCTTCAAGCTCACCTTTAAGATTTTCAGACAAAGGAAATTCTTCAAGATCAAGATTTTCTCCACAATTATTACACCAGATGGGATCTGCCGAGAAATCAGCTTCTAATTTATATGTATTATGTTTGCATTTTTCCTTATTAAATAAGTTTTTAAAGAACATAAATTACCTCCACTTATATTCTTTATAATACACTGAAATCTTTCCATATCCTATGCCAAAGTTAACATAATGGATTTTATCGGTACCTATTAAATAAACGAATTAAGGTATGTTTCTTTATCACATATTAAAGCTTCAAGGTTTAGAGACTTAATTGTATCCTCAATATTTGTATCTTTAGCTAAAAGCAATGTTATAAACGAATCATAGATCCCCATAAATGCAAAATCTGTATTTTCATCTGTGATAATTGACTCGTTAGGAGATAAGTTAGCTATTTCTAAAGGTGACATATCATTGACTTTAAATGAACCGTTTGTGTCGTGAATAGGTTCAGAAAAATATAAAGTATTTGCCTCTTTTGAACAGAGGATCTCTACTAAACTATTTAGTATAAACAACGATGTACGATCTTCTTCGGGGTAATAAAAATCTGGATTAGACTTAACATAAGGGGCTAATTTTTTATATTCATCACTAGGCACACCAGTAAGGTGTTGCAACGCTCTGAATAGTTCCTTGTAGGATTTTAAATTACATTTGGCCATTACTTCTTTCCATGATATTGGTTCTCCAAGTTTAAGCATTTCCTCATCACTAGGATATATATGCTGATAAGGATTTTCTCTCTTTAATTTATCCCAACCAGAGGGCATTTGAATAAAAGGGTGGAATAGAATAGCAGCAGAATTAAAGTCATTAGGTAATTGGGACAAAATAGGTAAATCTCCATCGATCCATATATAATTCAACAAAACGAGACATCTCCTTTGAATATACTTAGTTACGTACATTTTAAATACAGAGAACAGTAATTTCTAGTCAACATAATCACTCTTTCCGGAACACACCACAAAAAAGAACCCTTGGTAGGCAAGGGCCCGCAGAAAGAAGAGTTTTATTGATTATGCAGCTTTTTATACATCGTTGATATGACGGAGTTCTCCTTACAGGTAGTTGAAGAGATGATGCATAAGAAACGCACCTTTTATTCATATGCTTGCAATGGAAAAGATAGTATTTATAGCAAAAATTCATTATGATTTATTGTGAAATAAATTTCATATTAAGTTTCCCTTATAAGCTACCTCACAATCTGAGGTAGTTTTCTATTTGTTCTTTTTAAGACATACTTTTTAACATATATATTTGTGTAGTCATTCTCTTTGAATAGACGTAGGGAATTGTGAGGATATATATAATAAAGACAAAAAACACCTCTCTAAGAGAGGTGTTTTTTGTCTCAATTTCCACTTTATAACTCAACGCATAAAGTAAGCAAATTGATAACCATTGAGTACATACTAGCATAATGAAAAAGCAGTGGCAATTCGTAAATGGATGCTTTTTATTTTTAAAAATATTAGAGAGCTTCCTTCCTGCCCTTCCTACTTATTGACATTAAACCAGCCTTTTCGTTTAAACCAGAGAATCATACCGATGGTCATTAAAATCATAACTCCTAAAACAATATAATATCCGTAGTGCCAGTGAAGTTCAGGCATATAATCAAAGTTCATTCCATATAGCCCTACGACAAATGTAAGAGGGATGAAAATAGAGGAGATAATGGTTAACGTCATCATAATGGAGTTCATCCGATTGGCGTTAAGTGAAAGGTAATTATCTCTCATATCTGATGTCATATCTCGATTAGCTTCCACCATGCTTGTTAATTTTATCAAGTGGTCATAGATGTCATTGAAATAGGCTTTCTGCTCCGCAGGTATATGTAAACGTTCAGAATTAATAATTCGATATAACAGATCACGCATAGGAAGAATGGTTTTTCTGAGCTTTAATAAATCACTTCGGATATCAAAAACATCATTCATTAGTAAAGCAATTGATTTTTTGGCATCTCTGCTTTCAATTTCATTTAATTTATCCTCAATTTCATACACAATTGGGAAGTAATCATCCACTAATTGGTCTAGAACCGCATAGGCAATATAAGACACTCCTTTATTAAATCCACTAGGATGTTGTAAAAGGCGTTGTTGTACTGTTTTAATACTGATTACCGGTTTAAAGTGAAAGGTCACTAAATAATTTTCTCCAATAAATAAGTCTACTTCTTCAACATCTAACGTGTTGCTGTTTAAATAATGAAGAACTAAAAAGCTGTAACCCTCATAATAATCAAGTTTAGGACGTTGTAATAAATGAAGACAATCTTCGATAGCTAAAGGATGAAAATGGAAAAACGTCTCTAACACTTTTGCTTCCTCTTCAGATGGAGAGGCAAGGTCTACCCAGAACCACTTAATTGAAGGATCAGACAAGTGATCAAGGGGTATATCTTCTTTGACGTGTAGATCCTGTGTAATAGCGATTGTTCGAATCATGCTACTGCTCCTCCATGTGATTAATGTTTCTATACATTATAGTATGTTACATAAAATAAACGATTAATCCAACTGCTAACAAGGCAAGGAAATCTTTCTGATATTTCCTTTTCTTTTCTTCACTTGTATCTTTATTTTTACCAAAATATTTATCTATAAAAATAATAAAACAAAGCAGGAGGAAACTAAAGATGATATCGAGTATTAAGAAATGAAAGAAATGATCTATAGTAAGAAATGACATAGTAATTCTCCTTATTTCTCACGTTCAAGTGTGAGAATACTAAATAAGTAATAAGGCTCTCTTCATATTTTAATCAGGTAAAAAAAGTACTAAAATTAACGTAGCTGTATAATAACGAATAGCATAGAAAAGAAAGGGTTCGCTTTTTATTGTTTTCCTTATCCTAATGTTTATAATTAAAACATACAAAACAACTTATTATATACCAAAACATTCTATATGTCCTAACCTTTTGGAAGAAAGAGGATTATTAATCTTAAAAACAGGGATGTCTAAGAAGTGTATAAGTTAATAAGGCGAGACGGAGAGGAAAGAATAAAACGTATCGATATATAATAAAAGAAATAGTAGTGGGAGATTTTTATGAAATATGCGCAAATTTTTATTGATAATCGAATTCGAAATGCAACGTTGATTGTATTGCTTATTTGTATGAGTATAGCCTGGCTATTTGACAGCGATTACTGGTACAATATAGCCGTTCTTATGGTTTCAGTATCTTTTCTCTTACATGGTATAAATGATTATATCGTAGGAAAGAACAAAGCACGAGGAACTGGTATTATACTTTTGAGTGTTCTTTTTACTCTATATAATCTACTAAGAATTTTTGTTTTATGATAAAAATAAGATTCTTACACTTGCAAGGAACGAGGAGTTTTTATGTTTAAGAAAATAGTAAAATGTTATGATTACAAATTTATTGCAGCCTTAATTGTTCTAAGCCTCATCGGTTTAGTCATGGTTTACAGTGCTAGTATGGTAACGGCGGTTAGTCGTTACGGTGTTGAAGGGGATTATTTTTATCAAAAGCAAAAACTTGCTCTTATAGCAGGCTTCTTCTTTTTCTGTGTCGCTGCCTTTATTCCCTATAAAATTTATCGAGAAAAAAAAGTATTAAAAATCTTATTAGTAACAGTAATTACGCTTCTTGCTTTGGTTCTTATTTTTGGACATACCGCCGGGAATGCACAGAGTTGGCTTATACTAGGTCCAATTAGAATACAACCACTTGAATTTACGAAACTAACGATTATTGTATACCTATCGGCTGTTTTTGCGAATAAACAAGAGTATATTAACGATTTAAAGCGTGCTATTATTCCACCTATCCTTATCGTATTTTTTATTTGCTTCTTAATTGCTTTACAACCCGATTACGGTGGAATTCTCCTTATTTTAGGTACAGTTGCAGCTATTGTCTTATGTTCAGGTATCTCTAGAAAATCCATGCTAAAGATTGCTTTATTGGGAGTAATAGGTGTAATCGTTATGTTAGTTGTTTTATTAGTAACGGGACATATAGATACAGTCTTTTCTCCTGTTCGTTTAGCTCGTTTCACTGGTTTTCTCCATCCTTTTGCAAATCAGCAAGGAGATGGCTACCAATTGGTTAACTCCTACCTAGCTATAGGCACTGGGGGGCTAGCTGGTCAAGGGTTAGGACAAGGTATTCAAAAGGCTGGTTATCTACCTGAGTCTCATACAGATTTTATTATGGCAGTTATTGCTGAAGAATTAGGTTTTTGGGGAGTACTGCTTGTATTGGTGTTGCTATTTTTTATTATTTTACAAGGCTTAAAAATAGCTAAAAGATGCAATGATCCTTTTGGTGCTTTGTTAGCCATTGGAATTTCGGTCATGATTGGTATTCAAGCATTCGTTAACCTGGGAGCAGTAACGGGGATTCTTCCTATCACAGGCGTAACGTTACCATTTGTCAGTTACGGTGGTTCTTCTCTTACCTTGCTTATGTTTGCTGTAGGAGTACTAGCGAATATATCCATGTTTAATAAATTTGAAAAAAAATACAAAAACAAAGTAACAGATCCAAGGGAATTGAAAAGTGTCTAATGATTTACATAAATGACATCTCTATAAAAATTATTGAGCATAAAATAAAAGGATAAACAAAAGACACTGGTTAAGATCCAGTGTCTTTTGTTTATATAAGGAGGTTAAGTTTGTAGTATTGCTAAAGGAATTCAAAGGTCTATTAGAAATCTTCTTATGTATGATTCATATACTTGCCTAAAAATCTTTATTTAGAAGATAAAAATTATGCCCTTCGAAAAAATTGTAAGGCGCTATAAACGATCCATAGAAAACAGGCCACAATAACTTGTTTTTCCAGGCAAAGAATAATTGTCCATAGTATCACTAAAATTAAAATAGGAATAGATAACTTTCTTATCATTCACACCTTCCCCTTCTACATTATTCTCCTATCTATATTCATGGAAACATAGTGGTTTGCCTTTTTTTGTGCAAAAAAAGGACGCCTATTATGGCGCCTATATCCAACGAAATAGTGTGTAAAAGGGGAAAAGTGTTAACTTTAAGAATTAACATGATCTTATTTGGTTCTTACCCTTTTTAAAAAGAAAAAAACATACATTATAAGTAAAACAAATAAGCTACTTAAATTCTCTATTCCATTTATTGATCCTCTGGATCTATCTCAAGACTTTCAACTTCATCATTCTTTTTTACTTCTAATCGCACTACTTTATTTTTACTATCTCCCGACATATTGTCGTTATCTTGCTCAAAGTCTTTAGATTTTTTATAAGTCTTTTTTCCACTAGACACTTCTATTGTTACGTCATTATCTGTTTCATTGATTAATTTTCCAATTACACTGTAATCTCCATCCGCATCTTTTTCGTATATACCATTTGAATCTGCTTTTGCTTGAGGAGTTAACTCTAAGCTTTCTGCATTTTGATTTTTAGCATTAATCTCTACGCTTACTTGTTTTCCATCAATATTCTTAGGTGTATCTTTTTCCTTTTTAAACGAATCACTTTTAGGTACCTTTACCTTTTTATCATCAATAACAAGTGTTAACTCATCGTTTGTCTCTTTATCTAGCGTTCCTATTAAATCAAAATCTTCATCCTGTTTACTATCAGGATCTCTGGAATACTGTTGTAAATTTGATTTTTTTTCAGAAGAGCTATTTTCATTTTGTGATGTATTCTGGGATGAATCATTTTGATTAGAACAACCTGTAAGAGGTCCTGCAGTTAAAGCACCAGCTAATGAAATACAGAGTAATACCATTTTTTTGTTCATATAGCTTATTCCTCCTCCTTATTCCCTGTTTATATTGCCCACTCTTTAAAGAATTAAACGATATAACTACTTTAAGGAGGCAAAAATTATACAAGATGTGTATACTATGGAACTTCCAATGAAATCCATTAAAATAACTAGATCTAATATTATCATTAATAATTCAAAGAAAATCTTTGACTATATTCCTTTAAAGTTTTTAAACATAAACAAATTCAATATCCGTAAAAGTATACTTTTACGGTCGTTTATTTTATATAAGAAATCTACTATTTCTACCGTTCGTTTAATTTTGAAATTGAATTACGAACGTCTTCTAAAAAATATACACTTTTACGAACGTTTTTAACAGAATAATAGTAATATAAATCTAAAATATTACAAAAATGCAAATCAAGAAAAAATTGTTCTTGATAAAAGTAACATATTATAGAGAAAACTCGTCAAAATAAGCCTTTGTATATAATAATAAAGGCTTATTCTTATAGTTAAAGTTCTCTCCAAAATAATATTGTTAGTATGTCCTATAAATCAAAAAATAAGCTTCATAACAACGTTTATAAGTAACCCATAAATAACTTATGAACTTTTTATTAGATTATTTATGTAGTCATCTTATTTTCAGTTAGAACTGATATAATAGTCATGATGAGGAAAAAGGTTGTTCATCATGACTATTACAGTATGACTTATGGATTATAGAGGAGGCAACATAATGGCTACAGTAAACTTAGGATTTGAAGAAAAGCTATGGCAAATGGCAGATAAACTACGTGGATCCATGGATTCCGGTGAATATAAAAACGTTGTGCTTGGATTACTGTTTTTAAAGTACGTATCTGATGCATTCGAAGAAAAGTATGAGGAATTAAAAGCAGATGAATGGGCGGATGAGGAAGATCTGGATGAATACTTAGCAGACAATATCTTCTTTGTACCACGGGAAGCACGTTGGTCATTCATCAAAGACAATGCAAAAAAACCAGAAATCGGTCAATTTATCGATGCTGCAATGGTAGCGATTGAAAAAGAAAATCCTTCACTTGTTGGGGTACTTCCAAAATCATTCGCACGACCAGAGCTTGATAAAACCCGTTTAGGTGAAACAATCGACTTGTTCTCATTCAAAGTTGGTGATGAAGAAAGTCGTTCAAAAGATATTTTAGGACGCGTTTATGAATACTTCCTAAGTAAATTTGCAAGCGCAGAAGGAAAAAATGGGGGCGAATTCTATACGCCTTCAACAGTCGTTCAATTACTCGTTGAAATGCTAGAACCGTACAAAGGACGTGTATATGATCCTGCATGCGGTTCTGGTGGTATGTTCGTGCAATCATCTAAATTTGTTAAAGAGCATCAAGGTCGTATTGATAACTTATCTGTATATGGTCAAGAGTCGAATCCGACAACATGGAAACTATGCAAAATGAACTTAGCGATTCGAGGGATTGATGCAAATCTAGGAGCACACAATGCGGATACATTTCACAATGACTTACATAAAGGGTTAAAAGCCGATTATATTTTAGCGAATCCACCATTTAACATTAGTGATTGGGGGGGAGAAAAATTAACAGATGATGTTCGTTGGCAATATGGTATTCCGCCAAAAGGGAATGCGAATTTTGCTTGGGTACAACATATGATTTCTAAATTAGCACCAGCTGGTACAGCAGGCTTCGTATTAGCGAATGGTTCGATGTCTTCTAGCACGAGTGGTGAGGGTGATATTCGTAAAAATTTAATTGAAAATGATTTAGTTGAATGTATCGTGACATTACCTGGTCAACTATTCTATTCAACTCAAATCCCTGTATGCTTATGGTTCGTTTCTAAAAATAAATCGAAGGCTGGTAAACGGGAACGCAATAAAGAAATCTTATTTATTGATGCACGTAATCTCGGGAAAATGGCAGACCGCACACACAAAGAATTTGGTGAGGAAGATATTAAGAAAGTTACGGATACATTCCATGCTTGGCGTGGTACAAATGATCAAGTATATGCAGATGCACTAGGCTTTGCAAAAGCTGCAACATTAGAAGAAGTTCGAGAAAATAATTATATTTTAACACCTGGTCGCTATGTTGGTTTAGCAGAGCAAGAAGATGATGGTGAACTATTTGAAGAAAAAATGGAACGTTTAACAATTGAACTATCATCGCAATTTACAAAATCGAAAGAGTTAGAGGAACAAATCCGACAAGCTTTAGGGGGCATTGGATATGAATTTTAAAGAATTGGAATTAGGAGATATTGCTAAATTCAAGTATGGGAAAATGCCTAAAGCAGACAAAAAAGTACAAAACGGATACCCTATTTATACAGGATATAAAATATCAGGATATTATTCAGAATATATGTATGAGGAACAGGCTCTAATAATAGTTGCTCGAGGGGTAGGTGGAACTGGAGATGTAAAATTAGCTCCATCCAAAAGCTACATAACGAATCTTGCTATAATTATAGAATTAGACGAAAGCAAATGTGATAAAAAGTTTATGCAATTATATTTACATTCATTAAATTTAAGGTATTTAGACAGTGGATCGGCTCAATCACAAATTACTATTAACGATTTACAACGTCTTAATATAAAAATTCCTTCTTTAGATGAGCAAAAAAAAATTGCTTCATTTATCACTTTAATAGAAAAAAAACATGATAATAACTACAGAATAATTTCTAATTTGGAAAAAATCCCAAAAACACTTTTTAAATACTGGTTCATCGATTTTGAATTCCCAAATGAAAAAGGTTTACCATATAAATCTAATGGTGGCGCGATAGTAGAAAGTGAATTAGGAGGAATACCCAGAGGATGGAAAGTTGGATGTATAGGGGAGGTATGTGAGCAAGTTAAAGACAAAGTTAATTTAGATAAAACTGAAGAAATATTTAACTATATAGGATTAGAACACATGCCTCAAGGGAGCATTGCACTGTCTAATTGGGAAAGTAGTGAAAAGGTTTCTGGAAATAAAAGCTTATTTAAAAAAGATGATATTCTTTTTGGAAAGTTGCGCCCATATTTTAAAAAAGTAGGTGTTGCTTCTATAGATGGGGTTTGTTCTACGGATATTTTGGTTTTCAATTCTAAGCAATCATTTGAGAAATCATATCTTCTTTTAAACTTAATACAAGATAGATTTATAGAATACACTAGTAATACGGCTACAGGAACTCGTATGCCCAGATCGGGATGGAAACAAATATCTAGCTATAAAATTGTTATACCAGATGAAAGCACATTATTAAATTTCGAAAAAAAAATTTCACCAATGCTTAAAAAGATACAAGATATAACACATGAAAATCTTTACTTAAAAGAACTCCGCGATATTCTTCTCCCCAAATTGCTATCGGGAGAAATCGTAATACCAGATGAATCGGTGGTGAGTTAGTTGTTTCAATATAACGAATCAGAATTAGAAATCGCAGCACTTGAATGGTTAGAAGAATTGGATTATGAAATCCTTGAGGGTCCTGACATTGCACCAGATGGTGATTACTCTGAACGTGAGAGTTTCCACGATGTTATATTACTTGACCGATTAAGTCGTTCATTACAAAAGATTAATCCAACAATAGAGCGAAAAGTCATTGAAGAAGCGATTCAAAAGATAGTTGCAAATGCTTCCCCCAACGTCGTTTTAAATAACAAGCAATTTCATAAGCTTGTGACAGATGGAATTGAAATTCAAACACAAGGTAAAGATGGTTACAATCCAACTGTATCTGTTTATGTATTTGATTTTGAAAATCCAAAGAATAACGACTTCATTGCAGTGAACCAGTTTACAGTTATTGAAGGACAAGCGAATAGACGTCCAGATATCATCGTATTTGTAAATGGCCTACCACTCGTTGTTATTGAACTTAAAAATGCAACAAATGAAAATGTTGATATTACTGACGCCTATAATCAACTACAAACATATAAGCAAACCATTCCAACGCTGTTTCGTTACAATGCATTTTTACTCGCAAGTGACGGTGTTAATGCTCGTGCGGGCTCATTAACTGCCAATGAGGAACGTTTTATGAAATGGCGTACCGTTGATGGGGAAACACTAGCAAGTTCTGCTGACCCCCAGCTTGAAGTCATGATAAAGGGTATGATGGAGCCAAGCCGTTTACTTGATATTGTCCAAAACTTTGTTTTGTTCCAAACAGACGGTGTTGACACGTTCAAAATTTTAGCAGCGTACCACCAATATCATGCCGTTAATAAAGCTGTCGAAAGGGCGATACAAGCAACAGCAAAAGACGGAGACCATAAAATCGGAGTTATTTGGCATACTCAAGGATCAGGAAAAAGTCTATCTATGGTATTCTATGCTGGAAAACTGATTAAAACGATGAACAACCCTACACTTGTTGTACTAACAGACCGTAACGATTTAGACGATCAGCTATACAAAACATTCTCAATGTCTAAAGATATTCTGCGTCAAACACCAAGTCAAGCAGATTCACGTGATGATTTAAGAGAGCTATTAAGTGTGGAGTCGGGTGGTATTGTCTTTACCACTCTTCAAAAATTTGCACCAGACGAAGATACAGGGGAAATGCCTTGCTTAACCGACCGTAAAAATGTCATTGTTATGGCAGACGAAGCGCATCGTTCTCAATATGGGTTCGGTGCATCAATTTCTAATCAGAAAGATCGTCAAGGTGAAGTGAAATACGGTTTTGCAAAGTATGTTCGTGATGCGTTGCCGAATGCATCATTTATTGGATTTACAGGAACACCTGTTGAAGCAACAGATAAAAACACACCTGCTGTATTTGGTGATTATATTGATGTATATGATATGTCACAAGCAGTAGAAGACGGAGCAACAGTAAAAATTTTCTATGAATCACGCGTTATCCCACTAGAGCTTCCAGAAGGTTTATCAATTGATGAAGACTATGATGAAATTACTGAGGATCAAGAAACATCTGTTAAAGAAAAATTGAAATCGAAATGGTCTCGTTTAGAGGCGGTTGCAGGTGCGGAATCACGTGTACAAAAGATGGCAAAAGATATTGTCCACCACTATGAGGAACGTGAAAAGGCCATGTTCGGTAAGTCAATGGTTGTGGTGATGTCGCGTCGTATTGCAATTGATTTGTATAAAGAAATCGTGAAACTACGACCAGAATGGCATTCAGATGATGATGATAAGGGCGCGATTAAAATTGTGATGACCGGTTCATCGAGTGATCCTGTGGAGTGGCAACCATTTATCGGTAACAAAAAGCGTCGTGAGTTTTTAGCACGACGTATGAAGGATAATGATGATCCATTAAAAATTGTTATTGTACGTGATATGTGGTTAACAGGTTTTGACGTACCGTCTATGAACACGATGTATATTGATAAGCCTATGAAAGGCCATAACTTAATGCAGGCTATTGCACGTGTAAACCGAGTCTTTAAAGATAAACCTGGTGGCCTTGTTGTAGACTACATTGGTATTGCAGATAATTTAAAACAAGCACTTAAACAGTATACAGATAGTGATCGTAACACAGCTGGTGTTGATACAGCTGCAGCAGTCAATATCATGCTTGAAAAACATGAACTCCTGGTAGAACAACTTTATCAGCATGATTACTCAGGATACAAATCGGAAAAATCTTCTCAACGTATTAAAGCAATTATAAATACAATGGATTATATTATTGGTTTAGGAGAAGAAGAGAAAAAACGCTTTTTAAATACAGTGACGGAATTATCAAAGGCTTACGCCCTATGCGCAACAACACCAGAAGCAGAAGAATTAAACGATAAAATTGGTTTCTTCAAAGCAGTAAAAGCAAGTATCGTCAAAACAATCGGTGATGGTAGTAAAAAGAAAACAGCAACACAAATGGATGCTCAAATTAATCAACTTATTTCTAAATCAGTTATTTCGGAAGAAGTTGTGGACGTATACAAAGAGCTTGGATTAGAAAACCCAGACATATCAATTTTATCTGATCAGTTCTTAGAAGACGTTCGTGCACTACCACAAAGAAACTTAGCAGTTGAATTATTAAACCGTTTAATTAACGGGAAAGTGAAAAGTGTACAACGTAGTAACTTAATACAAGCACGTAAATTTTCTGAAATGCTGGATAATGCACTGAACAAATACAACAAACGTACTCTTGAAACATCAAAAGTTATCGAGGAGTTAATCGCACTAGCAAAGGAAATGGATGCAGCATATAAACGTGGCGAAGGAACTGGCATGATTAAAGAGGAAATTGCTTTTTATGATGCTTTATCTTCACATGAAACGGCCGAACAAGTATTAGGTGACGATACGCTTAAAATCATTGCACATGAACTTACACAGTCAATTAAAGACAACATGAGTATAGACTGGAATTTGCGTGATTCAGCACGTGCAAAAATGCGTGTTATTGTGAAAAGACTTCTTAAAAAGTATGGCTATCCACCAGATCTTCAGAAGGATGCTATTGAAATTGTTATTGAACAGGCAGAGTTAATGTCTGCACAGTTGGCATTTGAACTATAAAAAAAGGAGCTAATAATAGCTCCTTTTTTTATTATTAGATAAATAGTGAAATATGCATATAAATTCCAAATTAAGGAAGATAAAAAGGAGTGAACATCTAGTCTACTAGCTATTGAATTTTGACTATTCAGAAATAAAATGGTAAAATTATCATGGTTTATGCCTCATAAAAGTAGTTATGAGGGAATTTGGTGAATTTCTGTCAAGCTTTATTTCAATTGTAATCATACTGCTAACGCAACTAAGAACGATTGATACTGCTTCTGAATAATTGGGCATTTGGATAACTCCATTCGTCATAATTAACCAATTCAATATACTAGTTATAGTATATGCTATCAGTGCATTTAGTAGCCTCTTTATAGGTTAGGAATAGTCTATAATTTGAAAGGAGAGTATGCTTGCGAGGGTTCTTTTATAGAGTGATAGGCTACGATTACATACCCTCGCTAGCTCTGCCAAAAATGGATAAGAAAAAATATGGAGTCAAGGGATATACACACTTAGATAATAAAAAATCTATTGATAAAGTTAAGACTAAAATTCAAAATCCAAAATGGGTAGCTAAACATGGATTTTACCCGTTTATACATTTTGAGATTAAGTTTCAAAAGTATAATAGAAAATTAAAAGAACGGAAAGAAAAAATCCGAAAAATATATTATGCCTCTCACATTGACAGTTTTATTTATAAATATTACGGTGACAATCTAAATAACTATTATAATTCCGTTGTTGAAGAATTAGGTATTAAAGATGTAGCTACCGCTTATCGAAATAACTTATCTGGTAAAAGTAATATTCATTTTGCTAAAGAGGTTATTGATTTTATCAAAGCACAAGAAAAGGCATATATTTTCGTTGCTGATTTCACTAATTTCTTTGATACACTGGACCATAGTTATTTAAAAGAGAAAATCCGTTATGTTCTTAAAGAAGAGACTCTACCTGACGACTATTATAATGTTTTTAAAAACATAACAAAATTTAGCTATCTTATAAAAGATTCAATAGAAACTGATTTAAAGACTAAATACACTGAAAGTGAAATAAAGAAAAATCACAGATATTTTACTGGTGAAGAGTTTAGAGCTTTTAAGCATAAAAACATACATAAGAACTCTAAGAATTTTGGGATTCCTCAAGGTGCTGGTATCAGCTCGGTCTGTTCTAATATTTATCTCCTAGATTTCGATAAAGAAATCAAGAATTACGTTGATGAAAAAAAAGGATTATATAGAAGGTACTGTGATGACTTGATTATCGTCATTCCCTTGGAAGGAGAAGTTGAGAATTACAATTATGAAAGGCATCATCAATTTTTAGAAAATGTAAGAAGAGAAATTCCCAATCTAGAGATTCAATCTGAAAAGACAGGAAATTATTTTTACACAAATAATCAAATAACGGACTTAGAATTTAATAAAGCAGAATTAGATTATTTAGGGTTTAGCTTTAATGGATTAGAGGTTCGTATTAGGGAAAAGAGTCTCTTTAAATACTATACGAGAACCTATCGGAAAATAAGGATTTGTAATCGTAAATCGAAAGAGTTTGGTCGTAAGTCCTATAGAAGGGGACTATACAAAAATTATTCGCATTTAGGTAAAAACAGGAAAGATTATGGTAACTTTTTGAGTTATGTGTCTAGAGCGCAAGAGGCTTTTGATGAAGACTCAACTACAATTAATCTTATGGAATCTCAAGTGAAAAAACATTGGAGGGGTATTGAAAAAAGATTGGAAAATCCTTCAGAATAATTGCTTTGATAAGTTTAATTATTTATAAAAGATCAGGTTGTTTTTCAGAGGAGTCTTATAATTAGTGATCTGCCTAAAAATCAGCCTTATTAAATAAGAGGTAATTATATCTATACTAGTGATTTACTTAGCAACTATAATTATCGATGTTTTAGTAAAAGAGAAGATAGAAATCTTCTCTTTTTTATGTGATTTCATTTATTTTAAAACCTAAAGCATATGATTTTTTCACGCTACTATATGTATCTTTAAATATACCCTTAAAGATATAGCAGATTATATTAGAAGTGTTCATATTTTTCTTCACTTATAATTCTTAGCCCTTCAAATAATATTGATGTTTCATGATCTTTATTATAGTGTTTTAGAATTTTTGGCCACACCTCAAATAAGGAATACATTGCTTGACCAAAGGCATCTTGAGCCATTAAATCAATAGATGAATTTTCTACATTTCTAAAAACAGCTTTACCATCTTGGTATGTTAGTTGTTTGGTGGCATTTAGTACATGCGATTCTTGAGAAAGTGAACTATATAGTCCTACGTATTGAGCAGAAAAATCTTTACCAAGATAGCTTGTTAATACTTTTAAATTATTACGGTACGGTTTATGACGTGATTTAAGTGAATACCATTTAGGATATCTCATATGTCTTTTGGCTAAAGTAATTTCATGGCGGATATGACTATATTTTGGGTCCAGTCTTAAATACTGAACTTCTTCGTCATAGAATTGTTTTTCCAGATCTAGCTCTTTACATTTACCCATGGCTTGTAAATTAGCCTTTATCCCTTCTTCATGTTTTAATCTCATCTCGTATTCTGCATTTTCTCCGTATATATCCTGGAAGTATCTTACAACATCCTCCTGATTATTTTGCAGGGCTTTTCTATACTTCAAAATATTAGTTGTTAGACTATCCACTACTTCTTCACTTTGATCTGAAAGCATTTCTTGTAGGTCACGCTGGAAGTTAATTTCTTTAATTCTGCTTTTCGCAGCCTCCATTTTTGAAAAGTACTCATATGCTTTTGTTCTGAACTCGCAATCTTCTTTAATTATATAAAGTATATTCCATTGGCACTCAAGTACAGACCTTGTTATACTATAGGCACTTTCTTCTACAAGAGGATCCCTACTATCTACTAATATTTTTAGTGTATGTATTTTATTTAACATGGATCTAAATAAGAGTAGTGGTATCTCTTTAGAGGTATGTTGCTCATTTTTATTATGAAATAATTCAGTATATATCTTGTTAACAGTTAGCATTAAATAATTTAGGGTGAAATTTTGAGCTCTTTCCAAAAATAAATTCTCCTTTAGATAAAGTTACAGTTTATTTATTACAAAAGTGGTATACAGTAAACGGAAATTGATTGTTCGGCTACATTATAAAGAAGAAAAGATTTAAACTTCTTTAAACCTTTTCTTCTTTATAATGTAGCAACCCTAGTTGTTTCGTGCCTAAATTCATAGACAAATCCTTTAATAGTAATGCTTATTCTCCTTCATCAACTATTACCCATACTTGCTTTAAAGGAAGGCTGGCCTGTATATCATCATTTAATTTATGGTAATTACGTAATGTTGCATTAATAAGATCGTTTGAGTCCCATAATCTAACCTTAAAAAATTGTTCTTTGGCTTTTTTTCGGGCATCTTGGGTAAATCCACCCATAGAAACAATTAAGCCATAGGATGCCCCATAACTTGCTACAACTCCAAGCAGACTATTCACCACATCAATTCCAGATGGGGTTGTTGTAGCCTTTACCTGTACGCATATTCGTGGCTCTTCTAGGCCCAAAAGACCTTTACCTGCTAATATATCTACTCCTCCATCTTTTCCGGGAGGTGAAACAACTGTTGCATAACCCTCTACTTCAAAAATAGCAGAAACCAGATCCTGTAGCCTATGACCCGCAAACTGTTGATTAATAAAAGAACGTATTTGATCCTTTCCTAGAGTTTCTAAATCAGCTACTACACTTTTGTCATCCAGACTTTCCTCTATAGTAGTTAAGGCCTGAGGAGAAGCTGAGGAGACTTTATGAAGGTAGCTTTGAACCGCAGCAGGTATTCTTGTTTCAGCATCGTTTCGTTGAATGCGGCATACAGTCATAAATGCTCCTAAAGAATAAAGAAGATCTTGATTCAAGCTAGTTCGTGGCATATCTTTAGTAATCCATCTAACTCTACGAGTATGAATGATATCTGGTCCCAAATTTTCAGTGAATTCATAATCACTTATAACTTCACCTACAGCGATAGAAGGTTCCTGTTTTAAAGGAAGTACAACTAAATCTCCAATTTCTATTTCATTCTTGAAGCGCCATACTTGATTGGCTTTGTTAATAATCGCTTTTGGTTTTTCATTTGGATAGGTTGTTTCAAAAAATGTAAAAAAGGCTTCTTTATCTTTATAATTTGAAATATTCCCTAACTCATTCCAGCCAATTGTGACAATATCATTATCTAATGCTGCTTGTTCCTGATCTCCATAACGGCCGGCTCTTACCAGCCATATCGCTTTTGCTTTATTAGGTGCTAGAACCATTTCTTATCAATCCCTTCAATTTTATTTGTAAGTCTCTTAATCTAAATTTAGAGTTGTTTGGCTAATAAAAAGCTTGTCTATTGCCACTGTTCTACTGACCTTTGTATCTATAAAACTCGCAGTTGAACCAATTCCGTCACCAGCTATCAGAACTAGACTGACTAAATTAGTAAATCATTTAGATCAAAATTTAATTATCAATTTGCCAATTCAAATACTCAGCTATTATTTCTAACTCTTCTTTGGGTGTTCCGATAGGGTCCCATAGACTTAAAGCTTCGTCGTCTAACCCAACTGCTTTAGAAAATAATATGTCTGCATTGTAATAATAGGGCGAATAAACTACCATTGATTCATTATTTTGATTTTTTATCATAAAAATATCTGCTTCTTCTCTATCTCTATTATAATCAGGTAAAATTTCAAATATATCATTTAAGTATGGACTATCATCTATTATGAATATTTTATTTAAATGATAGTATCTATCGTTTGTGTAATAATTAAGAAGCAGTGTTTTAATAAATCCGTTATAAGAACAGTCAACCTTTTTTATGTAAATCTCTAAGTTGTTAATTCTATCGTAGAAGAACTCATATCTTTTACTAAACAGAAGAATTTTTAAGTTGTCAATTTCAAAGTCTTTTTCTATCTTTTCACATATTCCAGTTAAAATTTTTGAACTGTTAAAGCTAACATTTAAACCACTGTAAAAGGCTCTTAACTCCAAAATCTTTGATTTCAAATAATCAAAATTAACAACGAGTATGTTTTCATAGTCCTCTAGCTGAGATTTAAAAACATTACTTATTTCAAGAGGAATATGAATATTTTCTAATGGATAATCAAAACATTCATATTCAAAATCAACATCCCAAATATTTTTTACATTTTCTATTAATTGATCTCTTGGGGTATAATCAACAGGACTTGTATCTAGATAATTAAAAGGAATAATAAATTTCTCTTCGTTCTTATTTTTCAATAGAAAGTTTTCTAATAAAAAAGGCGAAGCGAATAATTCAGTTTTAGCAGCCTTATGTCCCCTTCGATAGAACATTCTTACGAGATCTGTATATCTATGCTTATAAATATCACAGAAATATATGTTATTAAACTCCGTACTGTAAAAAACTATATACCTAGGCGTGTAGGATGATATACATTTATGAATAAACCCAGACATTTTTCGTAATTCGGTTTCGTTCATTTCCGCGTATTTGAATAATTTTGATAAACCTGTAAAATCTGATCCTGTAACAATACTATTTTTCCTGATTATCACATTTATTAAATTTCTTTCTTCAAAATTCTCATCGTAAAAGAAATACAGTAAATCATCAGTCCATTCTATTTCTTTATGTATACAAATACCACAAATAGTTCCTCCCACACCGTAATTCAAGAAATTATTTTTTATTGATAACATTTGCAAATAAGCTGTAGCTGCACTGAGCTTTTTTCTTGGCTCATAGCTTGGTTCAGGATAGGTTACCGTAAATTCTTGCATTAAATTGTTTAAATCCGGTACTTTATTTCCGCTACCAATAGCTATATAATCACCAACTTCTTTAAAGCCATGGCTGTTCAAATAATATAATGTATTCTTTTCATGCTTTATCCCTACAATTAATTCTGATTTACCTATCATACCTACAAGGGAATTCATAATTTCTTTAAAGGATAGGTAGCCTTCCATTAAGTCTAGATTTGTTTTTACCTCTTCAAAAGTATTCATTTCACCTGCAAAAGCAACTACAATATTATTTTTTATATGAATTTTAGTATCTGTTTCTGCGATAAAATAAGAATTATATTCTCCGTAAGCTTCCCCCATGCTAGATAATGTTACTTCCTTTTCAAACGAAGTTTCTGATTTCGATGATGTAAGAGAATCTGCAACAATATATACTTCGTCATCAGATTTCCAGCCAAAACAATACGTCAATTTGAATTCCTCCAAAATCAAAATAAGAGCGTTATATTCTTTTAATAATTTCATAGATAGTTTTTAATATTTTTGTTTTTATTGCAACCTTATATTGAGTTTTACTAATTAATAATGGATAAAAATTGATCTATCTATATCCTACATTTAATGCTAAAAATTTATTAAAAGCAAATCCCATAGCAATAATCGGGAAAAGATTCCATTGAATAAAGAACGTTTGTTCGTATATAATAGAGAACAAACGTTCTTTATTGAGGAGTTAGTTCAATGGATTATGGGCAGCTACCAAACAGAGTTATTATTTGCATTGATATGAAAGCATTTTATGGTGCGAGACGTTAATTTCAAAAGTTAGGCTAATAACCTAACGGGGAGAGATTGATCTCAATGGAGTCTAAATTTAGTTTACAAGAGATACAACTTTTTCAGTGACAGAAGGAATGATTGGGCAACGCCTTGAAACTTCTGCGGTAATATGCCCTAACCTCAAGTCGCAGCAACGGCTTGGGCAACCATAGCTGGGTAACATATGCATGAAAATAAACCGAAGTGCCTTTCTATAGGTAACCGAAAGCCAAAGGGAGTAATAAACCCGATGGAACTGGACGAGTAATGTATGCCGTCGATTATATAAGGTGAGAATGTGACAAATCACTGACGAACTTGCGAATGTACGCTTCGATAGCCTTACGGCTTAGAAATGAGTCGGGTCTGAAAATATGATTTGGTTTAAGGAAACAAAGGTAATCATAAATGCCCTAATTCTTACACTGTTATAGGCAGTGGAGCAAACCACGGAGTAGAGTGAGCACCTAAGTATAATCATTGATAACTGAAAAGGAACGTCGGAAGCTACCAACGTATAGTGTGAAATAAAACTAGGCAGGCATGTCGAGTTAGGTGGGGAAATTCCGTAAGGATATAACTCTCTTTAATGGTAGATGAAAGTAGTGGCACGACCAATGAAGGTTATGTAATAGAACTGGAGGAACAGCCACGAGGCAATAACTAAGGTCAAAACATGATTTCACTAAATCCTAGCGTGGATTCTGGTAGGACTAAAAAGGTCACTGAATTTCAAAGGACGGTGACAAACCATGAATAAACACTCAGTGGAAAAAAGGCTCAAAGACAAGAATATCCGGAACTCAGAATACTACAGTATGACAGAGACCTTCGATAACTTGTATCAAAGGGCAAAGAACAAAGAAAACTTTCGACAACTAATGAAAATAATCGTTTCTGAGAAAAATATCCTACTAGCCTATCGAAATATTAAGCGAAATAAAGGAAGTAGAACACCATCAGTCGATAAAATTACCATTAAAACTGTCGAAAAAATGTCTCAAGAAAGTTTTGTTAAGTCTGTTAAAATGCGATTTAGAAATTACACACCAGGTAAAGTTAGGCGAAAGGAAATCCAAAAATCGAACGGGAAAACCAGACCTCTTGGCATACCCTCGTTTTGGGATAGACTTATCCAACAATGTATCTTGCAAGTTCTGGAACCGATATGTGAAGCACACTTTTGCTCTAGGAGCTATGGATTCAGACCTAATCGGTCTGCCGAACAAGCTATTGCAGATTCAGTTAGAAAGATCAATCGGCAAGATTTAACTTTCGTTGTAGATGTTGATATTAAAGGATTCTTCGATGAAGTAAATCATGTAAAGCTAATGCGACAATTATGGACATTGGGAATACGAGATAAACAACTGTTAGTAATTATACGAAAGATACTCAAAGCCCCAATTATAATGACTGATGGTTCAACCATATATCCTACAAAAGGAACACCGCAAGGTGGAATTTTAAGTCCGTTGCTCGCCAATATCAATCTGAATGAATTTGATTGGTGGATAAGCCGACAATGGGAAACGTTCGTGGTAAAAGAGAGGACGCCCAAGCTAACAAAGCAAGGAGCGCAAAACCGTTCACACGAGAATGTCGAACTTAGAAAAACCAGACTAAAACCAATGTACATTGTGAGATATGCAGATGACTTCAAAATATTTACGAATACAAGAAGCAACGCCGAAAAAATTTACAAAGCGTGTAAAGGATGGCTCAAGGAAAGATTGAAACTTCCTATCTCTGAAGAAAAGTCCAAAGTGACGAATCTAAAGAGGGAAAGAAGCGAATTTCTTGGCTTTACCTTAAAGGCGACCAAGAAAGGCAAGCGCCTTTCCACGGGAAAAACCAAATACGTGGCAGAGACGCATGTATCACCAAAAGCTATCAAAATTCAAGTAGCTAAATTAACAGACCAAATCAAGAAGTTACAAAAATCAGCAAGCCATCAAGAGATAATTAGGAATATTGGAAAGTACAACAGTATGGTAATTGGAGCGCACAACTACTATTGCATTGCCACCCATGTAAGTCGAGATTTCTTTTGGCCGGGAAGAAACTTGACTAGGAAAATGTACAATCGGCTTCCAAGAGCTAACAAAGCAGACACCTTCGGTTTCTCAAGGGTAGGTAAATATGTTGGCAAAGACAAAGGAATTATTCCCTATCTCGGATCAAAAACCATAAGGTTTTACATGAAAAAACCAATTCTTCCTTTTGCGTATGTTCTGCATAAGAATCCTATGAGTAAACGTATAGCTATTAATAAGTACACATCAGAAGGACGCAAACTAATCCATAAAGGACTGGAAAACGTGACCGAAGCAGAATTAAGGTGGCTAAGGGAACATCCAGTAATTAATGACAGAGCAACAATTGAGTTCAATGATAATCGAATCTCCCTATTCGTTGCACAAAACGGAAGGTGTGGGGTTACGAATGAAAAACTTGAACTGACAGACATGCATTGTCACCACAAACGATTATGGAGCGAAACGCAGGACGACAACTACGCAAATCTTATTCTCGTAAAATCAGAAATTCATAAGCTGATACATCTAACTACTGAACCTCTGGCAAAAAAGCTAGTGGACAAACTAAAAATGACAGATAAACAAATCGAGAAATTAAATAAACTGCGATTTCTTGTGGGAAACAATTCAATCTGTACTAACAAAACTTACTATGAACAACTAACTTTGTTCTAATGAACTAAACCAATGAAATGTTTATGACTTAGTAGAAATCAAACTTAGGCATTGCTGGAGCGCCGTGTGAGGTGAAAGTCTCACGCACGGTGTGGAACGGGGGAAAGCCCAAAAGAGAATGGAATCATACCAGATTTTACACTTAGTAGGCTACCTATCGTTATCTTCGGTTTCATCTGTCATACGAGGTTTAAATCCTTTGAAAACAAGGCTTGCTGTTGTAGGAGATATCAAACGGTCGGGATCTGTTGTGTTAGCTGCCACACCTTTATTAAAGAAAGAAGGGATCAAAACAGGAAGTCGCCTCTTTGAAATTCCTAAAAGGAAAGATATCCATGTGGTGAATCCATCCATGGAGAGATACATCAAGGCTTCGAACTATATTTCTAGTTTGGTGTTACAGTATGTTGCTCCTGAAGACTTCCATGCGTATAGCATTGATGAGTTGTTTATTGATGCGACAGCTTCTTTGCATTTATTTGCTCGAACACCAGAGGAGCTAGCTTATCGAATACTTAATGAGATCTATCGCAAAACTAGACTGACAGCTACCGCAGGAATCGGTCCTAATCTCTTACTGGCTAAAGTCAGCTTAGATCATGAAGCGAAGCACAGTCCAACAGGGGTTGCTTATTGGCGATATGAGGATATTCCCTTTAAGTTATGGTCGATTCATCCAATGAAGGATTTCTGGGGGATCTCGTCAGCTACAGAAAGACGCTTAAACGGTTTAGGCATCTATACCATAAAAGAACTCGCTCTTTCTTCAAAGGAAATGTTACAAAAAGAATTTGGTATCATGGGAGAGGAGTTGCACCAACATGCAAATGGCATTGATTTTAGTCGTATTTCGGATGTGTACATTCCTAGTTCCCGTTCCTTTGGGAAAAGTCAGATTCTCTTTCGAGATTATACAAGCCGAAAAGAAGTGGAATTATTACTATTGGAGCTATTGGACGATGTTTGTTTTCGTTTACGCATGCATCAAGTGGTGGCTCAAACGATCCATTTATCGATTGGCTACAGCAAACAAACAGGTGGAGGCTTCTCTAGACAAAAGAAAATGGGGCGATCTTCGAACTTAAGCCAAGATATTTTCCCTTATTGTTTAACCATCTTACATAATTTTGATAATGGAATGCCGATTCGCTCCATTGGGATTTCGTTATCCAATACTAGCATTGAAGAAGAGGAGCAAATGAGCTTATTTGAGGATATCGATCAGCGTGAAAGAGCCTATGCTCTTGCAAAAACGATTGATGAAATTCGGCTGCGTTATGGGAAGAATAGTGTGCTGAGGGCTTCAAGTCATCTTGAGCATTCAACAGCTCGTTATCGAAATGGCTTACTTGGAGGCCACAAAGCGTAAGGAGGACAGAAACATGGAACATAGAGGAATGAAAGAAACAATAGTGTATTATAAGGGGGAATATAAAGTATACAAAGATTGTTATTCATCTAGTATCGTTTCTTTGTAAGATAGATAACAATACTAAAAATATGCAGTATCTATAGTATTCATAGAAATAAATATTAGGAGGTGGAGTTAAAGGTTAAAGTAAGGAAAAACCCAACCTTACCATTACAGAAGATTGGGTTTCCTTCTATTTATCAGCAAAACAATTAGTTGTGACCAACTATTGGATGTGGCACATAGGGCTCTTCGAGAAACGCAATTTCCTCAGGTGTTAGCTTAACCGATAAAGCACCTACAGCATCTTCAAGATGCTGTAGTTTCGTAGCCCCAATTATAGGAGCTGCTACTAGTTCTTTCTGTAGTAACCAGGCAAGTGCGATGTGTGTACGAGGAATACCATTTTTTTCTGCAATGGATGCTACTCGTTCCACAACCAATCGATCTGCGTCCGCAGTCGCATCGTACTTAGATTTTTGAATTTGATCTGTCTTGGAACGATGTGTTGTTACTGACCAGTCACGTGTTAATCTCCCTGATGCAAGAGGGCTATATGGAGTGACACCAATTTTCTCTTCCTTACAAAGAGGTAACATTTCTCGTTCCTCTTCACGGTATAGTAGATTTAAATGGTTCTGCATGGACACAAACTTAGTCCAACCATTTTTTTCAGCCACATGTAATGCCTTTTGGAACTGCCAAGCGTACATGGCAGAAGCACCAATGTATCTTGCTTTTCCAGCCTTCACTATGTCATGTAATGCTTCCATCGTTTCTTCAATAGGGGTATTGTAATCCCAGCGATGGATGATATAAAGATCTACATAATCAGTTTCTAATCTCTTAAGACTCTTATCAATTTCACTCATAATTGCTTTTCGGGAAAGACCAGATCCATTTGGACCCCCATGCATTTGTCCGTGTACTTTAGTTGCTATGACAACTTCATCACGATTAGCATAATCCTTAAGAGCTCGTCCAAGATATTCCTCGCTTGTACCCAGTGAGTATACATTTGCTGTATCAAAAAAATTAATCCCTAAATCGAGGGCTTTTTTTATAACAGGGCGAGAGTCCTCTTCATTAAGCACCCATTGGTGAAGCCATTTTTTAGCGTCCCCAAAACCCATACATCCAAGACAAAGTCGAGATACATCTAAGCCTGTATTACCAAGTTTTACATACTCCATTTAATTGCCCCCTACTTTTCTAATGAGTCATACACTTTTTTTAAAAAAAGACCTTAACGGTAACAACTTTCTTTTCAGCAAGGTCTCTTAATTTTCGGGAATAATTTCATTGACACATGCTAATGTGTTAAGTGTTCTCGGAAAGCCCATATATGGTAGGCAGTGAGTGATAGCAGTGATTAATGTTTCCTTATCATTGCCCACATTTATGTTACCCTGCACATGTGCTTTCACTTGACCTTCAGCACCGCCTAACGCGCTTATAATACAGAGCGTTAATAGCTCTCGTGTTTTCAAATCGAGTCCGTTACGAGTATAAAAATCTCCGAAGCAAAAAGCAGAAAGATATTCCTGCATATGCTTTTGATTTGATGGAGCACTCTCCTGCATTTTTTTTATGACATCTCCAAAAATCTCTACTTGAGTTGCAAGACCCTTTTGAAAGCGATTATCTTCATCTACCGTCTTTTGGCTTTCAACCGGTAAGGCGATATTCTTTGCTTTGAATACCTCATTAACTTCATTGATAGCATTTAACGTTTTCGGAAATCCAATATACGGAGCACATTGGTAAACCGCCTCTTTGATTTCTACAGGTGTTAGCCCAACATTCAATGCTGCACTAACATGTGCTTTTAATTGAGGTAACGTCTGGTTAGTAGCAAGAACCACCAGGGTGATTAACTCACGCTGTTTGTCATCCAGATTACCTTGATAAAAAACTTCCCCAAAAATAAAATGGCCCAGAATGTCCTGGAAATCAGGATCAGTGGCATGTGTACCAGGTACTCCTTCACCAAATAGCTGTTTGAATTTTTCTTTACTCTTTTCGATACGATTCATAAACAAGCCTCCTGATAGAAAAATTTGGATAAGCTCACATTTATATTAGCTACTTTTATTCCAATTGATTGGTCGTGAACTTCTTTTAAATCGTTTTTTTCTTAACGTTTTTAATTATGTCATAAATATCAAAAAAGCCTTAACCTATTATTATCAAGTTTTTGCCTAATCCTCTCAAACTCCCTTACTAAATCTATAACTATCAGGTATAATGAACCGAAAATAAAGAAAAGGAGAATAAGTTATGTCTAACAAACCCTATAAACAGCAACATGAACTTGCTAAACTCATTGAACGCCTTTCGAAGCAGGACGGTGTTCACCCTACCACTATTCCATCTTTATTTCTCATCCGCGAATCCATTATTACTGAACCCATTTCTAGGGTTAACGAGCCATCTTTTTGCATTATCCTCCAAGGAGAGAAGGAGGTATTATTGGGAGAGGAACGCTTTTTATATGGTCCTGGTCATTATATTGTGGCATCAGTTGACTTACCAGTTACAGGTCAAGTCATCAAAGCCTCAGCCGAGTCCCCATATTTAGCCTTTAAACTTGAATTTACCTCTAGCCAGGTTTTAGAGGTTTTAAATGGCACAGATATTAAAACTGGGCAGGGAAAGAACGCAAAACGAGCTATGTATGTTAGCAAAATAGAACCATCTTTGTTGGACGCAGTAGTAAGGTTAGCATCTTTGCTAGACACTCCACAACATATCCCTGTTCTTGCTCCATTATTAAAAAAAGAAATTCTTTATTGGATTTTGCAAGGTCCACATGGCGAAGCGCTTGAACAAATGGTATTAGAAGGTAGCAATGCCTCTAGAATAAGAGAGGTTATAGATCATATCATCAATAAGTATGAAGAGTCTTTTCGTATTGAAGAGCTTGCTGAAATAGCGAATATGAGTGTTTCATCGCTACACCGACATTTTAAAGAGGTAACGGCAATGAGTCCCATTCAGTTTCAAAAACAACTGAGATTGCAGGAAGCGAGGCGCTTGTTATTAGCAGAGTCAACAGATATAGCTCATGTCGCATTCAAGGTAGGATACGAAAGTCAATCACAATTCAGTCGAGAATATTCCCGAATGTTTGGCTTTCCACCCAGAGTAGATATAGACCGAATGAGAGAAAACTACGTTTAAATGAAGAAGGATTGTAGGTTGTGAAAGGTTGTACCTAAAGTAAAAGGTGCTTTAGTTCGGTAAGAAATAGTAATCGTAAGATTTTCAACAATCTGGTGCTTTAATGGAGTAAGGATCACAAAAAACGATTATCGATATAGACATAGCTACATTGATAAAAACCATTAAAACAAAAGCTTTTTTAAAAGGATGTATTGATAAAATGAAAAAATGGCGCCCATTTGCGAGTATGCCAGAACAATACACAGGATTGCAGGAAGTTATAAACAAGCAAGCAGAAGTACCTCAACCTCTTTTAACGGAAGAGCAAATGGAACAAATTAATTTCACGTTGATTGAAGCCTTACATACAAATAAACAAGTATGCCTTACATATTATAAGAACGGGCAATGTATAACAGAAACAGGATTGATCCAATTTGTTGATTCCCTGGGGAATTTGTTTGTTTTTACCGATGAAGTATTTGAGCTAAAGAACAAAATGAGGTTAAGTGAACTAATTGATGTTCGTTTTACATAAAATAATTTCACCCTCAATTTTTGTGGTAATCTAATAAGAGTCAACAAGAAAAGAGTGATCAACCTGGAAGAAATAAAGGAGCAGGAAATCGATTTTGATAAAGTGTATGACTATGCTGAATTTCCGGATAAGGTCAGTGGTAGATGCGACAACTGCAATTCATCTTACTTCAAAAGTTCTGTAAAAGGTGGTATTTTCTTACGCGAATGTCGGGCATGCGGCATGAAGAAGAGTATCTAAGTATAGAGGATTATATAGTAAAAGGAGAAGGGTTTTTACCCTTCTCCTTTTTATGTAGATGTAGTTGTGTTTACTCATTTTTAGAATCTGAAATATATACCTTACTACACTGCCGATGCCTTTTATTACAATCTACTTTAGAAGTTAAGGCAGCTCTTCTATTACCTTCTAATGATCACCTACTACTGCCTGTTCTGTCATCGTGAGAGTACGAAGTTTCCGAGGAATAAAAGCTCTTATCTCTTCTTCTTTATATCCGATTTGCAGTATTTTACGATCTTGTATAATAATAGGACGTTTAAGTATAAAAGGATGGCTCTTTATCAAATCATACAGACCCTGTAACGACAGTGCATCAATCTCTATATTTAACTTTTGAGGGATCTTTGACCTTGTAGAAATAATTTCATCTGTACCCTTTTCTGTCATACTAAGAATATTTTTAATTTCATCTTCTGTAATAGGTTCATACGATAGATTTCTCTCAATATAATCAATTTGATGTTCCTCAAGCCAAGCCTTTGCTTTTCGGCAAGAAACGCAGCTGGTTGTCGTATATAGATTAATCATTTTTTACACCTCGTCTATATGTATTTTTTTCTATCTTTAATTAATCACTGTAAATAAAAGTAGATAGATTTCTAATAAGTAAAAGCCACTTGTATACTACAAGTGGCTTTTTGCTACGTTGAACACATTAGATAATTCACGTATTATTCCCACTACTATTATAACACAGTTTGTGCATCAGTTTAATAAATTTTCGGTCTTAATGGAAGTCATAAACAAGCAACTAGAAGTACCTCAACCTCTTTTAACAGAAGAGCAAATGCAACAAATTAATTTCATGTTGATTGAAGCCTTACATATTATAAGAACGGGCAATGTATAATCAAAACAGGTTTCATACAATTTGTTGATTCCCTGGGGAATTTGTTTATTTTTATCGATGAAATATTCGAATTGAAAAATAAAATGAGGTTAGTGAGCTAATTGATGTTCGTTTTACATAAAATAATTTGACTTTTACTTTTTTAGTTTAACTGTGTTTTAACCCTCTTTAATTAGAAAAAACACCTTACTCTCTAGGTGTTTTTTCTAATTGATCATGTTATAACTTTTCTCTTAACATAGAAATTTCTTCAATTAAATCTTTTATTAATCGTCCCAATCCGGCTAATTGTTCATCTTTGCGATCATAATCATCAATTTTCATAGATAGTTCTAAAATACGACAGGTCTCTTCAACTGTCAGGCCATGATCTCTTGCAAGAGTTTTTACTGTATCAAGAAAATTAACAGCATCATTATCAAAATAATCTTTTCTAGGTGTTTGATTAAATAATGTTCCCATTTTCTCTCTCCTTAAAAATTCAAGTTTCATATTAGTAAATTGTACAAATGAATCAGCGCTAGATTTGTAACTAGTAGAGGATATATTTATTGCAAAGGCGTATTTTTAAAACTTGAGGCATCCGATTTACAATGTTGCGCCCTATAACGTATTCGATAATCATCTAAAGATCACCTACTGCGGTATCGTTTCTTTTTATTCCTAGGAGTAAACGTGCAACCTTACTGTGGTAACTACTTAGTATCCAGGTAATCACAACTTCACTTATTAAGCAGTAGCTATTTATTTAATGCGATGATATATAAAAACTAAGCATTGCTATCTTATAAACCATGACATCAATATAGACTTTTTTTCATACTATATTTTGGGGGTGAGTAAATGGCAAGAGTAAGTTACCGAAGTGCAGACATTAACTTAATGGCAAGGATGATGCGAGCAGAAGCTGAAGGTGAAGGAAGACTAGGGATGTTATATGTCGGAAATGTAATTGTTAATCGTCTTGCAGCAAATTGTATAGACTTTAAAAATTTAAGAACCGTTTCACAAGTCATTTATCAAGTACAGGGGGGGAACTTTTCGTTTGAAGCTGTTCAAAAAGGCAATGTTTTTTATCAAAGAGCGAGAGGTGTTGAAAAAAGATTAGCAAAGCAGAATTTGGATTATTGGAGACAACACCCAGCGAAATTTGCTCTTTGGTATTTTAACCCACATGCTCCGTGCCCTCCAACATGGTACGGTCAACCTGCATCTGGTCAATTTAAAAATCATTGTTATTATGAACCAAAACCTGATACATGTGCTAGTGTTTATAGAGGTTAGGTTATTGAGGAGTTATGATTGATTCTGGAGTAGTATGGTGGAGCAGCGCTGCAAATCCAACACTTTAGTCGTAGGCGCTGGTAGCTAGTCCTATTTATTCAATGCAACTCCTATAGATCATGTAACAGTAACGTTTGAAAAAAATTTTGCCCCCACCGTAGCCTATTTCTTTAATCTTTGTTTTGATGTATTTTTATCTAGCGAAATAAAAAGGGAACTTCCTCGTTAGCAGGTGTTCCCTTTTTTATATGAAACCTACTAATCATTTATCAAAGAAAATAAGATTACAAAATATGTACTTCAATTAAAGCTATGCTGTTTAGGTTCAATCATTGGATATTTTATGAAAAATTAGTTATAAATTTTAATATTGTTTAATTTATAATAAAAAAGGAAAAACTGTGGATTATTTGTTCCGAAAAGGCGCCATCTTAGGAACAAACTAATACGTAGATTATACAAAATTAGTTTTCTTGGGGAGAAACAACGATGAATCTTACACACAATCATTCAGAAGGTATAAAAAGGGAAGAAGGACAAAAGCAGTTGCTTGAAAGAAACCTTGAAGCTCATAGAAATAGAAAATGGATAATCAATTTTATTTGTGCTATATCCCTACTTGTAGCCATACTTTGTTTATGCTTTCACGTACCGCGATCTGTATTTATAACTGTAATCTTACTATTTATATGTACAATCATCAAAATCGTACATAAAACGTTAGATAAAAAAATAGAGTTGCGCTTAAAACGCGTTAAACAGGAGCAAAGGAAGAGCATTTTTAAGGTAAATAAACCCTAAAATCTTTTCTATAATATCCCAATAACTAACAGTAAGTTATCTACAAGGCCACCTATTTTGTTATAGTTTAACTTAAAGTTATCTAAAATTATTTTTACCATCTATTTTTATAATAGGTGGTTAGAAATATCAACGTAGCAAAAGGCACTTGCATATAGCAAGTGCCTTTTATAATGTAAGTAAAACCATAAAGCTACAATTCACTTAAAACTGTAGTTATTTTTATGAATTATATCGCTTTGTCTACAAGAGATTCACGTCATTTTTTATGAGTTTTTTTAACAGACGTACTGTAGATCTTTTATTTTTAAACTTTTTGTCTTTATAAATAATGAAGGACAAAAGATGCCTGATGGCTACTTTATTACGCTATAAAGCGAGAAATAGAAAGAATCCATATAGCCATGGTATACTAATAACAAACATGGAGATGATGGAGGATATTATGACAAAACGATTAGATTTACGTGTCGACTTTGCTTTTAAATCACTATTTGGCACACATGGAAATGAATCTATTTTAACTGCCTTTTTAAACGCAGCACTCCGTTTTCCAGATGAGAAGAAAATTCAAACGGTTCAATTATTAGATCCTCATTTTAATAAAGAAAATCAAGAAGATAAACGTTCTATTTTGGATGTACACGCGCAGCTAGAAGATGGAAGTCGTGTCAATATTGAAATTCAGCTTAATAATAAACATGACATGGAAAAACGAACGCTCTATTACTGGTCCAAAATGTATAGTAGTCAAATGAAAGAAGGCATGGACTATGGAGAGCTTTGTAAAACGATTACCATTAACATTGTGAACTTCCGTTATTTATCTCATATTCATGAGTATCACTCCACCTTTCAGTTATATGAGCGAGAACAGAAGTTACTCTTAACGGATATGCTCGAAATTCATTTTATGGAGCTACCTAAGTTATTAATTAAATGGCGTAACAGAGAGGTAGATCCACGGGAAGATCAACTCGTACGATGGTTATTATTACTTGAAGCATCCGAAGATGAAGAAATCACTCAGGTATTGGAGGAGATTGCGATGCAAGAAGATCAAGTATTAAAGAAAGCGATGGACGAATGGGAACGTGTGAGTCAAGATCCAGAAGTATTATTAGCTTATGAAGCACGAAGAAAAGCGTTATTAGATGAAAAGTCTGCTTTAAAAAGAGCTGAAAAAAAAGGGAAAGAAGAAGCTATAAAAGCGATGGCTATTGGAATGATTCAAGAAGGTATAGCTAACAACGTAATAAGTAAATTAACAGGTCTTTCTATAGAAGAAATTGAAATACTTCGTCATCAATAAATTAAAAAGAAGCAGTGTCTTATGTACACTGCTTCTTTTTAATAGATAATTTTTAAACAATGAATTTTGTTGAAGTAAACGCTTCATATGCTTTTGTGGGATTGGCAAACCATTCAGCAATTTCATTTGCTTTTACTTGGTCCTGTGCACTCTGAAATAGCAATTGAACGATATGCTCAGGTAATGGTTTCGTCATAGCATTTGTCCATTCAGTTACCTCTTTTACATACTGTTTCGTTCGATTCCAATAAGACTCTCCTATTTCTACGTCCCAATTAGAATTTTTATATTCCATAAGAGTTTCATACAATTGTTCCGCACAGTAGGAAGAGAGATTACAACCTTGACCCGTAATAGGATCGTTTAGAAATACACTATCGCCACAGCCCACCACCAGCTTGTTTTTAACCATGAGATATGGCTTCCGAATAATAGGTGTTAGGGCAGTTTGAAGAAAGCTATTTTCATCGCATAAAGAAAAATTTTTCTCATCAATTCGATTATAAATTTCAGAAAAAAACTGTTTAGCTGTGCTTCTCATTTTAAGAGTAAACTCATCTGCACTTTTTATTCCTTTAAATACGTCTAAATCACTGTTTGGTATTGCCATAATGAATATTATAGTAGCAGGACCGTGTTCTGTTACTGCAGGTATTTCAAACACTTCACCCAACTCAGGAAGAACCGTTACGCCTACTCCCAGAGGAGTATTTGCTTTTATACCTTTAAAATAACCAACGATACATTTTCGCTGAGGAGTTTTAAAAGGAGAAAGATCCTCTTCGATCGAAAACGGCAAAAGAGGCCCATTTTTCCCTGTACAATCAATAACTAAATCAAACTCATTTATTAGTACTTCCACACTCTTTCTATCTACCTTTTCTAAACGGAATGAAACTCCTTTTTCTATAAGGTCATTAATAGAATACGAGTAATATAAACGTTGATCAACAGATGATGCAGGCTCTTTCAACTTTCCTACAAATAGTTTCTGATTTCCAATCGTAATATGAATACTTTCAATAAGGGGTTGTTCTCCCCATTTCAGCACATTAAAGCGTGTTTCACGATTCCTTGTAGGTCCGAAATGCACCTGGGTGGACATGATTCTGCCTCTTCTAATCTGATCTGGTGATTGACGTTCAATGACCGTAATATCAAAATCGTTCCTTAGAGCATAGGCTAGGTGCAGTCCGGATACTCCACTACCAATAATACAGATTCTCTTTTTCAACAATCTCACTCCCTCGTTAGAAAATTCGGCATTCACTAATGGACTGACGTAAATGCCCTACCTAGTTACTTTATATGTACTAGGTCTATGAAGTTCTTTGCTAACATCTTCCTGTAAATATAACTACTATTTATTTTATTGGAAGCTAATTTTTATGTAAATGATTCCTTAGGGATAGGGATTATAGACTGTAAAGTGAATTAAAAGGTCCTTACTGGTTCTAGTGCAAAAAATACTTTATAGAAATATAAATTGGCAGCTTCCTTTAAACTACTAGCTTATGATGATAATCCAAACATTTGATCGATGAATTCTTTTTGATTTTGAATAGACAAGCCCATAAGATAAGTTGTCTTTTTTAAAAAAATAGATCTTGATAAAATGTATGACTACGCTGAATATCTAGATCAGTGGTAGATGCGACAACTACAACTCAGTTCACTTTAAAAGTTTGGTAAAAGGTAGCGTTTTCTTACATTAATGTAGGGAATATGGCATGAAGAAGAATATCTAAGCATAAAAGATATAGAAAAAGAGAAGGTTAAAAACCTTCTCTTTTTTAGTTTAACTGTGTTTTACTCCTCTTTATAAACTGTTAATTGGGGCTAAACACTCCGCAACATCATTTTTCGGTGAATTAACAAGTGTAGATACAGGATATGATTTCATCTTTTTCGACGGAAAAGGAATGAGCAGTGATTTAAGATACTCTGTATCATTCATTTTAGAGTCCATCCATACATCATATGCATCTTCCTCAAGAATTACAGGCATTCTATTATGAACTTCTTGTGTAATTTCATTTGGGGTGGTGGTTATAATTGTGCACGAATAAAGGGGCTCACCATTTTTATCCCATTCATCCCAAAGTCCAGCAAATGCGAATGGCCGGCCATCTTCCATTACAAATCGAAAAGGCTGCTTGTTTTCCCCTTCTTTTTTCCATTCATAAAATCCATCGCATACAATTAAACATCTCTTGTGTTTAAAAGGTGTCTTAAAACTTGGCTTTTGATCAATACCTTCGGCTCGTGCATTTATCATCTTATATCCAATTTTACTATCCTTAGACCACGAAGGTACTAGTCCCCATTTCATCGTTATTCCAATTCTTTTTCCTCCATTAGATCCTATTGTTAAAATTTGTTGGGAGGGAGCCACATTAAACCTTGGATTAATTGTTACTTCGTCGTTAAATTCAAAGTTAAACTGTTCTTGAAGCGCATATATATCTGTTGCTAAAGAAAATCTTCCACACATATTCTCACCTTCTCTTTTTTATTTAATGTTTTTCTAACTCTCTTTAGAACTTAAGGTATATGGTTTATAATACTGCTACCACTGATGCGCATTACTTTATATCCTCGTTTCCTCAAATAGGCATCTTTCTTTCAATCATGTGCTTTTTGCGCTCCTAAAGAATGATACTCTTTTCCATCGCATCCAATCGCAAGCCTACCTATGACAAAACCCATCCGATATGGATCACATTTTATTTGTGTTCGTATAGAATAGCTATTCATAACCAATACCTTATACAAACGTCTTTCAATGGTGACTCTAACTTAATGTATTCAGTTGATGGGACATTCTTTGGCTTTTCGACTATCTCATGAAAAATAAAGGCCAATAGCCCAACCTCTAGCATCATAAAAAATATAATTTATTTTACGTACTGATATTTTTTATGTAAGATGTTTGAATTTTATTTTTCCGTTTAAAATCTATAATCAACTAACTTTTTTTAGCAGTATGTGATCCATGTGACCTTCTACTCTCTATGAGTAGAAAGGTTTTTTATTTGTTTAAGTTATTTCCTTTTTGATATAAAAATAAATGTAAAGTTATTTAAGTCATCTACCTTTGTTTATAATATGTTTCTACCTTGCCTTCTATCTATAGGATAGAGGGTTTTCCTATGTAATCTGTTTAAATTATGATTTTATTGGCAATGAATAAATGTGTTACCTTTCTCGCAGGGTATACAATGACATTTCAATCACACAACTGACCTTCTACCTGACAGGAGTAGAAGGTTTTTTAATATCAATTATTTCTCAACATCAACACTAATTGCTGAATTAACCATATTATTTAAAGTGATTTTATTATTACCATCTAATTTATTACGTAAAAAGGAATCCCATATAGCTTCGCAAACCCATCGCTTCGCATAATTATTCCAGCTTTATTAATCAGGGTTACATGTTATTTTTCCATATCTCAATGCATCATAAATAGCACGTCCATCGCTTGAATTTGTTTCTGTGTATTTGATGGGTAGTAGCGAGAAGACAATATAATAAACAGAAAAGTAGACAAACTGGTAAGAAAAGAGACTTGCTGAAAGGATGTCAGCCATAACTAAGCCATTTATAAGGAAAATAAAGGCTAAATTAGCAATGGCACCTCCAGCATAGACACAGGCATGGGTAAATCGGTTGTCGTATTTTAGTTTCTCATATACACAAAAAGAATCCAAAAAGTAAACTGATTTTATTTTAACTTTCTTCCATTTAAAAATGGTTTTTCCTTTTCCAATTGTAAAATCCACTCTCCCTCCGAAAAAGATTGCCATGATAGAATGACCTAATTGGTGAACAAGAGATACAAGTGGTAGTACAAGTAAGAAAGAAAACAAGAACTTAGGCATATCACTGAATCCAAACACACTTCCATCTCCTTTATTATAAAATGATTTAATAAACAGTTAGCTTATTAAGGTAGATAAATTCTTTTTGATAGTGGACAGACTTTTCCATACAGAGGAGGCGCCTTTTTAATCATATTTACAGTCCTTTGTTTCGCACTTTGAAAGGTCTTTAATCAAAATATAGGACCAATAGATTTTTACTAAAGCAGCAGTTAAAGTAATTAATAATCTTTGAGCATTGCCTATAGAGAAGGATATCTTCACTTTATTTTTAAACATTCTCCATAACAATAAACGACCCTATGTATCGTAACCAAAGTTACTAAGGCCGTTTATGTTATATTCTGATTTATTTTTTTCTCTTTTTCTTTATAATAAAATATCTGGTTTCTCATTAAGCTTCTGACAGAACTTCGATATCATTATTAATTTGATCGAACAAATAAGTAAGGTAAGAATCTAATTCAAATTGATTATCTTCAACAAAATCATCTAACACAGACTTACTTTCTTCTCTCATTTTTAATCACTCCAATTTAATTTTTTTCGATTTATCATGCATGATGACCATGATTCTTTTTTTGTCCCATTTTCCTTAGAACAAAGCTTACGATTAACACCAAAATGATTGCTCCAATAATGGCTGGGATGATTGCAAAACCACCAATAACTGGTCCCCAACTTCCCAGGATCAGACCACCTAACCAAGAACCAATAAAACCAGCGATAATATTACCAATAATGCCTCCAGGAACGTCACGCCCTGTAATTAAACCGGCAAGCCAACCGATAATTCCACCTACAATTAGCATCCATAGAATTTCCATAAATCACTCTCTCCTTTTGAAATAGTTATTTGACTTTACCCCCAGCTAAAACTCATTAATCCTGTTATTTTTTCCCTCTATAAGTTTTTTCTCTTTATGTCATAAGATCATGTAGTTTTGCTTGCCCTTTATTTTTGTTTACTTGGACAACATCAAATGTCTCGTCCATTTCATAAGAAGAATAAGCTATTAGGACAACCCCTAGCATATAAAAACCAAGCATCTATTACATCACCATCTACTGAACCCCTACTGCAGTAAGGGTTCTTTATTATTTTTCGATTGGACAGGCAAGCTTACTGAAGTAGCTACATAGTATCTAAAGAATCTTAACTTCATTATCTATTTAGTAGCTAGTTCAGTATCGCTACCGCGTTAATACAAGCTGTATACGCCTCGTGAAGCCCTTTATGGAATCTGTAAGGGAGCTGAGCCGAAGAGGCGAAGGGGGCGACCGGATGTGGTGAGCTGAAATAATTGATACTGAAAAAGCAAAAAAATTAAACGAGTGAAAGAAGGTACCAACATGAGAAAAACTCATTATATTACTTTTCGAAACTTCTTCCATAAACCATCCTCTAAACCCTCAACAAAACCTCGTCCTTTTAATGCTTATTCGTTTGTTCCGTTTAGTCCATTTGCCATGCTTGACCCTACTATTCTAACCATAGGAGGCATTGTCTTAGGGGTTGCTATCATCGAACGGGTATTAGAGCGATGGGGTGTCATTGATCTTGTGGATCAGTTCGCAAAGGTCATGCGTTTTATCTTACCTGTCACCTTCTATAGCGCCTTAATTTACTTTTTTGTGACCTTTATGTTTTGAGGAGGGATTTAGATGTTTGAAAAACTAAAATTGCGTGGCCAATTGCTTAAAGCGTTTCGTACGGCAGAGATTTACCAGGTGGTGAAACGTGGGGACCGTACCTCCTATCTGTTTCCAAAGATTCATCGAATCGATCACCATCAAACGTACACTCGGTACGCCTTTTCCTTACTAAATGGTATCAATCCTGAACTTCTAAATAAAAAAAGATGGGTCTTACGACAAGTATTAGGCAGCAATATCGAAATAAACGGCAGTCTGAAGAATTTTAGTATCACGGTCCATCACAAAAACCTGCCTAAGATGCTTGAATACAGCTATGGAGCCCTCCATCATCATATTAAAAAAATGGAACTCCCAGTCTGCATTGGTCAAGATATCTATGGAAATCCCGTCTCATGGGACTTTGCGGAGTTAGAAACCTTGTTAATTTCTGGCGAAATTGGGGCTGGAAAAAGCAGCTTAATGCGTGTGATTCTGACCACATGGGTGAAGTATGCCTCTCCTGAAGATCTACGATTAGTCCTAGTAGATCTCAAACGCGCTGATTTAGGGCTGTTTCATGGGATTGAGCATGTGGATGCGCTTTGCTTTGAAGCCAAGGATATGAGAAAACCTTTTGCTTTATTACGCGCTGAAATGTATCGACGAGGCGATTTATTGTTAGAGCATGGGGTCACACATATAAGCAGGCTACCTTTTAAACTCCCTCGTATCGTTGTGGTAATTGATGAAATGTCCATAGTGAAGAGAGAAATGGAGCTTGTAGAGATGATCCAACAGTTTGCCAGCCAAGGCCGTGCGTTAGGCGTTCATACCATTATTGCGATGCAGCGTCCTGATGCTGATTTATTAAACTCTGCGTTAAAGGCCAATTTACGGGTACGGATTTCTGGGAGGCAAGCTGATGCTATAAATGCGAAAGTAGCTGGAGTACTCGGGGCTGAGGAAATCGATGCTGCAGCCAGGGGACGCATGAAAATTAAAATTGATGACGTGAAAGAGTTTCAAGCCTATTTCTTAGATGAAGAAGCTTGCAAGGAAATACTTTCTCCTTATAAAACACGTGTAAAAGACCCTGAACCTCAGCTTGAGGTCGTACCACAGCCTATCTTTGGGTTATTAGAGAAGGAGGAACAACGATGAGCTTTCGGTTATCTCAGCGTGATAAAGACATCATTGGGTTTATCAATCAGTTTCGAGCTGTGGACCGAGACTCATTAGTGGAACTCTTCTTTAAACAGCTGAAATCGCCTATTAATGCATGCAATAGCGTGATGGTACGTTTATATCGATTAGGGCTGGTTGAACGTACACAGCAGTATTCTCCGACGGTCTATTTACCTGTGGATGCGAAGATTAAAAAGAACTCTCAAAAAATATTACATTTCCTTTCTATCTTGGATATCTATAAGCAGATGTGTTTGTATAGTATGCCCAAGAGTGTCATTGTGGAAGATAAGCCCACTGGAAGAAAAGGAGGCATTGAACCGGATCTCTTTTGTATCTTTAAAGGATCTCCATTTTGGGTTGAAATTCAACGAAATCAGTATTCGGAACAAAAAATGCAGGCCAAGATTAATCTCTATGAAGAGTTTTTCTTTTCGGATGAGTGGAAAGCATTGCAGTGGCAGCTAGAAGACCGAGTAGCCATCTTCCCTTCTGTCATGTTGATTACGCCTGTTCGCTATGCTGTTAATTCTGAACATATCCGCATTATACAAGTAGCAAGTATTCATGAACTTATGGAGAAATACAGAAGTTCAGCTAAACAGCAAAGAGATACAAAACCATTAAAGTCAGCATCATCTGGTGGGATTAAAATCAATCTGACGTAATGACGACCAACATAAAAAAACTGCCTCCACACAAGGAATGAGGCAGTTTTTCTGATTTCACACTCGTTGAAATATGAATGTTACAGCAATTAAATAATACCAAATTTATGTAAAATTTTCTGTATTTTTTATGGAATTACAAAAAGAAAATGACTATTCAAACCCTTTTTCCTGGATTTCAATCCTTTAAGTACGCATTATTAACCATACCCCGCCTTTATTTTATATTGGGTGTTGAAATAGAAGGATAATACATTTATTGTTAAATAAGTTGACGAATTGACACTTTTAGTAAACGGGTGGGAGAGATATTGCAGGAGGATAAGGGTGTTCTAAAACAAACTTTACTTATAGAGATAGAAAAGGCTAAGGAGAATATGATTCAAGTGGCACGAGAAGAAGGTATAAGCAGTGAAAGTACACTTCAAGTTAGTCAGTCCATTGATCAATTATTGAATGAATTACATAAGGTAAGCTTAACAAAGTAAGTATTTGTTTCTTTATAAATAAAAAACAATCGCTTTCTCTCCGCATTGGCCTAGCATGAGAAAGCGATTGCTTTTTAGTAAGTGGTGATTAACTTACTAATCGACTTGTAAATTATAAATAATTTGGATAATAAAGTAAAGGTATTTTTGCACCTTTAATTCCATATTGTATTTAAAAAGTAATTTTATTCTATAATTCTTCCCTAGATTATAAAACCTTCTATATTGTATTTTTAATAAAATTGCCTTTGTTCACTAGACATTGTGTATGAAACTTTCATACAGTTAATTCGTATAGATTATATGAGAGGATACTATGGAGAAGAAAAAAGAAACAAATGTGTTAAAGGATGCGGCTAAATCCTTTGCGTTAGATTTTACTGGGAAGAGATTCCTAGTTTAATTTCACAAGTAGTAGTGTATAATGAGACTACCTTGTAACAAATTCTTTTTTATCACACAGATGCTCCTGGCAGAGCGTCTTTTTTATTTACCCCTATATGGGAGCAACCGAAAGCTAGGTCGTTATAAGTCACAAGCCTGACTATCGTGTTGGAATCGATGCATTGGAGTCTCCCATTAAGTTGTAACCAATAAGAGCGATTTTTACAAATTCACCGAACTTTCAACCTTCACCGATTTTCAAACCCTCAGGGGTATCTTCTTTCACTTTTTTAATGCTTTTTTCAACTCCTATAGACTAACTCATTACTCCTATCGATTTCTTTATGAGAGCTTTAGAAGATCCTACAAGAGTGTTGTTGTAATAACCGATTCGTTTGAAACCCACTCCCGTTGTTACATTGGCTTGCTTAGTCCTTTTGAGATACTTTTTATTTAGGATGATCTTAAGTGTATTCTATGTAATTCTACGTTTTTGACCGACCATGATTTCCATTGTTTTCTCTCCCTCAACAGACTTTTTCTTGGCTTTAGCGATCTAATTAATTCTTTTCTAAATGAGCTATCGCAATAATATTTTTTCACAACATACAGTTCGAGTATTTTACATTAGTGGTATAATAAGATAACCTTTTAATTTTTTTGCAAACATTCCATATATCAGTATATAATGTAATCTTTAGTACATAGCGCAAGGAGTAACATAATGAATAAACGAACTAAGAATAAACGATCATATGGATGTTTTGTAAGTTTCATATTTTTATATATTGTAGTGGGTTTAATATACATTACAATTACCAACTTATAAAGAAAGGTTTGTTGAAACTTTTTGTCTCCTAACAGTTTCTTTTCTTGAATTTCTCCCTCATAATTATTATCAAAAGATTCTCTTCCCTCCCTCACTCGCTTATTTTCCTTATTTTTCAACCTCAACTTAGAAGATTTAAATTATGTCCGAAGGCAATTAAAAATAAAAATTTTATTATTTCTGGTATTAGGGAGGACAAAGATATGAGCCAAAATATATTTACGAATGGAGAAATAGTAATTATAAGAGCATCTAATGAATTAGTTACAATCATAAAAAGTCATTATGTAAAAAACATGAAAAGATACTCTTACACAGTCGATAAATACCCAAGTACTTTTTACTTTGAAGAAGAATTAATGAAATGTGGATAACAATTACTATTCAATGTGTTCTGGTAAAAAGGACTTTTAAAATAAAAACAGACTCTGAAAATAGAGTCTGTTTTTATTTTGCTTTACGTACGTTTGTCGCTTGTGGGCCACGTTGCCCTTGTTCGATATCAAAAGTCACATCTTGACCTTCATCTAAGGATTTAAAACCTTCCCCTTGAATAGCTGAGAAGTGAACAAACACATCTTCTCCACCTTCACGCTCGATAAATCCAAATCCTTTTTCAGCATTAAACCATTTCACTTTACCGTGTTCCATTTTGTTTCCTCCCACAATATAGAAAATAAACCAGATTAAGATTAAACCTAGCTTATTTATTATATTATCCCAATAAAGGCACCTTAAACTTAAATTAAATGGACCTTTCTAAGGTTCTTTCTTATTACTAACTCTACTAAAAGATTATTAGGAACTGCCTATATGCATAATAAGGTTCTCGTACAAAAACTTCAAAATATCTGTAAGTGACCGTCTAAACATAGAAATGATGGAAGGTGGGGAATTATCTATTGCTCACACAATTGGTAGGCCGTGTATCCACCAATATAAATCTAAATTAGATGAGAGAGTCCAATAGAATCAACCTGTTCAAAATAAAGGGAATTTCATTTGGTTTTTTTGAATCTTTACGTGAAATAGATCCCATTGGGTCCGAATCTACTTATCTTTTTTATATAAATGTAAGCCTCGCTCTTGAAGCTATAAATTTATTTACAAATAAAAAATGACGCCGTTTTAAGCGCCATTTTTTACAGAATGAGGTGAACACACCCTCCCATGGGCGGTACCATTAACACATCGTCTTGATTTTATAATACCCAGCGTTTAAGCTTATAAACCTTTGGTTATGACAGTTTATGAAGAATACCTGCATGTAGATAGGTCTACGCATAATCCGAATTTTTTTGTGAAGAAAGAAAAGAAAACAAAGTAATACTGTCGTTCAGGAAGTCCATGACTTATGTCATTTACCGGAGATTATTTTTTCTTATGTTCCAAAGGTAAGGGATGGAAATCATTTTTTGTAACTAATTGTTTAAAACCTACGCTCCTATCCTCTCTTTTTTCTAATAAATCTATAATTTCCTTACATAAATGAATTCCCTTATTCAATAATTCCATTTCTTGCGACATCCGATTTGCTCCCCCTTGAATGTATTTATAAAAGATATTACGTGAACTGCAAAAAGTCTATGAAATAGTGTAATTGTATCGTTGTGAACGGATTTGATTGAAGGGGCAGAGCATATATCCAGCAGCAAAAGCAAATAAACATTTAATTTATAAACTTGTATCCCTTTCTGAAAATCAAAACAAGGCACTTTTCTTTCCTATTTGGGTACGCGAGGTTATTTAACATCTTGTTTTGATTCCTTCCCTGCTTTAGGAGAAGCTATTCTTGAAACAAGAATCAGCGTTGTATCAACCGTTTGAAAATGCGACTTGTTCGTTTTGTGCACTTTCGAATTTCAAATATACCAAATCCAATTAATTGAATTTTTTCTTTCTGGGCATGTTCTACAGCAATGGTTCTACATACTACATTTACGACTTTTGTAGAGTTTTTCTGTGTTGGATTTAATTTTATTGGAGTGGCTGTGATTAGTTTCATTTTATTCATATCATTTGTTTAAGCAAGTACATTAATATTAGGAGAATAACCTAGCTTTTATGAACTTGGTCTTTTATAAGATTAGATATAAGTAGGTAAATACCTTTTTTTAGTTGATGAATATAAAAATAACAAGAACCTTTACGTAGGGAACTCTTCTTACCGATAAAATCCATTATGTTAACTAAGGTTGTATAGCATACACAGCTTAAAATAGAAAAACTTACTGCTCCTTGAACAGTAAGTTTTTCTTTTAGACTATTCATAGTACACAATGAAGAATTGAGAATGAACATCTCTCCATCTTTTCAATAGTGTGTTCAATTAAGATATAAATCATTCACATAAATGTTTCACCAGTTATGAAACATTTATGTATAGAAAATGATACATCTCGTATCAAAAGCAGGCTTAAGCCTGCTATTATAACCTTTAAGGCTATTCTATAGTTAAGAGGTGCGTATTAGTTTTTGTGGAGGCTCTTGACGCAAATTTTGAAACTGTTGAACAGCTTCTGTCATAGATGGTGTATTCAACTTCCTTAAGATATTTCTTCCCTGGTTCTTAATCGTGCACTCTTCTTTATGAAGAATGTCTTGTATTTCTAAAGTAGAGAGACCATCAATAGCAAGAGCAAAGGCTTTTTGTTCTGCTTGAGTAAGTTGGTTCATGGAGACTTTCTCCTTCAGGATTTTACATTCTTCTACACTCTTCAATCGAGCAACTTCATCAACTAAATCAGACGCTTCACTCAAGATATTTTCAATACACATTAATAGTTTTTAGCTTTGATTCATGATAAGACCCTCCAATTTTTCGAGGGCCACCCATGCTATAATAAAGGTCCAACGTTTTAATTGACACGGGGTGCTTCCTTTCCAAGGGGGTGCCCTTTTTTCATTAGAGTAATCCTTTCTCCTTGAATACTTTTCTTAACGCTTCATTCACTAGTTCAGATTTATAATTTTTAGGAACACTATTTATAATACTTAATACGTCTTTATCGAAGTAAAAGCCTTGATATACTCTTTTAGGTGGCGATTTCGTTCTTATCAATAAGACATCTAGTATGTCACTAGTGCCCTTGCTGTAACTGGCTTTCTTCCTGTCTTTATTCTTAACCTGACTGTGCTTATAATTACTAGCCTGTTTTTTCCTAAATAATGTACTAAAATCAGTGTCTAAAGGTTGAGGTGATTTTCCTATATATTTGTAAGTGGACTTTTTCTTGTCCCATTCATAGCCTAATTTTTTAATCTTTCTTTGGATCGTTTGATCAGTAACGCTATACATTGTAGCTAATTCATTAATTGTTATTTCTTTATTTATAATCATATTAAGCATTTCACCTACTAACATAAATAAAAGTCACCTACTTTCATTATGTTTTTAAGTTCATATATTCAGGATTCCTAATTAAATATCCTGCGTATATGAATTCCTGTAATTTAAATTTAGTCATAAGGGTAATTCATAATGATATTAATAATATTTATAAATTGAAATAATTTAAGATTGGAAATTCAATTGGAACTGATGAACGGTTGGATAATATCAAAAGGAAATTAAATATAATCATGGAGAAAATTAATGAGCAGAAAATGCAGACGAAGATTAATCTCTATAAGGAGTTTTTTTCTTTTCAGATGAATGGAGATCCTTACATTGACAGCCAGAAGATCGAACAACCATCTTTCCTTCCGTTATCTCAATTACGCCCGTTCGTTATGCAGTATCTTCAGACTAAATCCTCATTGTACAGGTGGCAAGTAATCATGATCTTATGGAGAAATATAAAAATTCTACAAGACAGTAAAGAAAAGCTCCCTTCTCTTGGTGAAATTAAAATTAGTCTTACCTAATATGATAAATAAAAAAATCTACCTTGAATTGATATAGTATGGTATGCTCCCCTTATAGTAGACAAGTAAAGGAAAGCTACCTATTCTGTCTATTATGGAGGGGATTTTTTATCCGGAACAAGAGGAAAACATTCGAAAACAGCAAGAAATATCAAAAGAAGAAAGTAAACAGAAAAATTGGCAGGAACAACTGAACGAAACACTTATTCAACGTGAGTAACTCATAATGGAAAGTATTCAATTATTACAGAAAAAGTTACAAGACTAACAAAACCAACAAACAAAGTATAAAATAGGATTTTTTTCGCGTTTATTTAGCTAATGGAGGATTCTTGATATGCAAGATAAAATAAAGCTTATTAAAGCTAAAAAGAAGGCTCTAGAAGTTCAATTAAAATCAATAAGTAAGAATTATGGAGAAGATCCTGAGCCAGTTGCACAACTTGAACTCGCAATCCGTATTTATCAGGATGTTCTTGATATTCTAAGTATGCCTTCAGAAAAAGAGGGAAATTGGATGGAAGCTTTGGATGCCACTAGCTTAAAAGAAAACGATATCGCCAATTTAAAGAGGTTTAAAAAGGTAAGAAACGGATTTATTTCCTTTCAATTTGAAATTCGCGGAGAGGCATATGAAGCAACTGCAACGTATGAAAAACATGTACTAAACTTGTGTACTCTTTCAAAGGTTGGTGAAGAAGGTATGATTTCTCTGTCATCTGACCAAGGTTCTATTCGTAACATCCTACATACTGAATTAATTCTAAATCGCATCATTGGTACACAGTATACTTTTCCAACTGAAACATAACCCCATGTTATAACTAAACATCATGGGGGTTATATGTCAAAAAAGTCATGAAAATCTTTACGATGATCAATTTTAATGACGGCACGCATAACTTTTCTCAAGACCACAGGTGTTGGAATATATCCCTTTACATTACATAGACGCCATACTGTATTTCTACTCACACCACTGCGATCCGCAAAATCCATCTGCGTAATACCTTCTTTATCTAAGAATTTACCAAACTTTGTTCTTTTGGGATTCTTCCACCAGGACATTCATCTCACACTCCTCTTTTACTACTAGCCTGTCCATTTTTCACCTTTTTGAACCTAAGAAAAGAAAAAAAGTAGGCATAAGGAGTCAAATTTCGAATAGAATAGAAGAAAATAAGCCGATTCGTGTATCCTGTCGACTTTTTTGGAATAATCATATAGCATACATACAGTTAAGACCGCCTTATAAACTCATAAGTAATGGGCGGTCTTTGTTATAGGTATGAATAGTTTTTGAGTATCATAGAAAATAAAAAACAACCTGTCATAAAGCAGTCTGCCCAAGAGAAAGTAAGAACATTGTTAACAACAGCAATTCATAAATTATCAGACCAGAAAACACAATTTAATCAGTGAAGGAGAAAAGAGAACCCCATCTATCCGTATAGAGTCCTCTCCTTTATGGAATAAAACAATAGATAATAGTAAAGTGTAAAATATAATATTTTTAAGCATAACATGAATTTCTATGCTTCTATAGGGCTACCTTTCTTATAAAAAAGGCTGTTTCACAAAATGAATGTGCAATGTAAAGGACTAATATGTGAGAGCAGTAAAAACGATTAAAAAAAGGTAGGATTTATTGAGGTAACTTCTTTTTCCGTAGTCGGTGTAATCTCCGTTGAATTCCATGGGCTGATCTACCGATTAGTTGGCCAATTTCTTGTTGAGTACGACCTTCTTGATAAAACATGTACCATAGACGGGCATCTTCCTCTTCAGTCCACTTTTTATTTTCATATTTAGGTCGATTAAAATAATCATATTTTCTTTGTGCCTTTACCCAGTCGGGTTCTGGAATAAGAGTATTTAGGGATATCTTAGAAAAATTAATAAGTTCCTTATTCTGCTGTGCCCATTTCCAAAAGGCTGCTACGTCAATTCCTAAAAATGTTCGTGTGTTTGCTCTCAAGATGTTATAGGGCAATTCTCTTTTCTGAATCCAATTATAAATGGTATGAACATCAACTTGGAGACACTCTGCTAGTTCATATACTGTAACATTCCCTAGATGAGCTCTTACGCCACGTATACCTAAACGATATAATCTAGACTCTAATGCTTGTGTACTTCGCTGTAAGCGTCTAGATATTTGGTCAAGGGACTTGACTCCATACCATTTTACCAAGTATTCATCCTCTTTCTTTGTCCATCTGCGTAATGACGTATTTCGTACTAATTTTAACAGTCTAATTCGATTCGCAACAGAAGATAGGCTCTTGCCTAAATGTTTTCCAATCTCTCGATTGTTCATCTTATTAATATTTACTTTTAAGAACGTATCTTGGTCAGGGGACCATTTTTTGCGTATGCCATTCTGGTTGTTGCGAAGTTGTAGTCGTGAGACCCGTTTATTAACCGATTCTTTACTACGATTTAAACATTCACCAATTTTTTGGAGTGTCATCCGCCCATATTGTTCTTTTAGAAATAAATCTTCTTCCTTCGTCCACAGTTTTTGGTTTTTAGTCATTATATCTCCCTCCAATTCGCGACTTAGATGTATAGAAAGCTACGTATAGAGAATAGTAATGAAGATGTTCATCTTACCTAAACAGAGATTAAATCCTGTTTCATTTACCTTTTATCTATTGGACATAGGTTATCACTTTGTTTAGTCTGTTTTTGTCTAATTTGTCAGTGAAACGATAAACAATCGTTACTTTTTCTTTGCGTTCTTACTTTTGATACTCATATACAACAGGAACTTGATCCATTTTGACCGTTTTGGCTACGACATAACGACGGTATCCATCTTTTAAGATCTTCGATCCTTTTTCAATCGTCAATGGCTCATCTAAGCGCCCTGTACGCTTCACAAAATCGATCACTTTTTGCGTTTTTTCAGGGTTTGGGCGTGTCTTTAAGAACTCATCAGGAACGATAATATCATCAAAGTTCACTAGATCCTGAGTTCCCTTCGGTTGGTTGGATAGTGTTGTCTTTTTTTCCTCAGCCTTTTTCTCTTCTGTAGGCGCTTGTTGTACTTCTGGCTGAATAGGCTTTACTTCTTTCTTCTCTTCTTTTGCTAGAGGTTGAGAAACAGGTGCTTGCGCCCCTTCCTGTTTAGTAGATTCCGTTTTCTTTTGTGTTTCAGAAGGCGCAGATGCCTCTTGTTTAGGTTCTTTTTTCTCTTCTGGCTGATTCTTCTCTTTGTCATTTTTATTCGGGAGAACCGTAATTTGAAAACAGATGACCCCTACTTCACCAGGGCATTCATCTATCGGAATATCTAACGTTGGTTCCCCTTGAATTAAAACCTTTTCATGCATGATACTTTTCTTTGTAAGCCCGGTTTTATTAAAGGCTTTCTTCGCAACAAACACCGTATACGAAATAAAGGTACTCTTCTTTAACCCTTTAGGCGCAGATGGTGACCCTTTTTCACGCATATCAAAGGCAACATAGCGATCGTACTCTCGTAGTGGTCCTGTGGCTGATCCGGTTAACGTAATTTTATGTGGCATAATAGTCTCCTCCTGCGTAGATGATTAGTTAATGTTTATTTAGAACACAGTTCTAAATAAACAAATTCTATTAAAACATCAGCTTCTAAGAGATTTCTACTTTTTTTGATTAGGAAGCTGTGTCTTTTAGCTGGTTATGTTGACGCAAACATTCTTGTTCCTCTGGTGTTAAAGCTTGTCCTAGGTCTTGTTTTACCTGAGCTATCTCCAACAAACTATACGTAGAGCTGTGCTCCTGCAGCAAGTTCTCTTCTTCTGGCGTGAGTTCTTGTCCTAAATCTTGCTTTAACTGGATCATTTCAAGCTGTTGATCCAAAGATATCTCTGTTTCTTTTGGAGCTTCTTCTTGTTGCTGTTCAGCTTTTAACCAATTTGGAACGAGTTCCTTACGGATAATCCGTTTTGGTGTAGCCAATGTTGTTTCTTTGCTTTCGTTATGTATAACTTCTTGTTGGTTTGCGTATACTGATGAATAATCCTGGTCTTTAGGCTTTGTTAAATCATAGAATTGATTTTTCGCAATTTGATAGATTAATCGACACATATCCCGTAGGGATAACGGATTGCCTTGTTGATTGGCTTCATGGACATATTTATCTAATCCCACAATAGATGTATACGCAATATCATGTACTTGCTCTTTTTTAATCTCAGTCTCTGTATCTCTTTTTACTGCCTTTGCTGCATTTTGAATACGAGCATAAAAGTCTTGTAGTTGATGTCCATACTTACCTGCATAGACTTGATTAACTTTCTTTGGCACACCTTTAATATAGCTGAAAGCCTGTGAAACAGATATTAAATGATTATTTATATGATTTACAGGTAAATCAAGGTTAATAAAGGCATCAGGTGATTTATCGGCCTCTAAGCTTGGTGTATCAACGTTTTCAGTACTTTCTGGATGCGTCACAGGACGTGTCACAGGAGTGGTCATTTCTTCTTGTTGAAGCGTTTGTATTCCTGTTGTATCATGGGCAAAAAAGATTTCGTCGCAAATGTGATGAAAGTTCTTATGACTTTTAAGGATAAATACATAACTGTCCGGATGAGTACCTGTTGTATCTTCTTTAATGTAACGAGCGACAATGATAAACGGTGTCGCTTTTAACGAGCGTACAAAACGAGAAACGGTACTTTTGGAAACATTAAATTTCTTCATAAGCGTTTCAGAACGGATCGCTTGAATGCCCGTAGCCACTAGGTTATAGATGACATGATCGAGCATTTCCATTCTCTTTTTAGGAAATTCTTTATGTATAGCAGATTGTTGTTGTTTAAAGTGGGCACGAAGACTTTCTAAAAACTCTTCTTTCTTTTTCCGAAGTGTGGACTTGTGGGTCCATAACCATTTGAACCGTCCATTGAAGGTATCTACATCTTTTAAATAACAGGTCAAGATCTTTGTCATTTGTTCATCGTCTCCTTTAAGGAACACAAAAAAGACACTGTTTCCCTGGAAAAAGGAAAACAATGCCTTGATTTTAATGAACTAAGCCCTTGAAATAGATAGCTATTTCATATAAAATAAAAACATAAGTTTTATCTTATAGAAAAAATGAAACTATTAACAAGAGACTTCGACAAGTGTTTTCCCTACCGTCATTAGGGGGAACGGTTTAAGAGTGCGGTCAACACTTCTTAAACAGTTGAAGTCTTTTTTCTATTCCGGTCCTTTTTGTTAGTTTTATTATAGCGTTAACTCGTCTCAAAATTCAATAAAAATTATAATATCTCTTAAAACAATTATTTTTAACTACATATCTACGTAGAAATGAATCTATTAGAGAATAGAGTACTTAATTAGAAAATGAAATGTTTAAGACAGGGTTTGTTCAAAGGTAATAGATTCATTACTCTCTCTCTATGTTAATTCGAAAAGATTAGTTTGGGTAGTGTGATTTTTTCTCACCCTGCCTAAAAAAGAAAGATATATAAGCCTTTATCTATTAGAAATAATATTGTTTATTCCTCTCAGCTTTTATAACCCCCTTCTACATCCATTTTTTTATAAAAATAAGTTCATGACTGTAACATTTATAACCCCTTTTCTTGGTATTAAAGTTAAATTTTAGTTTATATTACATTCAAAAGTATTCTACTAGGCATACAACGTGGATTTTAGAGATTTAAGTATCTCTAAACATTAAATAATTAGGGTTTAAAGATCATTTAGTAAGACAAATGATCTTTAAACTTGCTTGTATAAAAAAAACAAGTTGAACTACAGTTCAACTTGTGGGAGGGAGCGTATATCGCAGGGCGATATATGAATGCTCATTGTTATTTTAAGTTCGACTTATGTCGTACTTATAGTGTGATTTTGTATCGCGGGGCGACATATGAATAACTAGTCATTGTTTTAAGTTCAACTTATGTTGCACTTATAGTGTGATTTTGTATCGCAGGGCGACATATGAATAACTAACTACTATTTTAATCCTAAATTATATCTTATTTAGGGAAAAATACTATGTCGGTGGGCGATACAGTTTTGATTGAACTATTACTTTAGCTCAAGATCAGGTTAATAGTAATTAATTATTAAAGAGACGCTGGAACCAACTTTTTTTTCTCTCTTGTTTTTCTTTAATAGTCTTTTTATAAAACTCAGTAATTTGTTTATCACGTTTTTCAAGTGAAACAGCAATATATTCTTTTTGCTCCCTCATCATATCCTGTAATTCTAACATCATATTTTTTAGCTCAGCATTCTCATTTTTTAGTGTAGTAAATTCATTACCATATTGTTTAATTATAGCTTGTAACTGGTCATTCTCCTTTATGTCGGGTGTCGACACGGGTGTCTTAGGGATATCCTCGAGGACAGTTTTTACAGCTTCTTCTAATGTAATACCAGGTGATTTACTTAGGGATTGAATATTTTCTAAAACAAGTATGTCACGTTCCAAAAAGGCCCTTTGATCATGCTCATTACGTATAAATTTATAATTATGTTTTTCCATCAAAGTAGCGTACTTGCGTACTGTTGTAACTGCTATATCTAATCTTTTAGCAACTTCGTTTGTCCAATATGCTTTTTCAGATCTTGTTGTGTCGTTTTCCATAGCGACACCCTCCTTTTATATGTAGAATTCTATATGGTAAAGTGAAGTCCTTTGTAGACCAATTTTCTTTAGAAAAAATGGTTTGCTAACTAATAAGTTACTGGGAATTAGAGATTTTTAGTAGTTATAATGTTTTAAGGCTACATCATTTTTGTAAAAGGTACTTTACCAAATTCCTTTTATTGATAGTAATAGGATTTCAAAGTATGTCTATGTAGCATTAATTGAGAAACTTATATTGATTAGAATAACATGGTTTCCCCCTATTCTAATTCTACATCAATCTGTATTGTACCTGGTAATAAAGAGCATGTCGATGGGCAACACAACTTGGCAATCCTCAATTTTAATGTCGCTCTGCATCACGTCCAGGTAATAAAGAGCATGTCGATGGG